>SXTU01000291.1 GCA_005791875.1 Verrucomicrobiales bacterium
GGGGGCAAGGTGATATTTCCCGTAACGCTTTCCGAAAAACGCTTCTGAGTCTGGCACCGAACGATTAGAAGTTTATGAGCACGACCTTGAGCCAGACTGCCAACTGCCCCAACTGCGGCAAGCCGCTTCCCGCCTCGGCCCCAGCGGGCCTTTGTCCCGCCTGCCTGCTCGCGCAGGGCATGGATACTGATCCCGGCGGCAAGCCGGGCCGCTTCCCGCCGCCGCCGGTCGAGGAAATCGCCCGGCTCTTCCTGCAGCTCGAAATCCTTAGCCTGCTCGGCGCGGGCGGGATGGCCGCGGTTTACAAGGCTCGGCAGCCGGCACTGGACCGGTTCGTCGCGCTGCGGGCGGGCATTGCGCTCGAGGCGCAACGGACGGGGTTTACCTTCGACCCCGCCACTCACCGCAGGCAGCAATTTCGCGAGCCCGGCGACCCGCTTTGGAATATAGCAATGCATGGTGCGACGGATACGCCCACCGGAACGCAGGCCGCCACCGTGATGTCGCACAGTTCCACCGATTGGCAGGTGGAAATCGTGTCCGTGGACCAGACGGGCAAGACACGCCCGCACCGCTTGGTGTCGGGCAGCGGCCTTCCTAGTGGCGGTGAACTTATGGTTTGGACTTACATGTTTATCGGCGTGCCGCTCAAGGAGGTGAAGGAATTCCGCGTGGCCGTCCACCATCTGCGCAAGCGCTACCGTGCGCTGCTGCGCGACGAAATCGCCCAAAGTCTCGCCGACCCCGCGCAGGTGGAGGCGGAGCTGCGCACTTTGCTGGCCGCGCTGGCGGCGTGAGGTCGTGCCCGCGGTTGCAACCGCCGTGTTGCGCGTGGATAAATCGAAGCCGCGCCGAACTGCGGTTCCTCATGGACGGCGGTTGCAAACCGCCGGCACGCGCTCACCGACCGGACACCAGCACTATGTTCGAGTATTGGATGGTGTCGCCAGTGCGAATCAAACCAATCGCCTTGGGCACACGTTGGCGGAGTTGCTCATGCGGCTCGAAGTCCACGGCGCAACCTTGGAGTGCGCGGAGGAACTCGTTCTTGGTCTTGCGCGCGTTCTCCTTAACGAACTCCTGCGCCATGTAGGCCTGGCCGAAGACGAAATTCTGCCGCACGGCGGCGAGCACTTGCAGCACGGTCGGCACGTTGTCCACGAGCGAGATGTCCACCGTCTCGATGCCCGGCCAGAGCGGGAAGCCGCGGTCGGCGATGACGAGCGTGTTCGTGTGGCGCACGCGCGCGAGGAGCGAGTTGAGGGCGGGATTTAGGATGCCAGTGATGAGCACGCTGGGAGATTAATCCCGGCGGGTGCGCCAGCAAGGAGCTTTCAGGCTGGCCCAGAAATCTTCATGCTCTCGCCATGCAGCGCTGTTTCCGTGCTCTCGCCCGCGTGTTCATGCGCGTAGTTTTTCCGTCGGTGAGACAGCTCCCGGCCGCGCGCCTGGCCGCCTGGCTGGCGGACGGCTCGCAGCCCAAGCCGCTGCTGTTGGATGTGCGTCAACCCGAGGAATTCGCCGTGAGCCATCTGCTTGGCGCGCGGCGCGTGGAGTTCGGCGATGACGCGAGGGCTGTGCTGGCCGACGTGCCACCGACGCAACCCATTGTCTGCTACTGCGCGGCGGGCTTCCGCTCGTCCAGCATGGCGAAACGGTTGGCCGAGGCGGGTCACACGGAAGTCTTCAATCTCGAAGGCGCGATTTTTGACTGGGTGTGCGAAGGGCGAGCGCTCGTGGGCGCGGAGGATCAGCCAGCCCGGGAAGTTCACCCGTTCAACTGGCTCGGCCGCCGACTCCTGTCGCGTGAAGTTTGCGCAAACGCGCGTCCGTTGAGCCACTGAGCCAACCCAGCTACGCACTACTTCCACCAGTGCGTCAGCAGCGGCGCGACGACGAGGCTGGGCAGGTAGTTCGCCAGTGGGACTTGGCGCAGGCCGAGGATGACCACGGCAATGCACATCACGACGAGGCCGCCCGCGACACGGATGGAGTTGAGCAGCAGCGGATCGTTAAGCTGGTTCGCCAGCGCGTTGGCCAGCAACGTGAGCGTGCCCTGATACGCGAACACCGGCAGCGCGGCCAGCAACACGCCGGGGCCAAACGTCGCCGCGAAACCCATCGCCGCCAGGCCGTCCATCGCGGACTTGATGGCGAGGATGCGGAATTTCCCAGTCGTGCCGTCCTCGAGCGACCCAAGGATCGCCATCGGCCCCACGCAGAAGAGCAATGTGCAGGTGATGAAGCCCTCGCTGAAGCGGTTGTCGTTCGTCGGGCTCGCGCTGGCGATGCGCTGCTTGGCGTATTGGCCGAGCTTGTTCAAGCCAGCCTGCAGGTGCAGCGCCATGCCCAGCCCGTTGCCCAGCACGAGCGCGAGCATCGCAATGCCGAGCTGCTTCACCACGCCGCCGAACGAGCCACCGATCCCTTGCCAGACCATGCTCAACCCCACCCAGATCGTGAACGCCGCGAGCACGAGCTTGATGTTCGTCTGCGTCCGTGCAGAGAACTGCTGCGACGCCCGCAGCCCGAGAAACCCGCCCGCAAGGATGGCCACCGTGTTGATGAGCGTGCCGATCACGCCGCGACTGAACCACGCGGGCGAAGTCGCGGGAAGGCGAAAGCTCCGCACCCGTGCCGGCGACTTCCAGTCGCCACGCTCCGCGTGGACGACTCGCCGCCGCTCCGAGTTGGGAATGCCCCGGCACGAGCACGCACTTGCCTGCCCCCACGTCGCGGCCTAAAACTCCGCCGTGTCTTCCAATCAACGCGAACTCTGCGGCGTCCTGCCGGTTTTCCAAACGCCTTGGCATCCCGACGAGACCCTTGACCACGTCACGCTCGAACGCGAAATCACCTGGCTCCACGACTGCGGCGCGCACGGCATCGTCATGGCGATGGTGTCCGAGACACTGCGCCTCAGCAGCGAGGAGCGCGAGGAACTCGCGGCGGCAGCGACCCAGTTCGGTCGCGCGCGCGGAGTCGTCGTCATCAGCGTCGGCGCGGAGTCCAGCAAGGTCGCCGAGCGTTACGCGCGGCACGCCGAGTCCGTCGGCGCGGATGCGGTGATGGCCATTCCGCCCGTGTCCGTGGGCATCGGCGAGGGGGAACTGCTCGCCTACTACCGGCGCATCATCGAGGCCATCCGCATCCCGGTCATCGTGCAGGACGCCAGCGGCTACGTCGGCAAGCCCATGCCCATCGCCATGCAAGCGCGGTTGCTCGACGAGTTCGGCCCCGAGCGCGTGCTCTACAAGCCCGAGGCCAGCCCCATCGGCCCGAAGCTCTCCGAACTGCGCGACGCCACGGGCGGACGTGCGCGCGTCTTCGAGGGCACCGGCGGCATCGCGCTCGTGGACTCCTTCCGGCGCGGCATCGTGGGCACCATGCCGGGCGCGGACCTCATCCGCGGCCTCGTCCCGCTCTGGCACGCGCTCGCCGCCGGCGACACCACGCGCGCCGACCGCATCCACGGCCCGCTCGCCGCGCTCATCTCGATGCAGACCAGCCTCGACGCCTTCCTCGCCGTGGAGAAACACCTGCTGGTGCGGCAAGGCATTTTCAAGAACACCCTCGTCCGCGGCCCCGTCGGCTTTCGACTAGACGCTGAAACCACGCGCGAAGTGGACCGGCTCTTCGACCGGATGATTGAGGCGGCGGGGTGATGCGTTGCTGAAATGCAGCGCCAGTGTGGCGGCGGTTTGCCTACTTGAGGTGCGCCGCTTCCTCGCTGGTGATGGCGGGCCAGACCTTGAGCTTCTGCGTGTGGGCAAGGACGCGCTGGTAGCTGCGCGTGTCGAAGGAGAGGAAGGTTTTCGCATGGCACTCGACGGCGGCGCTGACGTGCATCACGTCAATCGCGCGGAGCTTGGGCCATCGGTGCGCGTAGTGGCGCATGAGTCCGGCCGCGCGCTGGGCCACGGCGTCGGCATCAAGCTGCAGCCGGTAGAGGGTCTGTCCGTCGGCGAGCGCCCCCTTCAACTCGTCCCAGACGGCCTCCGCCTTCGCGGGATGATTCGTCCAGAGCGCCTTGGCGACTTCCGGCCAGTGGAGGAAGGTGAAGGGCAGGCGCGGTTCCTCCTCCGCCATGTAGCGGCGGGCCTCGGGGGTGTTCACGTCCACCGCGTAGGCGGCGGCGATGAAGCTCGTGTCGGCGTAGTTCACCGCTCGCCGTCCTCCTCGCGCTGCCGGGCCACGATGCCGCAGGACGCGGGCTTCATGCCCATGCTGTCCAGCCATTCAAAGTGCTGCTTCCACGTGCGCCGCTTTGCCTGCGCGGCAGCGTCCTTCACCAACTCTTGAAGCAGGCTGTAGGGAGTGTGCCCGCGCACCTTCGCCGCGCGAGCAAAGCTGCGCGCCGTCTTTTCATCCACCCGCGTCTGGAGGAGTGTCATACGCGCGACTGTAATCCTGGAAGCAGCGGAGTCAACATTGCGGCGGGACACCACGGACGCACGCCGAGTCATGGCGGATCACTTGGAGCACCTCTGTCGTGGCGCAAGTCCGGTGAACGCCGCCGCCACAACGATGGCTTCTCCACAGAGTGTCAGAGCGGGTGCTGTGCGAAGGTGAACTCTGACACGGGCCGTCCGCCGACGAGGTGTTCCTGGATGATGCGTTCCAAGACCACCGGAGTGCACGAGTGATACCAGATGCCCTCGGGATACACGACCGCGATGGGACCGCGCGCGCAGACTTGGAGGCAGTTGGCCTTCGTGCGATAGACCAGCGCCTGCGGGCCGACAAGGCCCAGCTCCTTCAGCCGGCGCTTGAGATAATCCCACGACTCGATGCTCGCCTCGCGCGGGCTGCACTTGGGCTTGGTCTGGTCTGCGCATAGGAAGATGTGGCGGCGGAACTTCTCCACGCCCAGCTCTGCGACGAGCCGCTGCAACTCAATTTGCAACTCTGTGTTCATGACTGGCGGGTGCCACCCACTCCGAGCGCTTTTGGGGTGATGAGGAAACTCAGCGAGCCTTCCAGTTTGTCGGAGGTCTTCACACAGGCGACTGCGCCCTTGGACAACTCCAGCGAGTCCGCGCGATCCAAATCGAGCATTCGCCTCACCCGAGCGGAGAGCGACGGCTCGTGGCCGACGAGCAGAACATGGCTCGCCTCCGGGAGTCGGACTAGCCAGTCGGAAAAGGTGTCGGGGTCCGCCTCGTTCAGCAGGACCGAGACTTCCTGCGCCGTGACCGGCTGCAATTCGTTCGTGATGTCGAGCAGGATGGCCGTGGTCTGCTTCGCGCGCACGAGCGGGCTGGTGAATGCCAGATCGAAGGCGACTCCGGCACGACGCAGCAGCCGCGCGAGCTTGCGCGCCTGCCGTCGGCCGGTGGGCGAGAGCGGGCGCTTCGCGTCATCCGCGCCGTCCAGCGCGGCGGCGTGGCGGAGGAAGTAGAGTTTCATCTCGGACACAAGATTTAGAATGACCAAAGACCAATGACGCAATGCCCAATGAATGCTCAATTTCCAATACCCAATGCCCGGCAAGCGTCTTGCGGCTCCCAGCGCTCCATTGGGCCTTGGTCATTTTTTGGGCATTGCGTCATTGAGAATTGGTCATTCCCCGCTACGGCTGCGGCTGAAACACAATCCTGCTGAACGCCCTCGGCGCAAACTCCGCCTTTCCGAAGTTCGCGCTGCTCGCACGCACGGCCTTCTCTGTCCAGCTTTCCAGCGCAATCGTCAGGCTGCCGCGCCCGGCGAAGAACACGCGGATGTCGCCGGCCTGCACCGGCGCGGTCTGCGCGCGGTCGGTGGCGAAGTCCACCTGCCCGATGCGGTCCATGGGTATCTCGATGAAGTTGTCCGCGACTGCGAAGCGCAGCTTGCCGTCCTTCAGCTCCACCAGGCGGCCTGCGATGGTATCGCGGTTCACCAGGCGACCCACGTCGTTCTTCACGTTGGGCACGAGCGCGGCGACGTTTTCATCGAGCCGCCCGTCCCACTCGCTGATGCGGAGGTTTGCCAGCCGCATTGGTCCCGAACCCTGATGCACGAGCCGGATGCCGGTGCCCTGGCCGCCGAAGCCCTCGGTGTCGACCCACTGCTTCGCCAGGACGCCGTTGATGAACACGGTGATGGTCTTCTGCTCGCGGCTGGTCTTGATGCCGATTCGCGCGCGGTTGGTCTGCTGGAGCTGCGGGATGACGGCCATGCCGAGCTGGCGCACCGGCTCCTTGTGCTTCACGAGCAGGAGCTGCGTGGAGTAGCTATTCAACTGAAGGCTGTAAAACCCGCCGAACGGAGGCTCGTCCGCTGTCTGCGCGAGGCGCACGGGCTGGAGCGAATCCGTGTAGAGCGCGATGGCCAGCGCGAACTGCCCCTGCCACGCGAGGTCGAACTCCAGCGAGGAACTCGGCGGCAGCTTCACGTCGCGCGCGATGGACGCGGGCTGCGTTGCTACAAACGCGCCGTTCACGAAATGCCATTCCCCGGCAGCGATCACCCCGCCGAGCGCCTTGCCCATCGTCCAGCCTTCCAGCCCGTCCGGCCCGGCGAAGACCGCGCGCGGCGTCGGCCCAGCCGGGCGCACGCTGGCGACGCGCGGACGCGGCACCGTCAACGTGCCAGCAAACCACGTCTCCAGCACGAGCTGCTGTTCATTGAGCGACTTGAGGTTGCCGGAGATCTCGTCGCCGTTGGTGAGGCGGACGAAGCAGAAGTTCGGAGAGTTCGCGGGCGGTGGCAACTGTGCACCGAGGTGGATTTCCGCCAGCGCGGCGGGCTGGAACTCAATCGAAGCCGCCGCGTCCGTGTGCCGCCAGCGCAGGCCGGTCGCGGGCGAGATGGACTCAAGCTGGCCGGTGAGAAGGTCGCCGTTGCGGAAGAGGAGGGCCTGAGGGGTTGAGGCAGAGCCGGCGCCGAGGGTGAGGGCGCTGAGCAGGGCCAGGAGCGTGATGCGTGATGCGTGATGCGTGAATGACGCCGGACACCCGCGAGCGACGGCACGCAACACGCAACACGCAACACGCAACACAGCTTTCATCTCTCGAAAAATTGTTGCAGCTCGGCCCCCATGAACGGGAGGTCCAGCACCAGCGGTTCACGGCCCGGGTTGAAGCGCAGCATCCGCAGCCAGCGCGCGTCGAGCGCGAGCGGGCCGAAGTGCGGGCTGACGCCGGCAAGCTGCTTGCCGTCCCAGCGCGGCTGCGTGAACGCGACGGTCTCGCCGCTGCTCAGGTGTGCGTGCGCCTCGCCCGCCGGACGATTCGTTGCGGGCGGAGTGACTGGAGCGAGGACAACCTGCGTGATCCGGGTGAGGGGAATTTCCAGGCTGCCGGCGGTCGAGGTCAGCGTGAGCTTGCCGTCGCGGATGGCGCGCACGTCGCCCAACGCGCGGTCCTGGTTCGCGAGGCGGACGAGATGGCCGGTGAAGTTCGTCGCGACGATTTCTGGCTCGCTGGGGCGGCCGTCCCACGCCGAGACCTTGACGCCGCTCAACTGAATTCCGCCCTGGAGCATGTAGAACGAAATGCCCGTCCCCGGCAGTGCCGGGCCGCGCGCGGCAGCGGCGGCGCGAACCGCCTCGGCGACGGTCGGCGGCAGATTCGGGTCGAGCGCTGGCACGGCGGGCTTCACTAGGTTCGGGTCGTTCCACTGCTGGATCACGTTGCCGTCCACCACCAGCGTGACCGCGCCTGCCAGCAGGTCCGTGCGGATCTCGACACGCATCTTGCGACCCGGCAGCGGCACGGGGATCTGCGCCTGGCCGAGGTGCTGCATTCCGAACTGGCCCTGCCCGCGCATGAGGTTCACGTAGCCCAGACCGAGGTTGAACTGGTAGCCGCTGGCGGCAAAGTTGAAGCGCTCAACCGCGTCGGTGTAGAGGCTGAAGTAGAGGTTCAACGCCCCGCTGCTGCCCACCTCGAACTCCACGCGCGACTGCGGGGGGAGCTTGAGGTCGCGGCCCATGAAGGCGTTCGCGCTGCCGGAGAGCACGCCATCGCGGAACTGCCATGCGGCGGGCGTCGGCCCGGTGGCCCAGCCCTCCAGGCCGTTGGGTCCGTCGTAGAGCGTGGCGAATCCTCGTGCGAGGAACGCGAGCGACTGCACGCCCGCGCGCGGCGCGCGGAGCTTCCCAGCGAACCACGTCTCCAGCTCGATGTGCGAGGCGTCGAGCGACACGAGGTTGCCGGTCAGCTCGTCGCCGTTCACGAAGCGGAAGCGGCAGGTGTGGTGCGCGCTGGACTGTGCCGGGGGCGGTGCGGTTTGCGCGAAGCGAATAAGGTGCGCGTTGTTCGGCAGGAACGCGATGGGCGCAGCGGACGCCGGGTGTTTCCAGCGGATGCCAGCCGGGTCAATCGCCTGCAACGAGCCATGCAACCGGGAGCCATCAAGGAACTGAAACACATCTCCATCGGGCGCTGCCGGGCCTGCGAGAGGCGCGAAAATCTGCGCATGGCCGGGCGGGGGAGCAAAAACCTTCGGTGCCGGGCGAGGGGCGGGAGGTTGGATCAAGTTCTGTGCGCAGAGCGGAAGTGCGGTGGCGAGCAGGAGCGCGGCGAGCAGGAAGTAATTAGTGATTACTGATAAGTAATTGGTGATCCGGGTCGAGAGCGGGCTGGCATCCGGCTGGTCACTCATCGCTAAACACTGATCACTTATTACTGAGCATTTCTTCACGCGCGCGGGAATAGAAGCCCTCACGGCCCGCCCCATTCATCCACCGGACCGCGCGGCGTGGAGGGGTTGAAACGCAGCGCGCGGATGGACTCCGGCTTGAGCGTCAGCCGGCCAAACACGGGGCTGACGGCGGTGACCTCGCCCGGCCCCCACTTCTCCAGCGACAGCGTGAGCCGCTCGTTGCGGTGCAGTGTGACCTGGACGCCCTCGACCTTCGGCAGCTCCGGCGCAGCGTTTACCGGGAAGGCGATAAGCGCCGCGCGCGTCAGGGGAATCTCCAGCTTCGCGCCCGCCGGGTTGAACGCGAGCTTGCCATCACGAATGCCGTGCAGCGTGCCTGTCGCGCGGTCCTGGTTCACGAACTCCACGACGGCGGTGTCGGGCGGCGGCACTTCCACAAGCTTGTCAGGATCGGCTCCCGGCGCGCCCAGCGGTTCGCGATCGCGGTCCACGCGGCCGTCCCACGGCGTGATGCGGATGTCACTGACGCGGACGCGGGAGTTGGAGTTGTAGTTATAGAAGACTACGCCGGTGCCGGGACCGGGCGAGCCCATGCCCTTCCACTCGTGGACCTTCTCGCCGTCGGCCAGCATCGTGGTGATCTCGGTCTCCGTGTTGACGAGGAAGGTGAGGCGCACCGTGCTCTTGTTGAGCATCTGCGGCACGCGCGCCCCGCTGGAACTGGTGGCACCGGCACCGGAGCGGCGCATCGAGTAGATGTAGCCGGAGGACGATGTGTAGAACTGCCAGCCGTCGCTGAAGTCGAACTGCTCCGTGTTGCGCGTGAAGAACGAGAAGCGGAAGAAGGGCTGGCCCTTCCACGCCATGTCGAACTCGATGCGCGCCTTCGTGGGCAGATTGCACTCGCGCCCGAGCGTGCCCACGGCAGTCCCGTAATACGCGCCGTCGCGGAAGGTCCACGCGGCGTTCGTGTTCGCGGTGGCGGCGCGGCCGGCGAGCGCGGCCTCTGCGCCGGCGGCCCCGACGACGTTCAGGTTGTTCAACTGCAACGCACCGAGCGCGCGGACCCGCGCCTCGGCGAGCGCGTTGGCATGCGCCACCACGAGCGCGCCCATGCCGAGATCCGCCTGCGCCTGCGCAAGCTGCTGATCAAGTTCACGCGTCTCGGCCACGCCAGCACCCGCCGCGAGCGTCTGCAAAAGCCGCGCGCCCAACTGCGCGGCCTCGGCCTTCATCAGAGACTTGAAGCGCGTCTCCTTTGCCTTGTCCCGCGCGACAGCGGCGGCGTCCGTGAAGTCCTCGAACCAACGCGAGAGCGCGCGTTCGGAGGCGACATCCGCGTCCACGGCGGCGCGCACCAGGTCGGATTTGATGAACTCGCCAGCCGCCGCGGCCTTCTGCGCGGTCTCGACGAACTTCATGATGGCGGCGACTGCGTGCGGCTGGATGGCAGCGGGTGCCGCCGCTACTGCCCGCACGCCGCCGAGCAGGTCATAGGTCCGCGTGAGCGCGATGGCTGAAGGGTCGTTCTTCAAATGCGCCAACTCGCGCAGCAAACGGCTCGTGAGCAGCGCGCCTTCGCGGCGGATGACAGTGCGCTGATCGCTCCCGCCCTCGGCCTGCTTCTCCAAGTCAGCCTTAATGGCCGGCGCTTTGACCAGGCCGGCCTCGATTGCGAGCAGAACCAAATCGGTCTTCAGGTAGTCGGCCACCGTGGCGGCCAAGCGGGCGCGGGATGCCATCGTGGAAATCTCGGGCACTGTGGGCTTCTTGTTGAAGGCGGGCGCGGGCGCGGGGTCGCCGGGTGCAAGCTTCGGTGGCGGCAATGGCGGGCGCTCGCCGGGTTGGGGAAGCTCCTTGAGCTTGCGATCCACTTCCGCCTTCACTGCCTGCGCGGCTAGGTCCACGGCGGACGCTAGCGGAGGCTCGGCGCGTTTCGGTAGGACGCGGATGGGCAGGACGGGCCGCGGTGGCGCTTTCGGATCAACCGCGTTGGCCGGCTGCTTCGCCGCTGCCTCTTCCATTTCCTTCAGCCGCAATTCCAAAGCCTGCTTCAAGACGGGTGAGCCTTTCTCGCCGAGCTTCGCTATCTCCTCCTTGAGCTGGATCACGGCTTCCTGCGGCGTCGGCTCCACGACCGGCCGGGCTGGTGCCGCGAAGCGAATGGCGGGCATGAAATTCACATTGTTGCCGGCGGCATCGAACCCGATTCGGTTCACGGTGGCGGAGCCGGTGCTGACCTTCCACTCGTCCGCCGCGCGCGGGCCGTCGTAGAGCGCGGACTGGCTGCTGCCGTAGAAAGACAGGCTCGCCAGCCCCGAGCGCTGGCCGCGCAACCGCCCGGCGAACCAGGTCTCGATCTCGAAGCTCTCGCCATCGAGCGACAGCAACTGCCCCTCGAACTCGTCGCCGCTGGCGAGCTGCACTCGGCAGACAGGCGCGGAATTGGTCGGCAGCGCCAGCGCGCGCGCGGGCATGCGGATGCTGTTCAGGTTCGTGGTGGTGAACTCGATGGGCTGCCGGGCGTTGGGATGCCGCCACTTGAGCGTCTCGCTGTTCAGAGACTCGATCTCCCCGCGCAGGAAGGAGCTGTCGAGGAAGGAGACGGTGGCGGGGGGGAGGTTGGTGGCGGGCAGGTTTGTTGAACCAGCCAGCAGCGCAAAAAGAAGATAACTTCCAATGTTCAACTTCCAACGCTCAACGTGCGAAGGCGCGCACTTGGACGTTGAACGTTGAACGTTGAGCGTTGAGCGTTTTCCGACTCCAAGTTGAAGCTTCCTACCGTTCATAAATGGGCAGGAACCGGTAGTTCAACGCCAGCGACAGCAGCGACGCCGCCGTGCCGAAGGAATTTCCAAACGACCCGTCCCAACTCCCGTCCTTGTTCTGCGTGGCGGCGAGGGACTTGATGTTCGCGCCGTTCCACTTGCGCCACGCGTCCGGCGAGCTGTGGAAGTAAGCCTGCGCCGCGTAGTAGAGGTAGTATTGCTGGTAGTGCGCGTCGCCAGCGGCGGTCTGGAGATACTGCCACGCGCCCTTGAACTCCGCCGTGTCCTTCCGTTTCGCCAGCGCCTGGACGAGCACGCCGATGGCGCACCGCGTCGCGTTCGGCCCGCTCGCGCCGGTGTAGCCGTAACCGCCCTCGGGAGTTTTGCAGCTCGTGAAATACTTGAGGCCCTTCTGAATCGCATCCTCCGGCACCGCGAGGCCCGCGTTGCGCGCGGCGAACATCGCGACCATCTGCGCGCCACTCACGGTCGTGTCCGCGTCCGAGCTTTCCGGCGAGTAGCGCCAGCCGCCGTGTGGGTTGCGCGCCTGCGAGGCGACGATGAGGTTGATGGCGCGCTGGAGCGCCGGGCCGAGCCGGGCGTCCTCCACCGCACCGTAGGCTTCTGCTAGCGCGAGGGCACCGAAGCCGTGGTTATACATCGAGGTGCCGATGTAGCCGGTGTCCTTGTTCTGCTGCGCGAGCAGGGCGTTCAGCCCGCGTTTGATGGCCGACGCGTAAGGGCCCACGTTCGGGTCGTCGCCGTGCGCGAGCATCGCCACCACGCACAGGCCGATGACGCCCGGCTGCCGCCCATACACATCCGCCCACGCGCCCTCCGCCGACTGCGACTTGATGAGATACTGCAAGCCCTTCACATACATCACGTCAATCGCCGCCGGGCTGGCGTCGGACTTCTCGATGAAGAGCTGTTGGGCGGAGGCTTCGCAGAATGACCAAGGCCCAATGACCAAGGCCCAAAGAATAACCAATGACCGGAGCGCGGCGTTCACGCTGCAGAAGGTTCCGATCAGCAAAAGGCGCAAGGACATATTCAGACAGCCGGACGTTGCTGCGGCCTGAAGGCCGCGCTCCACTGACGCCTTCGCGCTCACGGCTTCGCCTCCACGGCCTTGAAGAAGTTCTCCAGCGCCTCGCGGAACTCCGCCGGCACCTGCCGCGTCACGCCGCTGCCTTTGCCGGTGCGGCGCGCCGCCGCCTCGGCTCCACGCGCGTCGCCAACCGTGCCCGCGCTGGCCTTGTCGGTGTTGCCGCCGTTTTGATTCGGACCGCCGGGCTGCTGGCCGGGCTTCATGCCGATTTGCGCCTCCTGCTGCGCCATCTGCATCATCATCTCGGCCTCCGCCTGCGCCTGCTGCTGTTGCTGGCCGTCCTTGGGCTTCTGCCGCTTGGCCTGCTCGTTGATGAGATTGATGAGGTCGGTCAAGTTCAGCAGCGCGTCGTTCTCCGGCTTCTGCGCGGGATCACCGGTGAGCTTGTCGAAGAGAGCTGACTCCGCGTCGCGCATGCCGTCCTGCGTGTTGAGCAAGAACTCCTTCGCCTCCTCGATGTCGTTGCTCATCTGCAATTTGGTCAGGTCGCCGCGCAGCGCACGCTGTTGCTCCCCGACCTTCAGCGCCCCTTCGGCGTAGCGGGGGTTCTGCGCCTTCTCCTCTTCGAGCAGCATCGTCTGCTGCAACACCCGCATCTCGCCCCCGCGCAGCCGGATCGCCGCCATCAACATCTTGAGCAACTTGTCCTCCTTCGGCTGGCCCTCGCCTTCGCCTCCGCCGCTTTCCTCCTCCGGCGGCTCCAGCTTCTTCGACCAGCCGGCAAAGCGCTTCGTCCAAGTCGCGAGGTTGCCCATTGCGTCCATCGAGATGTTCGCGTCAATCAGCCCGCGCACGCGGTCGAGCTCGTTGGGCGTGTTGACCTCCTTCATCTCCTTGGCGACCTCGCCGTAGTTCGCGCGCTGTGTGCGGTCGAAGAACCGGCTCATCTCCGCCACGACCTTCTCCGCCTCCACCTTCACGCCGCCTTGGTCGCCGGCCAGCGACGTGTTGATTTTCTTGTAACGCTCCGGCAGCTCGCTCGGCAGCAGGCCGATGGTCTCGCCCACCACCTTGCCGAGCTGCTCGCCCAGGCCCTTCTCCGACTCCGAAAGTTTCTTCAGCCGCTGTGACAGCGTGAGCGCCTGCAAGTTGTCGAGGCCGTCGTTCATCTTCTTCTGGAGCGCCTGCAATTTCTCCAGCGCCTTCTCCTCCGCCTCAAGCGCCTTGGTCGCCTCGTCCGCGCGGTCCTTTGCCTCGCTGCTCTCCTGCGCTTTTTGGAGCGCTTGCTGCGCGTCCTTCATGTCCCCCTTCGCAAGCGACTTCATCTGCGCAAGGTTCTGCGTCCACTCGCGGAGCGTCTGCTGCGTGAGCGTCGGGTTGCGCATCGCCTCGCGCACGATGTCCTGACCCTGCTCCGCGATGCGGTCGAGTTGCGCGGCGTTGCGCGCCTGCTCGTCGGCCTGCTCGCCGGCCTTCTTCGCAGCCTCGTCGGACTTGAGCTTGTCCTCTGGCAATCCCATCAACTCGCGTGTCGCGGCGGTGATGGCTTCCTCCTTGCGCGTGACTTCCTCGACCTGTGCGAAGAGCGCGTCCAGCTGCTGCCGCACCAACTCTGCATGCTTGGAGAGGCTGACGATGTTGATGCGATGCGTGACTGACTCCGCCGGCTCGCGGCCCGGGAGGAAGTCCGTGGCCAGACCCTTCACCTCGACGACCGAGTCCGCCGGGATGCGCATGACCGTGGGGCTGAACATGAACGTGTTCGTGAAGCGGCGCTCCTGCGCGCCCGTCGCCGACTTCCTGAACTGCGCAATCGCCGGCGTGTTCGTCGGGTCGAGCGACGCGACAATCTCGGAGGTGACTGCGCCTTCGCGCACGCCGAAGTCATCCGATGCGGAGAACCTCAGCGGCAGCACATCGGTCTCGAGAATCGAAACCTCCATGCCGAGGTCGCCGAGGTCCACGCGTGGCGCGCCGTCCTTCATCGGGCGCAAGGCCAGCAGCCAAGGCGCGATGGGCTTCAGTCCGAACTCATCCCGCCAATCGAACGTGGCCTGCGACGACGCGTCGAGCTTGAGCGAGCCACTATTGAACTTCTCGCCCGAGAGCAGCAGCGACACCGGCTCGGTCTTGTCCACCGTCACCTCCGCCGACGCAAGCGGGCGCGTGGCGGTGCCGGCCAGCGTGACGCGGCTGCCTTCGAGCACGGGCAACGTGGCGTTCTGCACGACTTGGTTCGTCGCCGGGTATTGCAAGTAAGCCGGGAGTGCGACATTCGCCGCGAGCTGCTTGAGTGCGGGGCGGTGCAACGGCTTCACCGCGATGGTGTGCGTGGCGTCGCCGAGGCGGACGCGGAGCGAACCGTTCTGCGTCTGGCCGGGGATGGTGAGCTTGGCCGAGCCGTTCTTCACCGGCGCGGAAAGTTTGGACTGCAACTCAAAGCGCCCGCTCGCGCTCGCGGGCTTCCAGAACGAGCGGTAAGTCACCTTGGCCACCAGCTCGAACGGCTCACCATGCGGCACGACGAGCTGCGCCGGCACGTTCTCGAGCGTGATGAACGTGTAGCGCGGAATGCCGGCGACCGGCACCGCCCAACGCTGAAGCGCGTTCCAACCCGCAGCTGGCGCGACGGCGAACGCAAGCACCACCGGCACCAGCCCCGCCGCGAGCGCGATGCTCGCGAGCCGCGCGGGCCGGGAGTTCACCACCTCGAGGAAATCAAACTTCGCCGCGTCCGCCGAGACTTGCCGGATGGCCGCGCGGCAGAGCGCGAGCGACATGTTCTGCGGTCGCTGTTTCTCCTCCGCGAGTTCCACGATGCCCAGCAACCGGTCGCCGAGCCGGCGATGCCCGTGCTGCACGACGTTCGACAACGCCCGCAAGTCGCGCCGCTGCCAAATCCAGCTCCGACACCACCGCACCGCAAACCACGCCGCACCCGCGAGCCCCGCAAGCAACAGCGCCGTGCGCAGCGCCTTCGGCGTGTCCCCGACACGGTCGCACAGGAAGAGCAGCGCGAACGAAGCTGCCAGCGCCGCGACCCCGCCGGCCACCGCGTGCGTCGTCTCCGTCCGCCACAGCGCGCGCTCCAGCGCCGCGAACTGAGCGCGCAACGAGTCAGGCAGGGAGATGCGGTTATCGGAGGCCATTGGAATGTCTGACGGACTGTAACACCCGGTTGCTCCGTCACAATCCCCAAGTTCCCTGAGCCAGCGCCCGTGCCGGCGTGCTTCCAGCCGCCGTCTGCGGGCCACAGCAATTCGAGCGACGCTCAAGCACTCAACCCCCAACACGGCGGCTGGAAGCCGCCGGCACGGGCCGCATCCCCACAGCCCGCGCAGCTTCTCCTTCTCCGTCAGCCCCAGCGGGAATTTCTTCGCATGCGCGTGCGTGGCGATACCAGCGAACTCCCGCAATGCCTCGTGGATGTGCTCGGGGCGAATCTTCAGGCCCTTCTTCTTGTCCAGCGCAAGCGTCGCCGGGTTCAGGTTCACGCCGAACTGCTTCTCGTCCGTTGCGCCGATGACGCGGTTGCCCTTGATGCCGGGGGCGAGGAACATCACCGAGCCGATGGACCAGTAGTCTTTGCCGTTGCCCTTGTTGTAAGTCGGCGTGCGGCCCATCTCGCTCTGGATGACGATGACGAGCTTGTCCCGAATCTTCAGCGCCTCGGCCCGGCGGATGACGTAGGCGATGCCGGCGAGGAACTCGGGGATGAGCTTCATCTGGTCCACGTCGTTGTTCTGATGGCTGTCGAACTGGCCGATGCTCAGGTTCGCCGAGACGCAGACGCCGGCCTTGAACGACGCCAGCGCAATCTCCGCCTGCTGCGCGAGCCGCTCCTTGGGCACGTCCTTGGGAATGTGTGGCGTGACGCGCGCCATCGTCTTCGAGTTCACCTGCGCCGCGTAGAGCATGGACTCGGCGGCTCCGCAGCTCGCGCTGTTCCGCCAGCGCCTGCTCGATGCGCGTGAGCGCGAAGTCCTCGTGGTAGGGCGAGCGCAGGTTGCCCTCGATGTGGTCGGCGTTCGCGATTTTCTGGAGCGACGGCAGATACGGCACGCGCGACATCGCGACGACGTTGCCCGTGGCCGAGTAGTTGCCGAAGGTGAGGAACGAGAGCGGGCAGGTCGGCCCCTTCGCGGCGGCCACGAGCGCGGCGAAGGTCGGGTAGGCGAGGCTGTCGAGCTTGCCGGTGGCCATGTAGCGCGCGCCGGGCGCGTGGTTGTTCACCGAGTAGTCGAGGCCGTTGAACGTGAGCAGCTCGGAGCCGAACTCGGCGTAGAACTCCTCGTTGCTCATGCCGCCAGTCTTGTGCTTGTCCGTCGGCGCGAATTTGTCCGCGCCTTTCGTGAGGATGTCGCCCTCCTTGTAGAGGTGGTTCATCTCGTTGACGCCCTTGGGGTCAATCAAGTAGGTCGTGTCCCAGCCGCCCGAGGCGTTGAAGACGATGTAGAACAGCCCCTCGTAAGGAGGCTCCTCCTTCACCGCCGCGCGCAGCAGCGAGGTCATGCCACCGGGGCAGGCGAAGTCAAGGCCGGTGAGGGCGCAGAGTTTTAGGAAATCACGTCGCATAAAAATCTGGCGTGATCGGCGTTGTTCCAAACGCTGGCCGTCAAGAAATACGCCGCCCGTTTCGGAGAATCAGAGGCTGGTCTGAGCAGGCACGCGGCTTGCCCGCAAGTGGCGGCGGGTGTAAAGAAGGTCCATGCAAACAAGCATTGACCTCGACGAAGAGCTGCTTGACGAGGTGGCGAAGGCGGAAGGCCTGAACCTCAGGCCCACCCCGTCACGCTGCTGGCGGAGGCGAATCGGAAGCATGACCAATTACCCAATGACCAATGAATGACCAATTGCCCAAGCCCAACCGGAGGGCGTCGTTGGGCGTTGACCTTGTGAAAACTCGTGGTTTTCGCATGGCCAGGGAGCATTGGGCATTCTTTGGTCATTGAACATTGGGGACTGGTCATTCTCCCATGCGCAACCAATCTGAAATCTCCGCCCTCCTCACCCACCCCGGCGTCATCGCGGTGGTTCGCACGCAGCGGCCGGAGCAGGTGCTGCCGCTCTGCGCCGCGCTCGTGGACGGCGGCCTCACCGCGCTGGAAATCACCTTCACCGTGCCCAACGCCTGCGAGGTTGTCGCGGCGGTGGTGAAGGAGTTCGGCGACCGCGCCACCGTCGGCGTCGGCACCGTGCTGACGGCGCTCCAGCTCCAGTCCGCGCTCGCCGCGGGCGCGGAGTTCTTCGTCACGCCCATCTGCCGGCCGGAGCTGGTGCCGCTGGCGCACGCGGCGGGCCGGCCCATCATGCTCGGCGCCTACACGCCCACTGAGGCGCAGCTCGCGCACGAGGCCGGCGCGGACTTCGTAAAACTCTTCCCCGCCGACAACCACGGCCCGAAAGGCGTCCGCGCCTTCCGCGCGCCGCTGCCGCACCTGCGCATCGTCCCCACCGGCGGCGCCACGCTGGCGAATGCGGGTGAGTTCATCAAAGCCGGCTGCGCCGCCGTGGGCGTCGGCAGCACCTTGCTCACGGCGGAAATCCTGGCGAAGAACGACTGGCCTGCGCTGCGAAAGCTCGCGGCGGATTACGTCGCGGCGGTGAAGGCGGCGCGTCAGCCCGCGTAGGTGACGACGTGAGGAGTCTCTAACTTCTCCTCCGTGCGGGATTGGTCTCGGGCGTGGGAAAAAGGCAGAGACTCGTCACCTACTTCGCGACGGTCATCTCCGGGACTTGGCTTGCGAGCAGGCCGTTCACCGCGCCGGTCATGGGTGCGGCGGCTTCGGTGAAAACTTCATCGCACACGGCCACCGGCAGCCGCAACGTCGCTCCCGCCGAATCCAGAAATCCACGCACCGTCCGCTGTCCGTAAAGGATCAACCCTTGCCGCAGCGGCAGCGAATACTGCGCAAGGAACACTCCGAAGACCAACGTGTGCCAGCCGTGCGCCTCGCCGTTCTCCACCGCTCGCAGGTAGCGCTGCACGAGCCGTTGGTCGCGGAGCGGGCGGAGCTTGCTGAGTTGGCGACGGCCCACGGCGGCACTGGCGGCGCGGAACTCGCGGAGCCGCGCGTCCGCCCCGAGCGCGCGGTCGAGGGCGACAAGTTCGCGGAGTTCACCCCGGCACGCGTGGCCGTGCGCGGCGAGGATGGCGGGGAGTTCCACGGGCAGCAGGACTTGCTCACGATAGCCAGCGAGGAAGCGCCGGAGCGTCGCCTCGTCACGAACGGCTTCCAGCGTCAGCGCGGAAGCGGCGAGGGAGAGTGAGGGCAGCGCCTCCGGTGCGCCGAGCTGTTCCAGCAGTTCGCGCGCGTCGCCGGTGAGTTCCGGGGCGAGCAGTTCGTTGGAGAGGGCGCTTTGGGTCATGCGACGGGCGGAAGATTCCTGAACGCGCGGGCAGGGCTGCCCGCGCTACGCGAGGTGGAGATTCTGGAGGATACGCCTGGTGGCGAGGGCCTTGTTCAGCGTGTAGAAGTGGATGCCTTCGGCCCCGTTCTTGAGCAGGTCGGCGCATTGCGCGGTCGCGTATTCAATGCCGAACTCGGTTGCGGCCGCGTCGTCCGCGCCGCACTTGTCGAGGCCGGCGAGGAAAAGCGCGGGCAGTTGCGCGCCGCAGAGGGCGGTGAAGCGCTTCACCTGCGAGCCGCTCGACGCGGGCAGGATGCCGGGCACGAGCGGCACGGTGACGCCTTTCTTCGAGAGGTAATCGCGAAAGGCGTAGAAGTCGGCGTTGTCGAAGAAAAGCTGCGTCACGACGAAGTCCGCGCCGCAATCAATCTTGGCTTTGAGCCGGTCCCAGTCCACGAGCTTGCCTTCCTCGCACGCGATGTGGCCTTCGGGGAAACCGGCGGTGCCGATGCCGAAACCGCGGAGTTCGCGCAGGTAGCTGACGAGCTGGTGGGAATACTCAAAGCCGCCGGGAGTCGCCTTGAACTCGCCACCGGCGGGCGGGTCGCCGCGCAGCGCGAGGATGTTTTTGATGCCGCGCTGCCGGGCCTCGGCGAGGACGGCAGTGAGTTCGTCCTTCGTCGCGTTGACGCAGGTGAGGTGCATCATCGTGGTGAGGCCGTGCTCGCGCTGGATGCGGTCCACGATGCCGATGGTCTTCTCCCGCGTGCTGCCGCCCGCGCCGTAGGTCACGGAGCAGAAGTCAGGGCGGAGCTTCATCAGCTCCGGGATGTGTTTCTCGAAGAGGTTCTTCTCGCCCTCGTTGGTCTTCGGCGGGAAGAACTCGAACGAGATGACGGGCTGGCCTAGAGCTTTTTTGGCCGCGTGGATGTCGCGGATGAACTGAATCATGGGCGGGAGAGTGCGGGGGGACGGCGCAGGCGGCAAGATTGCAGTGGGCCGTTCTGCGTGCTGCGTGTTCCGTGCTCGCGTTCGTGGCGTCCGGCGATGAAACACGCAACACGCAACACGCGTTCGCCGCCTCAGAACTTCACCTTCGGCGCATCCTTCTCGGTCGCTGGCGTCTCGAAGAACGGCTCTTCCTTGAAGCCGAGCATCCCGGCGATCAGCACGGCGGGGAAGGTCTGGATGCCGGTGTTTAGCTTGGTCACCGTGTCGTTGTAGGTCTGGCGTGAGAACGCGATGCGGTCTTCCGTGCCGGTCAGCTCCCCTTGGAGCGACGTGAAGTTCGTGTTCGCCTTCAGGTCGGGATACGCCTCGGAGACGACGAGCAGGCGCGCGAGCGCAGAGCTGACTTCGCCCTCGGCCTTGATCTTGTCGGCGGGCGTCGTGGCGCTGGTGGCGCGGGCGCGGGCGGCGATGACGCGCTCCAGGGTCTCCTTCTCGTGAGTGGCGTAGCCCTTGACGGTCTCGACGAGGTTCGGGATGAGGTCGTGGCGGCGCTTGAGCTGCACGTCAATCTGCGCCCAGGCGTTCTTCACGGCCTGGCGCAGCGCGACGAGGCCGTTGTAAATGCCCACGCCCCACAGGCCGACCATGATGACGATGGCAACCACCACTGCGAGGAGGATCAGGAACGGAATCATGGCGCGAGCGTAACAGCGGCAGGCGGCTTGGCAATGGCGGGGAGGCTACAGGCCCGAGCGGGGTTTGTAGGTTGGGCCAGGGGTCTCGCCGCCGCTGTGGTGGCCATTCGATTCTTAAGCTCAGTGCCAACGCGGGGCTCCCATGGCCCGACTTTTTTCGTGCCTTTTCATCTGGGCAGCCAATAATCCCCTGCCATGACCATTTCGATTCTAGCGGTGTTTCTGTTCGTGACAGTCGGCGCTTTGGGGCGGCAAGTCGGAGCGCTGCGTATGAGCATTTCACTGGTGGGCGTGATTGTGGCGCTCTTCGTGGCGGGACCGCTCGCACCGTATTTTCGCAAGGGCCTTGAGCTGGTGTCGAAAAGCCCCATCGTGATCTGGTCGCTCGCCGCGCCGCTGGCCTTCCTGGCGGTCATGCTGGTCTTCAACAGCATCGCGGTGGCGGCGTATCTCAAGATCGGCAACTACTACAAATACCGCGCGAAGGACGACATCCGGATCCGCTGGGAACGCATGGACAGCCAGCTCGGCCTGTGCGTGGGCATTGTGGCCGCCGTGGTGTATCTGATCGCGGGCAGCGCGTATGTCTATCACGTCGGCTACGTCACCAAACAGGTGGAGTCGCCGGGCGACAACCCGTTCTGGCTGGGCATGGCCAACAAGATGCGCGACGACCTCAGCAGCACGAAGTTCGACCGCGTGGCGGCGGCTGTGACGACGGCGTCGCCCAAGTTCACCGAGACTGCGGACCTGCTCGGGCTGCTGTATCACAACAAGGAATTGCAGTCGCGGCTCCCGGAATACCCGCTGTTCATGTCGCTCGCAGAGAACGGGGAATTGCAGAACTCCTTCACGAACGAGACCTACTCCGTGCTGCTGCCGGCCAAGACGAATGTCGCCGCCATCCTGAAGGATCCCACCACTGAGACGATCCTCAACCACCCCGAGATCCGCCGGGTGATGGGCGAGGTGGACCTCGCCGACCTGCTCACCTACCTCAAGACGGGCAAGTCTGAGAAATACGCCAAGGAGCTGATGGTTGGCAAATGGCAGCTCGACATCAACAGCACGGTCAAGCAATACGCCCGCGCCGATCCCAAGCTCACGGTCCCCAACCAGAACCGGCTGCGCGGCATGCTGCGCTTCCGCATGGCGGATTACCTGCTCGTCACCACGCCCGACGAGAAGGTCTATGTGAAGGGCACGCAGAAGCCGCTCCCCGGCTTCGCCAGCCTGATGACCCAGCTCTTCCAAGTCCCCGTGCCGCCGCCGCCGCCCACCAAGCAGCCGCCGACTCTCTTCACCGGCTCATGGAAGAAAGAGGGCGACAAGTATCAGATCAGCATCCAGACCGAGCAGGGCGAGAAGACGGCCGACGCGAACTTCGTCGAGAACGGCAAGCTGTCGGCAGGCGTCGGCCCGAACACGCTCGTGTTCTACCGGATTGACTGAGGCCCGGCGGGTTTCAACCGGCAGCGGGGCGATTTCGAGGCAGCACCAGCTTGCTTGCTCGCGTGAGATGGATCAGGAATCCAAGTTGATTGCGACGCCGGGAATCAGCACGCTTGCGGAGTGAGCCAGCCCAACATCTCCCAGCGTTCTCCCCTCGTGCAAAAAGCCGAACCCGGCACCTGGTGGTGGTGCTCCTGCGGCCTCTCGAAGAGCCAGCCCTTCTGCGACGGCTCGCACAAGGGCACGGAGTTCAGCCCGACGAAGGTGGAGATCACGGAGGCGAAGCAGGTGGCGTGGTGCCTGTGCAAGCACTCGAAGACGGGCGCGTTCTGCGACGGCAGCCACAAGCAGGTGTGACGCGCGGGCGCGCCGCTATGACTCCGGCGGCGGCGTGCGACGGAAGAACTTCGTCACGTTGTCGGCGTCGGAGTCGGCGAAATCCACCGTGGCGCCGGGCGCGCGCTGGCGGGCAAGCTCCATCATCGTGTGGAGGTTAATGACTGTTGGCACCGCCTTGTCCGCGACGATTTCAGGGGCGATCTGCGTGTCGAAGACCACAACGAGGAGGCAAGTGTCGTCCACGTGGCGGATGAGCGTGTGGAAGCCGGTGCCGCTGATGCGCAACTGCGTGAAGAAGTTTTCCTTGAGCCGCTTCGACATGGCCTGGGCTGCGTTAAAGGCGTTCGAGGCGAGGCTGGCGAACTCGCGCACGTCACCGGGCAGCTCGCCGCCGGCGCGCTGGATGAGGTAGCCCGCGCTCTCGACGACCATGGCGGACAGCACGCCGCTGCGCGACACGAGATCCTTGAGCAGCACGTCGAGCTGCTGCACGTCCTCCGTGGTGAGCTGTGGAAAACCTTTCATGGGAACGCGGGGCGCGGAACGCGGAATGCCGCCAGCAGACCGCTTCATCACTTGCCGCTGTTCAGATACTTGTTGAGCAGCAGGCCGGTGATGGCGTTGAGCGTCTCGAAGACGCCCTCGCACTTGGGCGCGATGGCGGGGAAGCTCGGCACCTGCACGTCGCGGTTGTTCAGGAGGAAGTCCATGTATTCGACCGGCGCGGGGTTGGCGGAGTCGCGCTTGTTGTATTGGAGGACGTAGGGGATGTCGGCCAGGTTGAGCTTCAGCGTCTTGAGGTTGTCCTCCATGTTTTTCAGGCTTTCGACGTTCTCCTCCATCTTCTCGTAGGTGGAGTCGGCGACGAAGACCAGGCCGTCCACGCCGCGCAGCACGAGCTGGCGCGTGGTGTTGTAGATAACCTGGCCGGGGACTGTGTAGAGCTGGAACTTGGTCTTGTAGCCCTTGATGGTGACTGTCTCCAGCGGGAAGAAGTCGAAGAAGAGCGTGCGGTCCGAGCTGGTAGCCAGGGAGACGATCTTGGTCTTGCTCTCCGGGTTGGCGGTCTGGACGTTGCCGTAGATGGACTCGAGGTTGGTCGTCTTGCCGGACTTGGCGGGGCCGTAATAGACGATCTTGACCTGCAGTTCCTTGGTGGCTTGGTGGTGAAACATAGGTTATTTGCGCTGGCGGGCGATTTCGGTGGCGATGGTCTGGAGCTGAGGCAGCGGAAGCAAGTGTCCTTTGCGGCCCATGACTGTGAAGAAGATTTTCTCGAGCTTGAAGACGGCCCAGTGGTGGCCGTCGGCGACGAGCGAGATCATCGTGGGATCGCCGAGCTTCATCTGGCGGGACTGCTCGCCTGTGAGGGAGAAGAGCTTGGGCAGCGCGTAGGCGAGCAGCTCCGGCGGCAACGTGGCCTGCATCTCGGCGGCGGCGAGGTGGCCTTCCTGCAACGAGAGCATCGCGCCGAAGACGCCGGGGAAGCCGATGACGGCGTGGATGATTTCCGCCGGCGTCCAGTGGGTTTTCTCGGGCTTGCCGAGCGCCTCGCCGAGCTTGGTGTCGGCGGCCACGGGCGCAGCAGGCGCGGGGGGCGGGATGGTCAACGAGGCGACCGGGGCGCGGTTCACGAACGTGGTCGAGCTACTGTCGCCGCCGGCGGCAGGAGACTTCGCGCCGCTCCTCATGTTCGACATGAAGGCCTCCACGAGCACGCGCAGGGGGAGTTGCAGCGATGTGCTGTCCACCGCCGAGGGGCCGACACCGGGCTTCATCCATGCGCGCAACTGGCCCCATGTGAAAATCACCTTGCCGCTCTTCATCGCGTTGCCGAGTTCCTCGCGCGGGAACTCCACCGAGACATCGCCGAGGTCGGTGGCTTCCTTGCGGACGTTCTCCGGCCAGCCCACGGTGAGGACGGAGAGCTTCACGAGCACGACGCTTGAGGCGGGAGCCTCTCCGGCGGCAATCGGTCCAGATGGAGCGGGGGCGGACTCGACCGGCGCGAACGCGGGCTGAAAGGTCGTGAAGGTGGTGCCGCCCTTGGTCGCTTCCGGTGCGGTATGAAAGGAGGGCGCGAAGGGCGGGGCCGCTGGCGGCGCGGGCGCGAAGGCCGGCGGAGCGACGGGCGCGGGCGGCGTCACTGGTGCCGGAGCCGCAGCGGGTGTGGGGCCGAGGCCGGCGAAGAAGCTTCCAGCCGCCGGCTCGGCCTTCTGCGCGGGCTTGCGCTTGAGCAGCGGCCCGGCGACGCGCAGCACTTCCGGCAACGGCAAATCCACGAGCGCGTCGCCCTGGCCTCCGGGGCTGATCAACCCGGCAGGCGCGGCGGCGCGGAGTTCATCGAGCGTGATACGCACCGCGCCTGTGGCGAGCTGCGCAAGCACCTTGGCCGTTGGCACGTTTATTTTTTCGTCCGGGCTGGCGGCGCGGGTGGCGAGCGGTTTGAGGCCGACAGGCAGGCGGTCGAGGACGGACTTGAGCGAGATCGCGAGGGTCTCGGGCACGGCGTCCGAAGGCAGCGTGGCTGCACTGGCGGGTGGTCCCCCGCCCGCGGCTGAGAGTCCTTTGATGGAGTCCAACATGCGGTTTTGGCCGTGATTTCACGCTGATTTTCGCGCGGAAATACGCCCAATATTCTCCCAAATCGCTTGAAGAGGCAAACAAAAAGGGCACACTCAAGCCCATGCACATACAAAACAAAATTCTCATCCTCGACGACGAGCAGCAATTCATGGAGTTGTGCAAGGAGTTGCTGTCCACGTTGCCGGCGAAGCCCGACGTGCGCACCGCATCCTCCGGCGCGCACGCCATCGCACTGCTGGAGGCCGAGCCGTATTCGCTTCTCCTCACCGACCTGCGAATGCCGAACATAGACGGTTTCCAAGTGCTGGCCATCGTCCGGCGGCGCTTTCCTAGTCTGCGCACGATGGTGATGACGGGCGTGACCGAGGACGAGTATCGGACCCGCGCCTACGCGATGGGCATCGACATGTATCTGGAGAAGCCCAAAACCTCGCAGGACATCAAGATGTTTGTGGACTGCGTCGAGTCGCTTCTGGCGCGCGAGGAGGCGGGCGGCTTCCGTGGCGTGCAGAGCAAGACGCTCACGGACATCGTGCAGATGGAAAGCCTTTCCCAAAGCTCCGTGACGCTCAAGTTCACCAACGGACCCTTTGTCGGAAAAATCTGGCTGCTCAACGGCGACCTCATGGATGCCGAGATGGGCGAGCTTCAAGGCGAGGACGCGTTCAAGAAAATCATGTCGTGGCGCGCGGGCACCTTTGAGCACCTGCCCGCCGACACCAAGCGCGAGCGCCGCATCATGAACTCCGTCCAGGGCCTCCTGCTCGACTCCGCGCAGATGCTCGACGAGATGGCCGCCGGCGAAGTCCCCGGCTCCGGCGGCGAGAAGGCCAAGGCCACATCGCCGCTCGCGGAGCTGGGCCGCAGCCCGGGCGTCGAGTTCGTGCTCACCACCGAGATGGGCAAGGGCAAGAAATTCGAGCACTTCGCCTGCGAGGCGCCCGACAAGACCGCCGCCTGGGCCGCGCGCGCCGCCGAGCGCTTCAACCACCTCGGCGAAAAGATCAAGGCCGGCACGCTCCAGCAGATCGTCACCACCGGCACGCAGCGCGGCACGGGACTCGCTCCCAAGGGCGAGAAGGTTCTCTGCGCCGGCTTCCAGAGCGGACGCACAGCGGGCCAGATTTTGGAAACCCTCAAAAAAATGGCAGCACAATGGGCCTCCTAGATTTCTTTTCCTCGAAGAAGAACGCGCCGGCGATTGACCGCCTGCCCAGCGGCAGCTTCACCGTGGACCGCCACGGAAACGTCCTGACCTCCACGCTCCCGCGCTCCTTCGACGAGGCAAACGTCCGCGAGATCGGCAAGACGGTGATGGAGGCGATGGTCTGCGCCCGCGAGGCAAACCTGCCCGTGACCGAGATGTCCATCCACTTCAGCGGCCTCAAGATCACCGCCAAGGAGCAGGGCGGCGGCGTCATGATTTTCCTTGCCCCCGTCCGTTGACGCGCACTAAATCGCCCCCCCGGAAGCTGCTTATGCGCAAAAAGAAACTCGACCAGCTCATTCTCGAACTCGAAACCCACGTCGGGTGCTGGAAGCAGTTCAACCACTACCTGTCCCTCGCCCGCTCGAAGAACTTCACCCCCGAGGACGAAAACCAGTTCCTCGAGATCAAGAGCAACATCGCCCAGGGCCTCCAGATGCTCATGAGCCAGATCGAGGGCGGCGGCGCTCCCCCGCGCGAGGAAGTCCAGGCCCTGCTCACCAACGCCCCCTCCATCCGCTACATGGGCGAGCTGGCCGACAACTCCCTGCGCGGCCTCGAAAACCAGTGGCACAAGATCTTCCTCGACTGGCAGAACGTCCTCGGCCAGCTCAAGGTCAAGCAGAAGGAGCTCGAGGGTCAGTCCTTCTTCGGCAGCCTCTTTGGGAAGAAGTAGGCGAGACAGCGGAGTTGATAGAGGGAGAGTTGATAGTTGATGGCTTCCGACAGCCACTCGCCTCTATCAACTATCAACTCCCCGGGCTGAATTCCTCCGCGTGGTAGCTGCTGCGCACCATTGGTCCGCTGGCGACGTGGACAAAGCCCATCCCCTCCGCCCGCGCCCCCAGCTCTGCGAACTTCTCCGGATGCACAAACTCCACGACCGGCAGATGCTTCAGTGTCGGCTGGAGGTATTGGCCCAGCGTGAGGATGTCGCACTCTGAGCGGCGCAAGTCCTCCATCGCCGTGAGCACCTCCGCTTCCGTCTCGCCGAGGCCGAGCATGATGCCGGACTTTGTGAAAATGTCCGCCCGCCGCGCCTTCACCTTAGCCAGCACGGAGAGCGAACGGTCATAAGTCGCACGATGCCGCACGCTCGGCGTGAGGCGACGGACGGTTTCGAGGTTGTGGTTGTAAATCTCCGGGTTCGCCGTGAGCACGCACTCGATGGCATCGTCCTTGTCGAGGAAGTCCGGCACCAGCACCTCAATGACGATGCCGGGGTTCGCCGCGCGGGTGGCCTCGATGGTCTGCCGGAAATGCTCCGCGCCGCCGTCCGAGAGGTCATCGCGCGCCACCGCCGTGATGACGACGTGCTTGAGACCCATGCGCTTGGTCGCCTCGGCCACGCGCTGCGGCTCGTCGGCTTCGAGCGCGAGCGGCCTGGCGGTGGAGACGGCACAAAACCCGCACGCGCGCGTGCAGCGGTCGCCGGCGATCATGAACGTCGCCGTGCCCTTGCTCCAGCACTCCCAATGATTCGGGCACTTGGCGCTCTCGCAGACGGTGTGGAGGCGCAGGTCGTTAAGCAGCTCGCGCGTCTTCGTGAACGCGCTGCTCGTCGGCAGCGAGAGGCGCAGCCACTCGGGCAGGCGCGTGCGCGCGGGAGGCAGGGCAGTGAGGGTTTCCATCGGAGAAATCAGGAAATGACCAATGACCCATGTTCAATGTCCAATGAATGACCAAGCCCGAATGACCAATGCTGGTAGGGCACGGTGTCCTCACCGCGCCGGTTGGGCGTTCGTCCGGTTCGGCGGCGGGCTGGGGATAGACGCGCCCTACCACGCCGCGTCCGAGCGCAAATGGGAGCCCCAAGCCGTCCACTGATCATTGGGCATTCTTTGGTCATTGGGAATTGGACATTGGTCATTCCCACCCATTCTTCTTCCACCACTTCTCAATCTCCGGCGGGCCGAAGTCCCCGAGCACCTTGCCATCCACCTCGATGGTGGGCGCGCAGGTCTGGCCGGAGAGGCGCTCCATCTCGTCGTAAGCCTTGTCGTCGGCCATGACGTTGAGCACCTCATACTCCACGCCCCGCGCGTCGAGCCAAGCCTCGGCCTTCGAGCACCACGGGCAATAGGGTTTGATGAAGAGGCGGACGCGGTTGGGTTTCATGCGAAGGTTATTTGAGACTGCGGAGAGCCGCTTCCGAAATTCGGGACTGCCCGGGAATTTTGCTCGAAAGCCAGCCGCCGATTTTGGCGCTGGGATGGCCGGGGGTAGTCGTTGCGCGTCTGGCCTTGCGATTTCACGGCGGAAAACTAACGCAGCAATTGCCGGGACGGAAGCGGAATGCCGCGCCTGGCGGCCAGCCCCGGGCTTGGGCCTATGCGGGTTGAGCCTCCAACGTCGTCCCACCCAGCGCTGCGGGCGTCTCGTTGAAGTGGCCGAAGTGCCGGAACTTCCCGTAGCGCTGCCGCAACCGCTCGCTGACCGAGAGCGCGTCCAGTTGCGCGAGGTTTTTGAGCAAGCGCTTCTGGACGGTCGCGGCGGTCGCCGCGGGATCGTTGTGAGCGCCACCCATAGGCTCGGGAACGATTTCGTCCACGAGGCCGAGTTCGAGCAAGTCCGTGGCCGTGATCTTCAGCGCCTCGGCGGCCTTCGGTGCGGCGGCGCGATCCTTCCACAGAATCGCCGCGCAACCTTCCGGGCTGATGACCGAGTAATACGCGTTCTCCAAAATCAAAACCCGGTCCGCCACGCCGATGCCCAGCGCCCCGCCGGAGCCGCCTTCGCCGATAACCACGGCGATGATGGGGACTTCCAGCAACGTCATCTCGCGCAGGTTCACCGCGATGGCCTCGGCGATGTGCCGCTCCTCCGCGCCGATGCCGGGATACGCGCCCGCCGTGTCAATCAACGTGATGATGGGCATGCCGAACTTGTCCGCCAGCCGCATAAGCCTGAGCGCCTTGCGGTAGCCCTCGGGGTGCGCGGAGCCGAAGTTGCGCAGGATGTTTTCCTTCGTGTCGCGCCCCTTCTGCGTGCCAATGACCATGACGGGGCGTCCCGCCAGCTTGGCGAAACCGCAGACCATCGCGCGGTCGTCCGAGTAAAGCCGGTCGCCGTGCAGCTCGGAGAAGTCCGTGAAGACCGTGCGGAAATAGTCCAGCGTGTAAGGCCGCTTGGGATGGCGCGCGAGCATCACCCGCTGCCACGGCGTGAGGTTCAGGTAAATCTGCCGCCGCGTCTCCTCCATCTTCCGCTCCATCTGCTGAACCTCCTCGTCGAGGTTGATGCCGATGGAATGCTTCTCCGGATGCTTCTTTAGCTCGTCGAGCTTGCGCTGCAACTCGAAGATGGGCTTCTCGAACTCGAGCTGATGTTTCATGCGGTGCTTATTTTAGGGAGCGTGCGCGGTAGTGGCAACGCGAATTCCCGCTCTCGGAAGCGTGCGTTGACAGTCGCCAGCCCCGACTCCTAGCCTGACCGCACCAGCCATGAAAAATCTGCCGAGCATCCAGTCCCGCCGTGAGTTTCTCGCCTCCTCCACCGCCCTAACCTCCGGTGCGTTGGCGGGTTGTGCGACGCCCGACGGTTCCTTGAACCGGGGCTTCATTGACGCCCATGTCCACGTCTGGACACCCGACACCGCCGCCTTCCCGCTCGCGCCGGGCTACCAGCCATCCTCGATGCAGCCCCCAAGCTTCACGGCAGAGGAATTCCTCGCCCTCTCGCGCCCGCACGGCGTCACGCGCACCTTGCTCATCCAGATGAGTTTCTACCGCTTCGACAACCGCTACATGACCGACACCATGCGCCGCTTCCCCGGCGTCTTCGCGGGCGTGGGCATCGTGGATGACAAGGCCGCGCGCCCGCAGGACGCGATGCGCGACTTGGCGAAGCAAGGCGTGCGCGGCTTCCGCATCAACCCTGGCGCGCAAACCGTGGACGCATGGCTCGGCTCGCCCGGCATGGCGGAAATGTGGAAGTGCGCCGGCGACGACGGCCTCGCCCTCTGCCCGCTCATCGGCCCCAACGCGCTCCCCGGCATCGCCGCGATGTGCGCGAAGTTCCCGCGCACCCGCGTGGTGCTCGACCACTTCGCCCGCATCGGCGTGAGCGGCGAATTCCTCGAAGCCGACATCGCCGCCCTCTGCGCGCTGGCGAAGTTCCCGCATGTCCATGTAAAAGCATCCGCGTTCTACGCGTTCGGCCAGAAGCGCGCCCCCTACCTTGATTTCGGCCCGATGATTCGCCGCCTCCGCGACACCTTCGGCCCCCAACGCCTCATGTGGGCCACCGACTGTCCCTACCAACTCCGCCCCGGCCACACCTACGCCGACTCCGTCGCCCTCATCCGCGACCGCCTCGACTTCCTCTCCGCCACCGACCGCGACTGGATGCTCCGCCGCACGGCGGAGAAGGTGTTCTTCAGCTGATCGGCACAGGCCAAAACCACTCCCCAGAACACGCCCAGCCAGTGGCTCAAGTGGCTTGGCACAACGTCGAAATCAAACGCCACGCTCGGCGCGCTCAAGCCCACCGAGTCGAACGCGAACTTCCCAATCGCACCCGCCAGCAGCAGCGCTCCGAACATTTGCTGCCGTCCACCCGCTCGCAGCCAACGCACCGCGAGCCAGCCCAGCAACAGCGCGTTGAAACCAGAAAGTCCGCCGTAGCGCGCCAGCGAACTATCGCAGAGCAACAGACTCACGCTCAAAACCGCCCCGCCGATAAGCAGCCCACGCCCAATCAAACGCCCACCCGCACGACGCAACGCAGCAGCCAGCAGCGCAAAAATCAGAGCATCCACGAGCAAGTGTTCCAACGAAAAGTGCGCGAGATGACTCGTCCACAACCGCCACCCCTCTCCCGCCGCCAGCGCGTCCCGATCCAGCAAGCACCACGCATGGAATTCCGGATGAACAGTCGCCAGTAATGCGAGCAACACCAGACCACCAACGCCGTGCCGGCAGATTCCCGCCGCCGCGTTGCGCGCGAGCGGAGCGCGGCGTTCACGCCGCTTCAACGTGCGAACTACAAGTCGGCTGCGTATTCGCTGCACCACCGTATCTCGGACGCGGAAGCGGGCTGAAGCCCGCGCTCCGTCATTGCATGGCGTAAGCCTCATTAGTGCATGTCAGTGCAAGTTAGTGGTTCACAGTCGCCGCCATTACTTGCGCGGCCGTTGCAGCAGCATTCCGAGCAAAACCACGCTGCCCAACATCCCCGCGTGCTCCCAGCCGAACGCACCGCCACCCGTGTAGCCCTTCGATCGCACGATGCGGACGGTCTCGGGCTTCTCCTTGATGCGCTGCTGAAACGTGACCAGCTCCAACTGCAAGTTCGCCACCATGTTCGTCGCCGCCTGCGAGAAGCCCTGGTCGCTCTTCACGCGCAGGCGGTCACCCGTGCGGATGGGCGTCGCGAGGCCCTCGGACTTGCTCGTGCCCGGCGCGCGGAAGAGCATCTGCCGGCTGGCGACGTCGAACACCGCGGCGTCCACCATCGTGTGCGTGCGGTTCGCCTCGGCGGGAATCACGTAGGCCCCCACGATGGTCCAGTAGAGCACCGACAGCTCCGTGCTGTCCGAAGTCTGCAACTGGTCGAAGGACAGCAGCACAACCACGTCCACGCCCAGCAACGCCTTGAGTTGCTCCAGGTTTTCAAACCCGCCGCCCGGCGTCAGATAGGCGGTGGGGATAGTCTGGATGGAGCTGATGAACGGGTATTTCTTGAAGTGCGGGATGACCGCCTCGGCCAGCTCCTTACGCCGCGCCTCGGTCAGCACCGGATCCTGCCGGCGATGCTGGTCCCGGCTGCCGGTGGACTCCGGCACCCACGCGATGCCGACCTTCAACGGCAGCGTGAGCGTGGGCACCGAGGGCTTGGTGGGCTGGGTGTGATTGCCGCGCGGGTAGAGATAATCCACGAGGCTGGAGTTGTGCCGCTTCCGTGTGTTGCTGTGGTCCAGCGCGTGGCAGCCGACGGCAAGAAGCGCGGCGACTGCCAGCAACGCCATGAGCGGCAGGTGGAAGCGGGAGGACGATGGAGTTTGAGCCGAACGACTTGTTTTCATGCGCGCGAGCATGAACGTCCGCGCGTGAGGTGCGTGAATCGAAGTTTCTGCGGCGACAGTCGAGCGAAACGATTGGCAGCTGATAGCCGCCGAAGTGAGAAGGCGGATTCCTTGAGTGACTCGGCGGCTACGCGAGCACTTCCTTCACCACGTGCCCATGCACGTCGGTGAGGCGGTAGTCGCGGCCGTCGAAGCGGTAGGTGAGCTTCTCGTGGTCGAGGCCGAGCTGGTGGAGAATCGTCGCGTGCAGGTCGTGCATGTGGACTTTGTTCTCGACCGCGAGGTGGCCCCACTCGTCGGTCGCGCCGAAGCTGGTGCCGGGCTTGAAGCCGCCACCCGCGAGCCAGACGGTGAAGCCGCCGGCGTTGTGGTCGCGGCCCGTGCCGTTCTTCTCCGCGTAAGGCGTGCGGCCAAACTCGCCGCCCCACCAGACGATGGTGTCTTCCAGCAAGCCGCGCGCCTTCAGGTCTTCTAACAGACCGGCGATGGGCTTGTCCACGGCGAGCGCGTGGTCCTTGTGCTTGGGCATGTTCGAGTGCTGGTCCCAAGCGGGGTTCGCGGTGTTGTCGCCGTAGGTGACCTGGATGTAACGCACGCCGGACTCGACGAGGCGGCGGGCCATGAGGCATTGGCGGCCGAAGTTGTCGGTCTTGGCGTCGCCGATGCCGTAGAGCGCCTTGGTGGCGGCGGTTTCCTTGCTGAGGTCGAGGGTGTCGGGCGCGTTGTTCTGCATGCGCCAGGCGAGTTCGTAGCTGGCGATGACGGCTTCCAGCTCAGCGTCGCCGGGGGATTTCTTGATCTGCTCGGCGTTCAGCTCTTGGAGGAAGTCGAAGTTTCGGCGCTGCTCGGCGGGGGAGAGTTTCGGGTTGGTCAGGTTGCGGATGGTAGCGTCGATGATGGGCGTGCCGGCCTTGCCGATGCCGGTGCCTTGGAAGACGGGCGGGAGGAAGGCGTTGCCGAAGTTGCGCGGGCCGCCGTTGCCGGCGCTGGGGCTGAGGGTGACGAAGGCGGGCAAATTATCGTTGGCTGCGCCGAGGCCGTAGCTGACCCACGAGCCCATGCTGGGGCGAATGAATTGCGTCGCGCCGCAGTGCAGGAAGAGGGTGGCGGGGCCGTGCGCGATGCCTTCGGTGTGCATCGAGTGGATGAACGTGAGATCGTCCATGTGGCGGCACATCTCGGGGAAGAGCTGGCTGCCCCAGCGGCCGGTCTGGCCGTGCTGCGCGAAGTTCCAGAGGGGCTTCATCACGCGTTGGGTGGATTCCTCGCGCTTGCCGGAGTTGGCGATTTTGCGCGCGTCGTTGAACGGCATGAGCTGGGTGTCGCGCTCGGTGAGGATGGGCTTGTAGTCGAAGGAGTCCACGTGGCTCACGCCGCCCTGCATGAAGAGGAAGATGACGCTCTTGGCGCGCGGCTCGTGGTGCGGCGTGCGCGGTGCGAGGGGGTTCGCGGCGGCCTGCGCGCGCTGGGCGGTCATGCCGGCAAAGGCGAGCGAGCCGAAGCCACAGGCGAGGGATTGCAGCGCGTGGCGGCGGGTGAAGAGCGGGGCGTTCATGTCAATGTGGCTTCGACGAAGCTTACCAGCGGGACGGTTCAGTTCAAGTAACGGAAATCCACCGAGGCAAAGAGCGCCTGGTAGAAGCGGCCCCATGCCTCGGCGCGTTTTGCAGACTCGCTCGCGGCAGATTCGACCGGGAGAAATTTAAGAGCGAGTGTGACTTCACCGTCCGTTGGCGGGCGGCCCAAGACGAGGCGGTAGGCGTGGGCGACGCGCTCGCGGTCATCAGCCAGCTTTCCGGCCAGCAGCTTCTGCGCGGCGGACTGCGACTGCTCCATGACCCACGGGTGGTTCATCATGAACAGCGCCTGCGGGGCGACCGTGCTGTCGCTGCGCTTGCCCACGACGAGGCTGGGGTCCGCGAAGTCGAACGCCTCGAACAGCTCGGGCAGCGAGTTGCGCAGCACGGGCGAGTAAACGCTGCGGCGCGTGTCGGTGTGCTTGTAGTTGTAGTCGGCGCTGGTGCCGGCCTTGAGGAGCGGGCCACCCTGCGCGAGGTCGAGCTGGCCGCTGATTTGCAGGACGGTGTCGCGGATGGACTCGGCGTCGAGCTTCCGGCGGTTCGCGTGCCAGAGAAGTTTGTTCTCGGGGTCAGCCGCCAGACCAGCGGCGAGCTGGGGGCCGGCCAAGCCGACGGAAGCCTGCTGATAGGCCCGGCTCAAAACCATTTCACGCACGAGTTTCTTCACGGACCATCCCTCGTCCATGAAGCGCACGGCAAGGTGGTCGAGCAACTCGGGATGCGTCGGCGCGTCGCCCGTGGTGCCGAAGTTGTCCGGGCTGCGCACGAGGCCGGTGCCGAAGAGCCACGTCCACGCGCGGTTCACGAAGACGCGGGCGGTGAGCGGGTTGTCGCGGCTGGCGAGCCAGTCGCCGAGTTCACGGCGGCCGCTTTCCTTCTCGGGAATCTTCGGCGCGGGGCCGTGGTTGGCGACTTGCAGGAAGCCGCGCGGGACTTTCGCGCCGAGGTTTTGCACGCTGCCGCGCACGTGGATTTGCGTGTCGGCCGGGTTCTCCTCCTTCACGGACATGAACATCGGGCGCTTGGAGCCGGCGGCTTCGAGTTTCTTCAACTCAGCTTCCAGCTTCCGCACCAACTCGGAGGCGTCGGGCTTGGCGGCGGCTTTCTTGCCGGCGTCGGTCGTGGCGGTGGTCGCGGTCGCAGCCTCGGCGAGCATTTCCACGGGCAGGAATTGCACGGCGTCCGCCGTCACGTGGCCCTTCGTGCCTTCGGTGCCGACGATGACAAAGCCCGCGCCGTTCTGCTCGAAGCGGAATTGCCCGAGCGAAACGAAGCGGCCTTCGATGGGCGGCTCGACGCTCTGGTCCACGCGAATCGTTTTCTCGCCGTCCGCGTTGAAGACCGTGACGGGCGTGTTTTGAGAGCGACCGCGACCGGGGCTGTAGGCGAGACGGACATCGTATTTGCCAGCCTTCAAACTCTCGGGTTGGAAGGTGATGGTCTTGGAGCCTTTGCCCTCGTTCAGGTCGTGCAAGTAGCCCTCGCCGATGAAGGTCTTCGTCGAGCGCGAGCCGGTCCACATGCCGACCTTCTTCGCCTGCTCATCGTCAACCAACACACCGGCGAGCACCTTCGCATCAAGCGCGCCGCTGGGGAGCGTGGCCTGCTTCGCGACGGCGACGTTGGCCGATTCCTTGGCCGCTTTGATTTTGGCCTGCAATTGCGCGATGGCCTTGTCGTTCGCGGTGAACTCCTTGTCCTCGCCGGGCGGCATGGGCAGCGGGAACTCCAGCCACTTGCTCACGTTCGAGTGTTCGAGAGTCTTGCTGCTCTTGAGGATGCCCGCGAGCGCGTAGTAATCGCGCGTGGGGATGGGGTCAAACTTGTGGTCGTGGCAACGGGCGCAGCCGATGGTCTGGCCGAGGAAGGCCTTGCCGATGGTGTCGAGCTGCTCGTCCACCACATCCATGTCGAGCTGCTTCTTCTCCTGCTCCTCGAAGTTCGTGTTCCCGAGCGTGAGGAAGGTCGTGGCCACGAGCTGCTGTTGGCGCTGCGGGACGTTCTGGTGTGGATGCAAATCGCCGGCGACCTGCTCGCGGAGGAAACGGTCGTAGGGCTTGTCCGCGTTGAAGCTGGCGATGACGTAATCGCGGTAGCGCCAGGCCTCCTTCATCACGAAGCCGCGCAGCGTGACGGATTCCGCGTAACGCACCACGTCCAGCCAGTGGCGGCCCCAGCGTTCGCCGAAGTGCGGGGAGACGAGGAGGGAGTCCACGAGCTTGGTGATTGCCGACTGCCGATTGCCGATTGCCGATTGGTGGTCGCGAACGAACGCGTCTATCTGCTCCGGCGTCGGCGGCAGACCGATGAGGTCGAAGTAGAGGCGGCGCACGAGCGTGACCGGGTCGGCGTCGGGCGCGGGGCGGAGGTTCTTCTCCTCCAACTTCGCGAGGAGGAACCGGTCGGCATCCGAGCGCGGCCAAGCGGCGTCCTTCGCGGGGGGCAGCGCGGGCTTCTTCGGGAGCTGGTAAGCCCAGTGTTTGCGGCCCTCAGCGATGCTTATTTCCTTCTTCGCCGCCACCGCGCCGCCCGTGCGCGGGTCCGGCGCGCCCATCTTCACCCACGCCTCGAAGTCGGCGATTTGGGAGTCCGAGAGCTTCCGCTTCGGCGGCATCTGGAACTGCTTGTCCTTGTAACGCACCGCCTTGATGAGCAGCGAAGCCTCGACATCGCCGGGCACGAGCGTCATGCCGGAATCGCCGCCCTTCTGCCAACCCTCGCGCGAGTCGAGCGCCAGCCCGCCCTTGGTCTTTTTTTCCACGCTATGACACTCGTAGCAATGCTCGGCCAGCAGCGGACGAATCTTCTTCTCGAAGAACGCGACGCCGTCGGGCTGACTCTGCGCCGTCGCGGACAGCGACAAACCGCCGGCGGCGCACGCCAGCACCAGCTTCGACACGATGGATTTCACGGTGGTCATTTTTTGGCCATGTCTTCGACGCGCCCGGTTGAAACGATGTTTCAAGTATTTCCCCGAACCAGGTGCCACGCAAGCGCGCTGCCGACCTCACGCCCCCTCAGCGCGTGGCTCACCAGGGCGTGAAGCGCAGGCCGAAGAGGGCTAGCACGCTCAGGGCGAGCAGGGCGAGGGCGGGGGCGAAGAAGGGGTCGAAGTGGTCGGCGACGCGGGGTTGCTTCTCCAGCACGACGCCTTTCTTCATCGCATCAATGCTCCGGAAAACGGTGTGCAGCGCCTCGGGCGTCGCGGCGTTGAAGACATCGCCGCCGGTCGCGCGCGCAATGCCGACCAGCGCGGGTTCAATCTGCTCTTCCGAGAGCATGATGGCGAAGACGGTGATGTTCTGCGCGCGCAACGCGGAGATGACGGCTAGGTCTTTCGGGGACTTGATGTCGCTGCTTTCGCCGTCGGTGAGCAGGATGACCATGCGGTCGCCGCTGGGCCGCGCGGCGAGCAGGTCGGCGACGCCGTAGAGCGCCTTGCCGATGTAGGTGATGCCCCAGAGTGCGACGGGCAGGCCCTTGCGGACCATCGTGGGTGGGTCGAGGCGCGGGTTGTCCGGCTGGATGAAGGGCCGTGCGAGCATGATGGATTGCGTGTCGAGCGTGAGCGGCACCCAGTGGATGAAGTGGCGCGAGAAGATGGTCAGGCCGTAGGCGTCGCCTTTGCGGGCGTTGATGAACTTCTCGATGGCGTCCATCGCCGAGTCGAAGCGGCGGTGGCGACCGTTGGCTTGCGAGCCGTGGTTCTCGGCCATGCTGCCGGAGGTATCGAGGAGGATTTGGATGTTGGTGAGCTTCCGCTCCACTTCCGGCGGCGTGAAGGTGATGGGGTGCGCGAGGAAGAGAATCGCCAGCGCGAGCAAGCCGGCGGGCAGGCAGTTGGCGCACAGCACGAGGAAGTGCAACACCCGCCCGCGTCGCTGCTGGCCGTGGTCGAAGGGCAGCGCGATAGGTTGGCCGCGCCGGACCCATTCCCAGAAGGCGAGGCACACCGGGAGCGCGAGGAGCGCGAGCCATTGGGGGTGGAGGAAGGTCATTGGGGAAGTAATCAGTGTTCAGTGTTCAGCGTTCGGGGGGCGGTGGTCAGCAGGTCGCGCTCGGGCAACTGAATGCTGAATACTGAATACTCTTTCACAGCCGCACCTCCGCGCTGTCCGTGTAGGGCCTGATAACAGCCGCAATCTCCTCCCGCCGCACCGCCGAGGCGGGGTGATGCAGCCAGTGTTGCAACTGGCGCAATGGTTGGCTGGTCTTCGCGTCGCGGGCGATGGTGTCGAGCGCGCGGTGCATGGGGGCGTCGGCCACGGCGAGGTCTTCGCGCCAGCGGCGGAGGAGGAGCATTTCGAGCTGGGCCTTCGCGGCGGCGTCGAGCGTGCCGGCGTCGAGGCGGGCGAGGAGCGCGCGCAACTGTTCCGCCAGCGTCGGCTCAGGTGGCGTGACGGCGGGCGGGGCGGGCTTGGCGCGACCGTAGAAGATGAGCAGCAGCAGCCACACAACCCACAGCACGCCCAGCGCGGCGAGCGTGAGGTAGTAGTAGCCGCCCACGCTCACGCCAGCGGCTTCGGTCTCCTGGATGCGCGCGTCGAGGTGCTTCGAGAGCTTCGGGTCGCCGTGGAACTTGAACGACGGCAGGCCATCGAGGCGTCCGCCGTCCTCCGCCGTGAGGTAGTCCTTCAGGTCGAACGTGCCGGCGCGGTTCACGAGGTAGCGCACGTCGTAGATGCGCGTGCCGGGCTGCTCGGTGACGCGCGCGATGCGCACGTTCACCGCCACGCCCCACTTGTAAGGCATCACCGCGATGGGCGGCCCGCTGTAGGTCACAATGGCCGCCTGTTCCACGCCCAGCGGGACGTTGAGCGAGTCCCGCCCGTCGCGCGGCCAGAAACAAACGGCGAGCAACACGACCGTGCAGAGCGCGAGGAGCGCGGGGCGGGTGAGGCGTTGAGAGAATGCTGGGTTCATCGCGTCACCTCACCTTGCTCCCGAAGCCGCGTCGCCCGAGGAAATGCCGGAGCTTGTCGAGAATCGGCTCGTCCGTCGGCAGGTGCAGATAATCAATGCCGAAGCGGGTCAACTCGCTCTTCCAGCCTTCCGCGTCCACCCACGCGCGCCGCCCGTGGCCGATGAACGCGCGGCCCGATTCAGCCTCGACGCCGCGAAACAAACCCGCGCCGCGCACGCCCAACTCCGCCGGGTCTTGCAGGTGCAGCACGATAACGTCGTGCTCCTGCGCGAGCACTTGCAACGCGGGAAACGCCTCGGGGTCGTGCAGGTCGCTCAACACGATGACCATCGTGCGGCGCTTCAAGGACGGCGCGACCTCGCGGGCGCGGGCGGCGAGCGAGGTGTCTTCGAGGAAATCATGATGGCGGAGCTGGTGCGACCATTCCATCACGACGTTGCGCGAGAGCGTCGGGCGCACGTGCAGTTCTCGCGCGCCGCAGCCGAGCAGGCCGACGGGCGTGACGTTCCCCTGCGCCGCGAGCGCGATGCCCGTGGCGATTTGCACGGCCCACGCGTATTTACTCATGGGCTGCGACGTGACGCACATGGACGCCGAGGTGTCGAGTAGCAGGTAGAGCGGCATCTGCTTCGGCTCCTGATACTCCTTGATGAAGAGCTTGCCGACGCGCGCCGAGACCTTCCAGTCAATGGCCTTCACCGGGTCGCCCGCCACGTAGAGCCGCGACTGCGCGAACTCCAGCCCGCTGCCGTGGAAAACGGATTCCTCCTGGCCGAAGTTGAGGCTATTCGCGAGGTGCTTCACCGCGACCTCGAACTGCCGGGCGTCCACCGGCTCGGAACTGAGTTGAACCTTGCGCTGCATGAACGGAAATCAGCCGAGGGTGCCGAGAATTCCTTCGAGCACCTGCTTGCCCGTGTGGCCGGCGGCGGATGCCTCGTAGCTCACGCGGATGCGGTGGAGCACTACGTCCTCGGCGAGGTCGAACAAATCCTCCGGCGTCACGAAGTCGCGGCCGTGGATGACGGCGCGGGCACGCGAGGCGTTGACCAGCGCGAGGCCGGCGCGCGGGCTGCAACCGAAGTCGAGCAGCTTGGATTCGCGCGTGCGGCGGACCAGCTCGACGCAGTGCTTCACGATGACTTCGCTGACGTGGACGGCCTGCACGGCTTCCATCGCGGTGACGAGGTCTTCCACGGACGCGCCAGGGTTGTCCTCAATCATGTCGAAGGCCGAGCGCGGGACTGCGCCGCCGTCCTCGCGCCGCAAGCCCATGCCGAGCTGGCGCTGGAGAATCATCTGCTCGTCGTCGCGGCCCGGATAGCCGAGCCGGTGCAGCAGCATGAAGCGGTCGAGCTGCGCCTCGGGCAGCTCGAACGTGCCGGACTGCTCGACCGGGTTCTGCGTCGCGATGACCAGGAACGGCGTGGGCAGCTTCAGGTTCTGCCCGCCGATGGTGACCTTGCGCTCCTGCATCGCCTCGAGCATCGCGCCCTGCACCTTGGGCGCGGCGCGGTTGATTTCGTCGGCAAGCAGCAGGTTGGTGAAGACCGGGCCGCGGTGGATGCGGAAGTCGCCGCTCTTCTGGTCGATGATTTCCGAGCCGATGATGTCGGACGGGAGCATGTCCACGGTGAACTGCACGCGTTTGAAGTCGAGGTGAATGGCCTTCGCGACGGCGTTGACGAGGAGCGTCTTCGCGAGGCCGGGCAGCCCTTGCAGCAGCAGGTGACCGCCCGTGAGCAGCGCAATCATCACGCGCTCAACAACGACATCCTGGCCGACGACGATTTTGCCGACGCGCTCGCGGACGCCGCCGGCAAATTGCTCGGCGGTCTTGGCAGCAGCGGGGTTGGGGGAGGGTTGGGTGGTTTGCATCAAATGTGAGTTCGGTTCTGAAGGGGTTGAGATTAACAAGCTGCGCGCAGCCACTTCTCCGCCACGCCGCGCAGGTCCGCCTCGGTCATCTTGCTGCCGTTGCTGCCGAAGCACGTCTGTTGCACGCGCTGGAGGTCTTGCTGGAGTTCCTGCCGTTGCGGCTCGCGCAGCGTGGCCAGCGGGCTCGCATGCAAGCGCCGCAGCAGCGCGACCACCGCGAAGCCATCCACGTCGGCGGGCATCTTGAAGACATCGCGCGCGCGCAGCGGCTTTTCGCTGTCGTCCGCACTGCGCCGAACCAGCAGGTAAATTAGCCCGACGACGAGCAGCGCAGCCCCAGCTCCGACACCCGGCCACAGGTAAGGATTCCGCGCCGGCTTCAGCACCACGCCGCCAGCCGCAGCAGCGACCGTGCGACCGAGCCGCACGGTTGGCTGCGGGAGCGTGGCGAGGTCCATGTCCTTGTAGGTCTGGTAAACGGCGACGACGTCCGTCGTCTTCGGCAGCGGGAAATGGAAGTCCACCGGCCCCTCCGCCGCGCGAATCACGTCGCCGTTGAGCGAGAGCGTCCACAGCCGTTCGGTGCGCGGCGCGACGCGGTCGCCCCACGTGTTGATTTCCTTCACCTGCAAACCCTCGTGCGCGTTCGTCTGGCGGATGCCCACGGCCTTCGCGAGCGCGGCGAGGTCGAGCAACTCGTTCAGCTCCGGCACCAGCCCGGTCGCGGTGGCTTTGACCTCGAGCACCAGCGCGCCGTTGATGCCGAACTGCCGCGTGTCCAACGTCTGCGTGACCTCCACCTTCTGCGCCGGGCGCGGCGGTGCGTTGGCCGCGACCTTAATCACCGTCTCCGCCGACTGCGCGGGAATGGTCACCGGGCCGGTCAGGTCCACGAACTTCAACTCCAGTTCCACCGGCGGCACCTTGTCCACGCTCGCGTCCTTCGGGCGCACGAGCAGATAGGCCAAGACCGTTTCCTCCCAGCCGGGCTGCGCGGTCGCGCGCGGCTTCACGTCGGTCGAGGCGAAGGTGATGGACTTCACATCGAAGAACGGCGTGAGGCTCTCCATAAGACTCAGCTCGAACTCATCGCGCGGCCCCTGCGCCTCGCGCATCTTGCGCGCGAACGGCGACTTCCGCCGCGCCTTGCCCGGGCCCGCGCCGGGGTCGTTGCTGAGATACTGGCCGAACTGCCCGACGCGGCCCATCGCCTCCGTGTGGACGAGGCTCACGATGAGGCCGAACTCTTGGTCGCGGCCCACGGTGTTCGGCCCGTCCACGCGCGTCTGGAGCCGCAGCTCGCTCAACAGCTCGTCGAAATACCCGACCTTCTTTTCCGCGCCCAACGTGAACGGGTTGTCCTTCGTGATGACCAGCGCGCTGGCGAGGTAGCGGTATTTCAAATCCTCGTGCAACGGGTCGCGCTCATCCGCGAGCCGCGCGTTCACCGTCTTCGCGAACAACGTCAGGTGCACCTGCGCCGCCTTGCCGGGCAAAGCCAGCAGGCTCTCGCGAATCTTCGTCAACGCCGCGCGGTTCATCGCCTTCGAGAGGTTGAGTTGGCCGCCGGAGCCAATGCCGATGAGGCCGTGGAACCAACCCAGGTGCGCATCAATCGAGTGTTCAGCCGGCGCGAGCTTCGCGACTTCCTTCGCGTAAGCCGCCGTGCCGCGCTGGAAATAATCCTGCGCCTGCAAGTTCTTCTCCTTGTAGCCGACCATCCGCTTCTTCGCATCGCCGGAGACCAACTCCTGGAAATACTCGAAGTCGCCCCAGTCCATGAGCAACGTGCCGCCGAGCGTGAGCGCGCGTGAGCCCTCAGCGTGGCCGGTGAGCCAGTCATCAATCATCTGGAGCGCCCCTGCGTAGCCCGCGCGCACCATCTCGAGCGTCTGCGTTTCGTTGCGGCGGGTGAGACCGGCTTTCTGCACGTCCATCTTGCGCCAGCGCTCGGTGAGGTTCGCGTGCATACGCGAGAGGATGAGGAAGAAGAGTTGCTCGTCCATCTTCGCCAGCGGGCCGAACACCTTCTCGATGTGCGTCGTGCGATAAGCCTCGGCGTTGCTGTAGGCGAGGTCGAAGGCGGCGACGACTTTCTGATAGTCCTTCGGCGCAATGCCCGCTTGGCGAAACAGCGCCATCATCCGCGCCAGGCTCTGGATGTTCTTCTCCATCATGATGGGCGTGACGGGAATCCGCGCGTCGTCGGGCAACGAGTATTTCCTCCGCATCGCCTCGGAGAGCGTTGGGTTGTGCGTCTGCGCCCAGACGGTGAGGAAGTCCTCGGCGAGCGCCACGCCTGCGCCCGGCGAACGCTTGCCAATCTCCACGATGCGCTCGGCGGCAGAGTCGAAGTTCGCGCTGGCGAGAATGATTTTGGAAAGCCCCACATCAAGCCGCTCGCGCAGGCTCGCGGGCAACGCAGCGGACCACTTGCCCGACGGCGCGTTCGCCAACAAGTCCTCGGGCGCGACCAGCTTCGGCTTCGAGCTGGAGGGCGATGTCTTCTGCGTGAACGTGTTTTCCGCCTCGACCAACCAGTGCTCGGCCATCATCTGCGCCAGCTGATTCCAAGGCTGCGCGCGCAGGTCCGCGTTCTCGCCGAGCATCGTGGCAACGGAAGTCTGCGCCTTCAGGTTCTCCGTTCGCACGGCTGGCTCGCCGCGAATCTCGCTCTGGAGCTTGCGCCCGAAACCGCTGACGAGCCGCACCGCGCTCTCGGGCTGGCTCTTCACCATGTCCGCGAAGACCGGCCCGAGCGTGCCCGGCGGGATTTGCATCATGACGCGCGCGAGCGCCGCGCCGGCCTTGGTTTTCTCCCAGTCGTTGACCTTGGTGAGCGTGAGGATGCGGAGGTTCTCGTCCCAAATCTTCTGCACCTGCGCGCGCTGCGTGGCCTCGGTCTCCTGCTGCGACGCGAGGAAAGCCGTCAGCTCGTTGCGCAAACCCTCGTCGGCCAACTGCTCCACCTGCGCGAGCGACGGCAGGTAAGTGCGCGCTAATTCCTTGAAGCCGCCAGCGAGCAACACACGCCCGGCGAGCAAGCGCTTGGCCGGGTCGCTGCCGCCGAGTTTGGCCGTTCCCTTCGCGAGGCGGTCGGCAATCCAGTAGCTCTCGTTCGCAGGCACGGCGAGGCTCAAGAGCTGGCCGAGCTTGCGGAGGTTATCGCCGGTCAGTTCGCCCGGCACGGCGTCGGCGAGACCGAGCACGTCATCGAGGCGGACGTTGGGCTTTTGCTTCTCGGTGAGGTCGCCGAGCATCTTGTCGTAAACCTTGCGCGCCAACTCCGGCGGCATCACGCCCAGCTCGGCGCGGACCTTCGCCCAATCGCCGGTGCGGAAGAGGTAGAAGAACCGGTCGCTCGCGGTCTGCGACGCGGGGTCGGTGCGCTCGGCCTTTTCGAGCGCGCTGAAGATGTCCGTCAGCTCGCGCGAGAACTTGTGAGTGAGAATGGACTCGTATTGCTTGAGCACCTTGGCGTCGAGCGCCGCGGGTTGCTGGGCGTGGGCGGGCGCAACGGCTGCGAGGACGCACACCGTGAGCAGGAGCGCGGCGTTCACGCCGCAGAAGTGTGCGAACGAAGACGCGCGCGAAGCAATGCGTCGCCCGCCATGAACCACAACGCGCTCCTCCTCCCTCTCCCTTCCTCGGAGGAGGGGAGAGGGTTGGGGTGAGGGGTTCTGTGCGTCGGCGCAAGTGGCCCCACCCCTCATCCGGCCTGCGGCCACCTTCTCCCCTCCTCCGAGGAAGGGAGAAGGCGCGTGGCGTGGCGTCTGGTTGGTAGCGAGGCTGGCAGTGGAGCGAAGTGATTTCATGGACTGGAAAATCTGGCAGGCGATGAAGTGAATGGGAACCCCGTCAGGAACCTTTGTTCGGCAGCTTCTCGAACTCCTGGAAAACATCCCGGCCGTCTTTCTTCGTCCCGGCCTTGGGACCGACGCCGGGGCCGAGCAACTCGGCGGCGGCCTTGGCTTTGCCGGGGCCTTCGGGCGTGGGGCTGTGCTTGATTTGCAACGCGGTCTCGAGGTTCTGCAACTTCGCCGCGTTGATGCCCGCGACGCCGTTGACCGCGCGGATGCTGCCGCCCGCACCGACGGTCCCACCACCGACATTGACCGCCGTGCCCTTCACGCCCACGACGGGCGGGGCCTTCGGCGGCGGGGGCGGAGGCGGAGGTTGCACGGGTGGTGGCGGCAGGACCGGCGCGCGGCCATCGGCCTTCACGCCGTTGATGGTGTCGATGCCATCAATCTTGTTCACGCCCTGCGCCGCGTTCTTCGGCGGCGGCGTGACCGTCGGCTCGATGGGTTTCACCTTCGCGGCGGCTTCTTCCCTCACGCCTTTGACGGCGGAGACGGCGGCGGCGGGTGGTGGGGCTTTCTCTTGCGCGACGGCGAGGCCGGCCAGGCACAGGAGCACGGACGCCCACGTCCGCAGCACGCAGCGCGGACGTGGGCGTCCGTGCTCCTCGACTTGGGGTGAGTGAAACAAACTTGGATTCATTGCGTTTTGCGTTGGAGAGTCTTCTCAAACTCCGCCTCGACGCGCCGCTCGTATTGAGCCAGCGCCGCCGGGTCCTGGTGCTCGGCGAGGTAGCGGAAGATTTGCCGGGTGCGTTCGGCGAAGGGCCGCCATTCCTCCTCCGTCGCGCCGTTGGTCTTCAGCAGATACGTGGCGTAATAGTTCGCCTTGCCCAGTTGCTCGCGGATGGCGCGCGTGACCTTCGCGTCGTCGCCGTGAACCTGCGCGGCTTCCTGGAGCAGCTCGTTCAAGTCGGTGATGGAGCCGACGACATCCAGCATCCCGAGCCGGGCCTTGGCCTTCGCGAGGCGAATCTGGTGGCGGACCAGCGGCGTCTCCTGCGCGGGTAACTCGGCGGTGAGCTTGTCGTATTCTTCGAGCACGCGTTCCCAATCCGGCTCCTTGGCCCGCTCCAGCTCGCGGATGGTCACGACGCGGGCGTGGGCCTTCTCGCGCGCGACTTGGACCTGCCCTTGATTGAAGTGGTAGTAGAGCACCGCCACTGGGAAGAGCAGCCAGAGCAGGGTGAAGAACTTTCTCATCGCGCGCCTGCCCTCGCTTCCTGCGGCTGCGGCTGGCTCGCGTCCTCGCGCTCGGGATGGCTCACGCGCCAATCGCTGCCGAAATATTCGAGCGCCACGGGAATCAACGCCAACACCGTCGCACCCAAGGCCATTGCCATGACTGCCAGCTCGGCGAGCGTGAAGCCCTTGCGCGGCGGGGCCATCGTGACGACGAGGTCGCCGAGCGCGGTGGTGGGCAGATGCTTCTCGTTCACATCGGTGTAAGTGCCCTGGAGCGCCGAGGCCACGGCGCGCAAGGTGTCGCCTTCCTGGCGCGATTGATGGCCGTCAATGAACGTGCCCTTCTGCGGGTTGCCCACGCCCAGCACGAAGACTTCCTTCACCGACTTGGGCCGGGGCGCGATGGGCGCGAGGCTCACGCAATCGCCGTCGGTGACGACGATGAGCCGCGTGCTGCCATCGGGGAAATCAGCGACCAGCTTGACCGCCTCGTTGAGGGCCTTGCCGAGGTCGGTCGGGCCGTCACGCATCGCGTAACTCAGCGGCAGACCGTTGAAGACATTGCGGACCAGCTCTGGGTCGCGCGCCTCCATGACCACCGGCTGCGAATCCGTCCAGAAGCCGATGACGCCGAAGCGCAGGTTCCCACTCACGCGGTGGAGGATGCCCTCGACCACCTCGCGCACGCGCACGGCGCGCGTCTGCTTGCCCTCCGGTCCCGCATCGGTGAGGTGCATGCTGGGCGAGAGGTCCGCGACGAACACGAGCCGCGTGGCGTCCTTGTCCGCACCGGACTTGCGGTTGCCGCCCTCCTTCTCCGCGAGCTTGAGCAGGAACAACGTCACCAACCCCCAAGTGAAGGCCGCGAGCGCAAGCGACCGCAGCAACGGCACCCCGCGCGTCCAGCCATGCGGCTGGCCCGCCGGCCCGAACGCCAGTCGCCCCACCGCGCGGATGCGCCGCACGTGCAGCCACTCGGCGAGTGACGCAAGCAGCAGGACGGCCAGCGCGGCAAGCAGCGGCGTCATGCGGGGAAAACGGTCGGGGCCATGCCGTTCACCGCGCACCACGGCGCGAGGCAAGACCGGGGCCGCCGTTGCGGGCAAGCCCTCGCGGTGTCAGGCAGCACAGGATAGTCATTCAATGGAGTCCGGGTTTTGGAATCGGCCGCGTGTTCTTGCTTCACCACCCCTCGAAAAAAAACGCTTTCACACTGGACGCGCCCCGCGTCTGGATTATTGAAAGTTTCCCGGTCAATTCCGCCCCGCGTCAAACTCGCCCGGCGCTCGGAACGGCTCGCCACATCTGGGCAGCTGCCTCCCGGGCGGGCCAAACCACAGGAAAACTTTGACACGCCCACGCCGTTTGACCAGCCTCGCCGCGAAATTCAACTGACTACATTATGAGATTCGGCATCAATTCCTTCCTCTACACCTCCCCGTTCACCACCGACAGCGTGAAGCTGTTCCCCAAGTTCAAGAAGTGGGGCTTCGACACCGTCGAGATTCCGGTCGAGGCGCCGGAGCACATTGACCCGGCGAAGGTGAAGGCCGCCGCCGACAAGGCCGGCCTCGCCATTGGTTCCATCTGCGCCTGCATGGGCCCGGGCCGCGACTTCCGCGGCACGCCCGAAGAGCAGGCCACCGGCATGGCCTACTGCAAGGCGCTCGTGGATCAGGCCGCCATCATGGGCTGCCCACGCCTCATCGGCCCAATTTACTCCGTCGTAGGCAAGGCCGACGCTGTGGAGCCGGCGCAACAAAAGATCGAGTTCGCGCTCGTCGTGAAGAACTTGAAGGAACTCGCCGCCTACGCCGGCGCGAAGGGTGTGACGCTGTGCATCGAGCCGCTGAATCGCTTCGAGACCGACTTCCTCAACACCACCGACAAGGGCCTCGCGCTCATCAAGGCCGTCGGTGCCAAGAACGTCGTCCTGCACCTCGACACGTTCCACATGAACATCGAGGAGAAGAACCAAGCCGCCGCCATCCTCAAGGCGGGCAAGACGCTGGGCCACTTCCACGCCTGCGGCAGCGACCGCGGCACGCCCGGCGGCGACCACATTGACTGGAAGCCCATTGTTGCCGCACTCAAGAAGATCAACTACCAGGGCGACGTGGTCATCGAGAGCTTCACCACCGACGTGAAGGTCATCGCCCGCGCCGCCGCCATCTGGCGCAAGATCGAACCCAAGCGCGACGACATCGCCGTGAAGGGCCTCGCGAACCTTAAGCGCCTCTTCGGTAAGAAGTAGGCCGCGACGAAAGTCTTTTGCGCGAAAGCCGCTGGAATAGTCCGGCGGCTTTCCGCTTTCTATTCCCCACAGTCCAAAAGCGAGCGGCCGCTCACATCAGCTCCATCTGCACGCCACCCGGCCGACGAAATGCGGCCGTTGTAAGTGCCAGCGCCACGCGGTTCAGTCCGGCCTTGCGACATCCAACCTCGAAGAGCTTCTCAATCTGGTCCGCCCGCTGGCCGCTGCCGCGCATCCGCGTGCCGAACTCGGTGCTGTTCAAGTCGCCCTCCCGCACGGCGCGGATGCCGGCGAGCACCTTGTCCTTCCGCAGCGGGAAATGCTCCGTAAGCCATTGCTCGAACAGCGCCTTGTTCTGCCACGGCAGCCGAAGCGTGACGTAGCCAGCGAACTGCGCGCCCGCGTCCGCCGCCGCGCCGAGCAGATTCGGCAGCTCGTGGTCATTCAGGCCGGGAATCATCGGCGCGGTCAGCACGCCGACAGGGATGCCGGCGCGTGCGAGGGCGGCGATGGTCGCGAGCCGCGCGGCGGGCGGCGATGTGCGCGGCTCCATCACGCGGCGGAGTTCGGTGTCGAGCGTGGTGAGCGAGATGAAGACTACGACGGCGTTGTGCTGCGCGAGTTCCTGCAAGAGGTCAAGGTCCCGCGTGACGAGCCGGTTCTTGGTCACGATGGCGACCGGGTTGCGGAACTCCGCGAGCACCGCGAGACAGCGGCGCGTGAGTTCCAGCTTCCGCTCGACGGGCTGATAGGAGTCCGTCACGCCGCTCATCGCGATGACTTGTGGCTCCCACTTCGACGACTCCAGCTCCGCGCGCAGCAGCTCCGGCGCACGTTCCTTCACCATGATGCGCGTCTCGAAGTCGAGGCCGCTGGAGAAGCCGAGATACTCATGCGTGGGCCGCGCGTAGCAGTAGATGCAGCCGTGCTCGCAGCCGCGATAGGGATTGAGGCTCGCGCGGAAGCCGATGTCCGGGCTGTCGTTCCAGGCGATGGCCGTCAGCGAATGGTCCGGGAGAAATTGCGTGCGCGGCAGCGGCTCCTCGGAGTCGTCGAACTCCTCGTCCTGCTCCCGCGCGGTGGCGACGAAGCGGTTCGTCGGCTGCGTGAGCGCGCCGCGAGCGGGGCTTGTGGAAGGGGTATTCTGCCCCGTGTTCATGGAGGCCAGCGTTGCGGCGAGAGGAACTCGTGGCGAGTCGAATCAAGTGGAGGAGGCTGCAAACCCATGAGCCCGTGCGGCGGTTTGCAACCGCCGCCCGTGGGAGGCAGAAGTTCGAACCGGCCCCGAGCAGTCCACCTGAAACGCGGCGATTGCAAATCGCCGGCACAGGTTCGGCGCGCAACCGCGGGACTCTGCCGCTACTAGGCTACTTCCCCGCCATCGCGGCCACGTAGTCGCTCAACGCTTCGAGATTCCGGTTGAACACTTCCCTGGCGAGAAACTTGAAGCCGGTCGCGAACTTGGGCTGGCCGACGAGCTTCATCCCCTCGGTGGCGGTGCTCACCCAGCGGCCTTCACTGTCGAGGTCGCGGAGGATTTGGCGGACGTGAGCTTCGGTGGGGGCTTTGGGCTGCGGAGCTTTCGCCTTCCCCGACTCCGCGGCGGCGAGGGACTTCTCCAACTGCTCGATGTGCGCCTCGTGCTTCCAGCCGTAGTGCGCGGGGACGTTGCCGTCGTCGTGCGTGAGCTGGCAGTCGGCGGTCATGAAAAGCGGCTTGTTCGTCCGCAGCTCGTAGTAGCGGGCAAGGCGGCCGTCGGGGAGATGCGAGCGCTTGAGCCAGTCGAGCGCGCGCGGGATCGGCTCCAGATATTTCGCGTCGCCGGTGTCCCGGTGGACTTGCAGCAACGTCTCGATCGCGCCCTCGGATTCACGGCCAGCCAGCGCGGGCGACTCGAACTTGCGCGCCCAGATCGGCCGCATCTTGAAATCATATTGCTGCGCCCAGCCCGGCTGCGGCTCGGGCAACTGCGCGAGGAGGAGAAAATCCCCGAGCCGCGCGAGCGCCGTGCAGCAGCGCACGTCTTTGTAAATCGTCCAGCTGTCCTCCAGCGTGCGCGCGATGTCGGGGCAGAGAGCGTCGTTGAGCGTCGGCATGTCGTATTAGTTCTTGAGGCGGTTCTCCATGCGCCACTCATAGTCGGGGAAGCTGGCTTTCACCGTCGGATACTGCGGCGCGGGGCCGGTCCAGACCTGCGGGAACGCGCCGGTGGGATGCTGCGCGGCCACCACGGCCTTCCGCGCGAACTCGCTGGCCTCGTGAATCGCCGCGTGCTTGAACCCAAGCGCCTTGTCCGTGTGCATCAGGAAACTCAGCGCGCTCTGCGTGATGCCGGCGTCGAGCGTCGAGTAGTTGCGCCCGTGCGATTTCCCATCGCGATAGAGGCCGGCCTTCGCGCCGTGCGGGTCGAAGTCAATTACCTGCGCCCAGCCACCGGGCTGAAGTTGCCCGTAAACGAGCGCCTCGGCAGCGGCTTGCGCGGCGTCGAGGTAGAACTTGTCACCGGTTGCGGCGTGCGCTTTGAGGAAGGCCAGGCCGACGGCAGGTGTGCCGGAAGGCTGGATGAAGATTTGGTCTGCCGTTGCCTTGCCCTCGCCCCAGCGCTGGGTGAGATCGAGCGAGTGGTAATAGACGTAGCCGCCGTGCGACGCGGCCTTCGCGCGGAAGAACTCGGCGGCGCGCTTCATCCCTGTGGTCGCCTGATCGCGGAGCGACGGCTCGGCGGCGGGCGAGACGGATGGGAGGAGGAGAATCCACGCCGTAACGGGGACACTCCTGTCCCTGACGCGCGGCGCGAACCCGGCGAAGTCGCCAAAACAAAGGGGACAAGAGTGTCCCCTCCACGACGGGTTCATGAACAGGGCAGCGCGCGACTTCATGGCACCGAGTTCTCCGTCGGCCGCGCGAGCTGTCGAGCGTGCCTTTCCGGTTGACTCACCTGCGGCCTTCGCTTGTATTTCCGCCATGCACAAACGCACGTTCCGCGCCCTCGTCACCTCACCACTTCGTTCCATCGCCACCGGTCTCGCGCTGCTGGCCGCCGCTCTCAGCCTTCGCGCGGAGGTCAAGCTGCCGACGATCTTCTCCGACCACATGGTGCTCCAGCAGGGCATCAGCGTGCCCGTCTGGGGCTGGGCGGATGACGGCGAACTGGTCGTCGTTCACTACCGCGACCAAGTCGTGCAGACGCGCGCGAAGAACGGCAAGTGGCAGGTGAAGCTCGCGGCGATGAAGGCAGACTCGAAGCCCGCGAATCTCCTCGTGCTCGGCAGCAACCGCATCGAGTTGAAGAACGTCGTGGTCGGCGAGGTGTGGCTGGCGAGCGGGCAGTCGAACATGCAGTGGGCGCTGCGCCAGTCCGCGAACTGGCAGGCCGCCGCCGCCGCGTCAGCGAACCCAAACCTCCGCCTCTTCTACGTCCCGCGCGTGAAGTCGCCGCAGCCTGTCGCCGACATCCAGGGCCAATACAACAACGCCAAGCCCGTGTGGCTGGTCGCCAGCCCGGAGACGACGCCGGACTTCTCGGCGGTCGCTTATTACTTTGGGTGCGACTTGCAGAAGGCGCGCGGCGTGCCGGTGGGCATCATCCACACGAGCTGGGGCGGCTCGCCCGCCGAGGTCTGGATGAGCGAGCGCGTGCTGGCCGGAAACCCCGGTTACAAGAAGGATATTCTAGACAGCTATCAGGTCGGGATGAAGAACTTCGAGACAGCCAAGGCCCGCTTTCCCGAACAGCTCGCCAAGGCGAAGCAGTCCGGCGCGAAGGTGTTGCCCCAGGCCCCGCGCGAGCCGTGGAGGCCCACCGAGCTCTACAACTCAATGATCCATCCGCTCATCCCGTTCGCGATCAAGGGCGCGATCTGGTATCAGGGCGAGTCCAACGCGGGCCGCGCGTGGCAGTATCGCACGCTCTTCGCGGACATGATCCAGAACTGGCGGCAGGATTGGGGTCAGGGGAGTTTCACCTTCCTCACGGTGCAGCTCGCGCCGTTCACGAAAATTCTGCCTGAGCCGGCGGACAGCAACTGGGCCGAGCTGCGCGAGGCGCAAATCGTCGCGAGCAAGAACGTCGGCAACGCGGGGACCGTGGTCATCACGGACGTGGGCGAGGAGGCCGACATCCATCCGCAGAAGAAGGAGCCGGTCGGCGCACGGCTGGCGTTGCAGGCACGCAAGCTGGCGTATGGCGAGAGCATCGTCGCCAGCGGCCCGACGTTTAAGAACGTGAGCTTCAGCGCCGGCAAGGCGACCGTGACGTTCGCCGATGTGGGCAAGGGACTCGAAGCGCGCGACGGCGACCTGAAGGGATTTTCGATCTGCGGCGCGGACGGCAAGTTCGTCTGGGCCAGCGCGAAAATCGTCGGCGCGGACAAGGTCGAGTTGTCCAACTCCATGCCCAACTCCCTCGTGAAGCAACCGACGGCGGTGCGTTTCGGCTGGGCGAACTTCCCGGTGGTCAACCTCTGGAACAAGGACGGCCTGCCTGCGAACCCGTTCCGCACGGACAGCTTCCCGGTGACCACGATGCCGAAGCGCGCCGTCGCGGCGAAGGCGGACGCGCAGAAGAAGTAGGCGCATCCGAGTTTTCCCTGAGCACGCCAGACACCGCGCGACGCGTCCGAACTCCATGGTCACGACCATTCAGCCCGAACTCCGAAGTCGAGCTGCCCAGTGCCGTAGCGCAGACTTGCAGTCGGCAGGGCATCCGGCAATCAGCCACGTTCAGAAAGGTGCGTGGCGTCTGCGGGTTGAAAACCGGCGAAACAGCAGGCTGCAAGCCTGCGCTACCGGTGGCGTCAGGCTTTGGAGCGCGGGCTTGGCGCTGCTGTCGTTGGCCCTGCCTCTGGCCTTGTCCGCCGGCGAAATCCACGAGGCTGTCCTCGCGCACGACCTTGACCGCGTGAAGCAGTTGCTCCTGGAGCAGCCGGACTTGGTCAACGCCCGCACCGAGAAGGGCGACACGCCGCTCTACATCGCATCGTTCCGCGGCTACAAGCAGATGGTTCCGCTGCTTCTACAGTTTGGCGCGGACCCGAATCCCGCGCCCAATCTCCGCAACGAGACCCCGCTCTCCATCGCGCGCGAGCTGAACAAGAAGCTGACCGCCACGACGCTGCTGAAGGCCGGTGCCGTGGAGGACGACCGCTCGCGCGGCGCGGAGATCCGTTACCTGACGCAGAAGCGGGAAACAGCGGCCTTGGGCGAGCGACTCCAGCAGTTTCCGAAGCTGATCAACGCCCGCAACGCATTCGGCCAGACGCCGCTGGCGCTCGCATTGTCCTCGGACTCGACGGACATAAACATCGTGCTCGCGCTGCTGAACCGGAACGCGGACCCGAACGCGACGAATCTGTTTGGCGGCACGCCTTACTCCATCGCGGTCGAGCGTGAGCAGGCACTCTTCGTTCCGCTCTTGGGCAAGCACGGCGGAAAGGAAAACGCCATGTCCCGCTCCGCGCCGTTGCGGATCGCCGCGCGCAAGAACCTGCTGCCGGAGGCCACGGAGCTTTTGAAGAAGAACCCCGCGATGGTGAACGAACCTGACGACTTGCGCCGCGCGCCGCTGCACTTCGCCTGCTTGCAGGGCGGCTTGCCGCTGGTCGAGGTGCTGCTCCAGCACGGGGCCGATGCGAACGCCCGTGACTTCGCCGACAGCACGCCGCTCCACAACGCCGCCACCGCTGGCAAGGCGGACATCGTGGCGGCGCTGCTGGCGAAGAAGGCTGATCCGAACGCAGCCAACCGCCAGCGTGCCACGCCGTTGATCCTCGCGGCGACGGCGGGATCGTTCCCCGCCGTCGAGGCTCTGCTGGGCGCAGGCGCGGACGTGAAGCTGTCTGACAACGTGGGCGAGACCGCCCTGCACCGCGCCGCGACCGGCGGCCACCTCGCGGTGATGAAGCTGCTGCTGGACCGTGGCGTGGACTTGAATCTCCGCGACCGCCAGCGGCAGACGCCGTTGCACCAGGCCGCGCAGAATGGCCGCGTGGACGCGGTGAAGCTCCTGCTCTCGCGCAACGCGAACCTGGCCTACACGGATGTTTCCGGTTCCACCGCGCTCGCGCTGGCCGAGAAGCGCAAGCACGAGGAAATAGTGAAGCTCCTCCGCGCCGGGCCGGGCAAATAGGTTGACGAGACTCCGCCCGCCGGGCTGCATCGTCGCCGGACGGATTCGCGGGGCGATGCGAGGAACGGAGGAATGCTTTCACCCCAGCGGAGGAAAAGCACGCTCGACACGCGCGCATTTCCCGTGCGACATAACGCACAGCAAATGGCCACCCTGTCTCCCGGCGAAGAATCCCAGTTGCGGCAGACGATTGAGATGTTCCGTTTGATCACTCAGTCGCAGCCGATCGACTATCAGTCGCTGGAAATCCTCAAGGAAGCCTACATGAAGCTGGGGCTTCAAGAGGACGTGGTGGAGACCTCTAAGCGCATCGCCAAGGCCTACGTCCAGCTCGGACAGCTTTCCTCGGCGATCATGGAGTATGAGACAATCCTCCAGCGCTTCCCTGACGATCCCGACGTGCGCAAGGCGCTCAACGAGATCGAGAACAAGACCAACAGCTTCGCCGGGCGCTCCCCGATGCCTGATTCGGCAGGGGGCAATGCCCTTGCCACCGAGCCGGGCAAGCCCCGTGCCGACAGCCACGCCGCCAAGGCCGGGGCCGAGGCGGACGACGGCAAGGCCGCCATGCAGCGCATCTTCGTGGACGGCAAGCACGTCAACGCCGCGGACTTCGGCCGGCTCTGGTTCACCCCCGGCGCGGAGCCGGGCATGCAGGCCAACGAGCCTTTCCTCCAAGTGATGGCGGACAAGGGCGTCATGGGCCTAGACAAGTCCCTCAAGCTCGTCATCGAGCGCGCCCGCATCGGCTACCTGCCGCTGGACCGCTACGAGCTGGACAACGAGCTGGGCAAGTCCTTCCCCCGCGCCATCTGCCTCAAGTGGTGCATCCTGCCCTTCGACCGCATGAGCAAGTCCGTGCTCGTCGCCACCGCCAACCCCTTCAACAAGCAGGCCGCCGCCGAGCTTCAGGCCGCCACGCCCAACCGCCTCATCTGGTATATGACCTCCCCGCCAGACCTCGTGAAGGCCCTGAAGAAAGTCTTCCGCTAAACCCGTGAGCAACCTCGCCCCCGTCAAATCCTTCGGCGAACGCATCGCCGACGCGCTCGTCGAGGACAACCTTCTGACCACCCAGCAGGTCGAGGAACTCGCCGCGCTTCAGAAGAAGGAAGGCACACGCCTCCTCAAGCTTCTGATCGAAAAGGCCTACGTCAACGATGTGGACATGGTCGTCGCCATGGGCCGCGTGCTCAACACCCCGCCCGTCAACGTCGCCCGCGCCGGCATCCCCCCCGAGATCGCCGGCCTCGTCCCGCGCGAGGTCGCCCTCAACTACAAGGTCCTCCCCGTCGCACGCCTTGAGAACAAGCTTTTCCTGGCGATGGCCGACCCGCTCAACGTCCTGGCCCTCGACGACGTCAAGCGCATCACCAAGCTCGACGTAACCCCCATGATCGCCTCCGAGAAGGCGATCCTCGACAAGCTCAACAACCTCGAGACCTCCAAGGGCGGCGGCATGGAGGAGATCATCAAGAAGTCGGCCGAGATGGACGCCGACGCCGAGGGGGCCGAACTCGTCGCCGAAGCGGCCGACGAATCCAGCGTGGACGCCCTCGCCGCCGCCGGCGAGGAAGCCCCCGTCATCAAGCTCGCCAACCTCATCCTCGTCCAGGCCATCCGCGACCGCGCCTCCGACATCCACATCGAGCCGTTCGAGAAGTCCGTCCGCCTCCGCTACCGCGTGGACGGCGCGCTGATGGACATGCCCCCGCCGCCCAAGTCCCTCCAGATGGCGCTCACCTCGCGCATCAAGATCATGTCGAACCTCGACATCGCCGAGCGCCGACTCCCGCAGGACGGCCGCATGAGGATGCGCGTCTCCGGCAAGGACATTGACCTCCGCGTCTCCTTCCTCCCCGTTGTCCACGGCGAGAAGTGCGTGCTCCGCGTCCTCGACAAGTCGAACCTCACCGCCAGCATTGACAAGCTCGGCCTCGACGCCGAGTCCTTCAAACGCTTCAAGACCGCCGTGGACGCCCCGCACGGCCTCATCCTCGTCACCGGCCCCACCGGCTCAGGCAAGACCACCACGCTCTACTCCGCCCTCAACGAGCTTAACAACCCTGACTACAACATCGTCACCGTCGAGGACCCCGTCGAGTTCCAGATCCCCGGCATCAACCAAGTCCCCGTGCGCAAGGAGATCGGCCTCTCCTTCGCCGCCGCCCTGCGCTCCATCCTGCGCCAGGACCCCGACATCATCATGCTGGGCGAAATCCGCGACGAGGAGACCGCCGAGATCGCCGTCGAGGCCGCGCTCACCGGCCACCAGGTGCTCTCGACGATGCACTGCAACGACGCCCCCGGCGCCATCTCGCGCCTCGACGACATGGGCATCGCGCCCTTTCTCATCTCCAGCTCCGTGATCCTCGCCTGCGCCCAGCGCCTCATGCGCCGCATCTGCCCCGCGTGCAAGGAGCCGGTGAACTACCCGCCCAAGATTTACGAGCAGCTCGACCTCGACCCGAAGTTCTTTGCCGGCGCGCAGATCTTCAAGGGCAACGGCTGCGAGCGCTGCAAGAACTCCGGCTACGCGGGCCGCTGCGCCATCATCGAGATCATGACCGTCAGCGACGACATCCGCAAACTGGTCATCGCCCGCTCCAGCGCCGCCGAGATCGCCAAGGTCGCCGTCTCCCAAGGCATGAAGAACCTCCGAGCCGTCGCCCTCGACAAGGTCCGCGAAGGCATCTCCACCCTCGAGCAGGTCCTCGTGCTCACATCGAGCCACTGAGGCCGGGTTCCCGGTCGCAGTTTCCCCTGTCTTTCCCGCCTGTCCGGCCACAGTGGCCGCTTGGTCTGTTCACCCGGACAATCCACGGCCAGATGAGCTGCAAGTTTTCCCGGTCTGGGCTGCTCCTTCAACAGTCTGGGAGGCAACTCGGCTGTCCGGGAAGGCTTCTTGGGCAGTCCGGGCCATCCGATCGAGGCAAACTCCCATCCAGTCTTGCCAAGGTGTGACCCAGTCGAGGGAAGGTGTGACCCAGTCGGCCAAAGTTGTCATCCGGTCGGGCCAAGGAATGCTCCTAGAAACGGCACTTTAGCGCAGAGGCGCGAAGGCGCGGGGGAAGAGAGGGGGTGGAGCCGAGGCTATTCGCTATCCTCCATCCTCTATCCTCCTGCTTTCTCGTGGTTCTGCGTCTGTGCGCCTTTGCGCCACCACATCTCAACCGCAGGAACCAGAGTTACTTGCCCAGCCCCGCCGCCACCGTCTCCTGAAACGCCTTGCGGATGTCGGAGGCGTCGCCGTTCGCCATCTTCGCGCGTTGGATCATCAGGATGTAGATCGTCCCGCTCTTCGGGTCACCCCAGCTTTGCGTCCCGTAAGCGCCGCCGTGGCCGTAGGTGCCGGGCGCGAGCATCGCCGTCACGCCGATGGGTTGCTTTACGACTTGGAAGCCGAAGCCCCAGCTCATGCCCTCGGTGAAGCCGGTCTTAATCTCGCCGGTCTGCGTGCTCGTGAGCTGCTGGTGCGCGGCGGCGGAGAGGTAGCGCCTGCCGCTGGCCGTGCCGCCGTTGAGCAGCATCTGGTAGAACTTCGCCATGTCCGCCGCCGTCGAGTAGAGGCCGCCCGCCGGGCTGGCCGTGCGCCAGCGCGCGGTGAGCGGCAGGCCCTTGAGGAAATAGTTGTCCACCTCGGCCAGGCCCTTGTTCTCCGGGCCGGGCTGGTAGGCCTTCGCCACGCGACGCGCCTGCGCTTCCGTGGGCCAGAAGGTTGTGTCCTTCATGCCGAGCGGCTTGATGAGCCGCGCGTCGAGGAAGTCCGCGAAGCTCTGCCCGGACACAACCTCGACGATGCGGCCCAGCGTGTTGATGCCGGGGTTGCTGTATTGCCACTTGCTGCCGGGCTCGAAGGACAGGGGCTGGAGCGCGTAGGCCAGCGTGCGCTCACCGAGCATGAGGTCGCGGCCCGTCTCGGGAATGTCGCTGTTCAGACCGGCCGTGTGCGTGAGCAGGTCGCCCAACGTGATGCGGCGCGAAGGTTTCTTCAGGACCGTGGCCTCGGCGTTCTTCGTCGCGAGCAGCATCTGGCCCTTGAACTCCGGCAGGAACTTCTCCACCGCGTCGTCCACGGAGAGCTTGCCCTCGTCCTGCAACATCAGGATGGCGACGCCAGTGAGCGGCTTGGTCATCGAGGCGATCCAGAACAAGTCGTCCGTCCGCATCGGCTTCTTCGCCGCGAGATCGGAGTAACCGACGGCGTCAAGCGCGAGCACCTTGCCGCCGTTCGCCACGAGCGTGACCGCGCCGGCGACGACCTGCTTGTCCACGAACTCCTGCATCCGCGTAGGGATGGCCTTGAGCGGAGCAGACGCCGCGTCTGGCTTGGCAGCGGCGAAGGCGGTGGAGAGGACGCAAGGCGCAACGAGCGCGGCGAGGAGGAAATGGCGGCGAATCATGGCGGGAGGTTAGGAAGCGACGGTGAAGCAGGCCAGTCTGTTTTCAGAGGAGGGGGAAAGTGTTCAGTGTTCAGTGTTCAGCGGGGCGTGCGGAGGCAGGGCAACTTTCTGAACACTGAACACTGCTTACTTCCCCTTCAGCTCCCCCAGCATCTCCAGCAGCGCCGTGACGATCTTCGTCGAGGCCTGCTCCTCCAACCGGTTCGTTCCCATCCACGTCTCGTAACCGCCCAGGCGATGGTGCGCGGGCGTGGGCAGGTAGCCGTAGTAGCCGTTGGCAATCGAGTGCGTGAAGCTCGGCTTGAAGGGATTGCGCGCCTTCAGTTCCAGTCCCGTCTCCACAAACGTCTCGCACGGAATCCCCGTGAGGCCCACGTCGCCGACGCGCAGCGCCTGAATCGGAATCGCCAGCCGCGCCGGATACTCCGCCATGCCCAGCGTGCGCTCGGCGTAAATCTCCTCCAGCGTCGCCGGGCGCGGCAGGCTCTTCGGGCGGCCGAGCACTTCCTTCGCGCGGGCGATTTGCTCGGGCGTCGGGCGGCGTGTGCCGACTTCGAGTTCGCGCAACTGCCCGCCCAGCGGAACCCAGTCGCGATACTGGATGCCTTGCAGCGCCTTGAACGCGACTGCCGCCACGTCATTGGCCACGAGTTGCATCCGCGCGTAAGGCTCGTCGCGCGTGCCAGGCTTGGAGAAATCAATGTTGTTGATGTTGCCGCTCGTGCCATTGGCCAGCATCGCGACGAACGCCGGGCGCTGCCGGTCCGCGCCGAGGAGTTGCTGGAGCCGGTCGCAGAACAGCGCGAAGTAATCCGCCGAGATGTGCCCGTTGCCGACGCCGCCGACGTAGTGCAGCGAGTAGTTCGCCAGCACCGCGATGGGCCGGCCCTGGGGCGACTGCACGGACACGAGGCAGATTTCCGGGTCGGTCGGGCCGGAGGGTCGGTCGAGGCTTGGGCTGGCGCGCCCCGGGTTCATCTTCACGAGGTCGTTCGTGCTGCCGAAGGGATTCACCGGCATCGTGCCGGGCTTGAGGAACCACCGGCGGTTGAAGACATGGTTCGGTTCCTGCCCCGTCGCCCAGCCGATGCGCGCGGGCGCGAGGTTGTTCATCGCGCGGCGCACGCCGTCTGCGATGCGCCGCGCGACGAACTGCTGATACTCATCGAGCGGCGTGTGGATGCGGAAGCGGTTCGTGCCCAGCGCGCTTGTCGCCGAGTGCGTGTGCGTCGAGGACATGAAGAGATTCGCGCCGGGCAGTCCGGTCTCCTCCGTCACCAGCCGCCGCGCCGCGTCATAGACTTCCCGCGAGGCCCCGAGCAAGTCGCACACGACGATGGCCAGCCGCGTCTCGCCGTTGTCCAGCGCGAGGCAGCGCGCGTGCAGCTCGTCGTGGATGTGCGTGGAGGGAATAGGGTGGAAGCCGCCGATGATGCCGCCGCCGAGCGGGGGCGTGAGGTTGCTCAAGGCCGCGCCGGCACGGAGGATTTGGGGCTTGTCCGCCGCAGTGACGGGCAGGGCGATGAGGGAGAGAAACAAAATCATGATGGCACCGCAGAGGCGGGACGGACGCAGAGGAGCGGCGGAAGAACTTAGAGATCCGCTCTTCTGGTTCCAGTCTTCCTCTGCGGCTGTCCCGCCTCTGCGGTGCAAATCCCCGGCGGTGTAACCAAAGCGGTGGAGGTGAAGTCCAGTCATACGCAAATTCTCTGTGTTGCTCTCGCCATGAAACGCCTCGCCCTTCTCCTTGTCACGTCTGCATTCCTCACCTTCACCGACGCCGTCGTGCGTGCTGACGTGAAGCTCCCGGCCATCTTCGGCGACCACATGGTTCTACAGCGTGACACCGTCGTGCCCGTCTGGGGCACCGCTTCTCCCGGCGAGGAGGTCACCGTGTCCCTTGCTGGACAGACTGCGAGCGCGAAGGCCGGCGCGGACGGCAAGTGGTCCGTAAAGCTCACCAAGCTGTCCGCCGCGGGTCCGCACACACTCACGGTGAAGGGCAAAAACACCGTGACGCTTTCCGACGTGCTCGTCGGCGAGGTCTGGCTCGGCTCCGGCCAATCCAACATGGCGATGACCGTGAACCGTGCGAAGGACTTCGCCCAGGAGCAGGGAACTGCGAAATTCCCGCAGGTCCGCATGTTCACCGAGGCGTCCGGCGGGGCTGGCAGCGCGCAGTCCGAGGGCAAAGGCAAGTGGGTCGTCTGCGCGCCAGAGTCAGTCGGGTCCTTCTCGGCCACGGCATATTTCTTTGGCCGCGAGATTCACAAGGCGCTCGGCGTGCCCGTTGGCCTCATTAACTCCTCCGTCGGCGGCACGCCCATCGAGTCGTGGATTGCGCCCGGTGCGCAGACGGCGGCACCCGAGTTGAAGGGATTCTTCGAGTCCGCTCGCAACGCGAAGAAGGCCGTCGACCCCACGCAGGCAAAGGCGAAGTTCGATGCCGACCTCGCCAAGTGGCAGGAGGCAGCGAAGAAAGCGAAGGCCGACGGCAAGCCCGCGCCGAAGCGTCCACAAGACCCCGTCGCGCTCGCCGAACGCAAGGGCAACGTGGGCGGCCTCTTCAACGGGAAGATTTCCGCGCTCATCCCCTACGCCATTCGCGGCGCACTGTGGTATCAGGGCGAGGCAAACTCCGCGCCGGAGAAGGCGCAGTTCTACGAGGCGCAGCTCAAGCTCCTCGTGAGCGACTGGCGGAAGCTCTGGGGCTACGAGTTTCCGTTCGCGTGGGTGCAGCTCCCCAACTTCGGCGGCGCGGGCCGCGACTGGCCGCTCGTGCGCGAGGCGATGCTCAAGACACTTGCGCTGCCGAAGACCGGCATGGCCATCACGATAGACATCGGCGAGGAGAAGGACATCCACCCGAAGAACAAACAGGACGTGGGCCGCCGTCTCGCCGTGTGGGCGCTTGGCTCGGTGTATGGGCAGAAAGTCGCAACGAGCGGCCCGCTTCCCGCGGGCCATCAAGTGCGTGGGAGCGAAATCGTCTTGAGCTTCAAGCACACTGACGGGGGCCTCACCGCGAAGGGCGGCGAGCTGAAAGGCTTCGTCATCGCCGGCGCAGATCAGCAGTGGAAGCCCGCGACCGCGCGCATCGAAGGCGACAAAGTCATCGTCACCAGCGCGGACGTGAAGCAACCCACCGCCGCGCGCTACGCGTGGGAGAACTGGCCGACGTGCAACCTCTTCAACGGTGCCGGTCTGCCCGCTTCGCCCTTCCGCACGGATGATTGGAAGTAGTGGCGCAGGTAGGGCGCGTCTGTCCCGGCGCGCCGGTTGGGCTTTCGGATGGTCTGGCGGCGCGCTGGGGACGGACGCGCCCTACCTCATGACTCAGGGAATCTGCGCTTCCAACAGCATGCCGTCCGCTCCCGCCGTCACCACGCAGAAATCCGCCGGCTGGCCGACCTCGATTTCGTTGCGCAGGCCCATGAGTTCCGCCGGGCGTTGGGAAAAGTGCGGCCAGACGTCGCGCCAGGATTTGCCGAGCATCTGCGCGGCGCGGGTGATGCCATCAACCGGCTTGAGCGCCGAGCCGGCGAAGTTGGGCTTGCCCGGCTGGCGCACGATCTGGTCCGCGCCGACTTCGAGCTCGATGCTGCCAATCGTGTAGCGGCCCGGCGGCGCGCCGGCGGCGGACATCGCATCCGTCGTGTAGTAGATGCGCTCTGGTGGCAGGGCGCGATGCATGTGCCGGAAGAGCAGCGGCGAGACGTGGTGCGTGTCCGGAATGAGACTGGGCATGAGACCGGGCGTGTCGAAGACGCGCCAAAGGATGTTGTCGTGCCGGTCAAGCTGCTGCGGAATACCGTTGCCCAGATGCGTGAAGCCGCGTGCGCCAGCGGCCACCGCCGCACGCATCGTGTCCGCCGAGACATTCGTGTGCCCCAAGCTCACCACGATGCCAAGCGAGGTCGAGAGCCGGATGGCTTCGAGCGAACCGCCGCGCTCCGGCGCGAGTGTGAGCAGGACGGGGTCGCAGCCGGTGACGGCGCGCAGTTCGCGGATGTCGGCCTCGGTCGCATCGCGCATGACGGCGGGATTGTGCGCACCCTTGAAGCCGACTTCCGGGGAGAGAAACGGGCCTTCAATGTGCCAGCCCACCAGTGCCGTGCGGAGTTCGGGACTTGCATCACGGATCGCCTTCGCCCGGCGCACCCGTGACATGAGCTTGGGCCACTCGTCCGTGATGAGGGTGAAGAAGAAACGCCCGCAGCCATCACGGCGCATCTGGCGCGCAGCGGAGAGAAGATGCGCCTCGGTGAGATGGTCGTCGCGCTGGAAGTCCACGCCACCGTAGCCGTTGATTTGGAGGTCAAGCAGCGTGGGCGCGAGCCAAGTGCCGGACATGTCCGCTGGACCGGCGCTGACTTCCGAGATGACGCCGTCGCTCCATTTCAAGCGCAGCGGCTGGCCGCTAGCGAAGTGGCGTCCGCACATTTGACCGTGGTGCATGGCTGATTCCTAGCGTGAGGAGTGGCGGGGAACGAGCAAAATTCCCAATCAGCCTGCGCTGCGTTGCAACTGTCGGCGGTAGTCGCGTGGGGTCAGGCGCGTGATCTCGCGGAAGCGGCGGTTGAAGTTCGCGAGGTTGCGGAAGCCGCAGTCCAGTGCGATGTCGGTGACCTTGCGCTCCTCGTTGGCGAGCAGACGGCACGCGCGGCCAACGCGCAGCTCGTTCACGTATGCGGGCAGCGTCTTGCCGGTGCGCAGCTTGAAGAAGCGGCTGAACGCGCCCTCGCTCAGGTGCGCCGCGCGCGCAACGGTGGCGCGGTCAATGGTGTCCGTGAGGTGCGTGTGGATGTGCGCCGTGACGCGAGCCATGCGGCCTTGGTCTTCGCTGGAAAGGCTCGGCACGAAGCCGGCGCTGGCGATGGGCTGGAGTTCGCGCGATTGGGCGAGCGTTTCTAGAATGCCGAGCAGCTCGGCGATGCGGTTCAAGCCCTTCGCCTCGACCAACCGGTGCAGCCGCTCCGCCGCTGCGTCGCGCGTGCGGCCCGTGACGCGCAGGCCACGCGCGGCGCGGCGGAGGAGCCGCTTCACGGCCGCTGCCTCGGGGATCTCCAGGAAGTCGCGGCCCAGCAGCGTATCGAGGAAGCGCACGACAACGGCGTGGACCGCAGCGCGGCCACCCCCGGCATCCTGCTGCCAGACGTGCGGGAGATTGGAGCCGACCAGCACGAGGTCGCCGGGCCCGAGCGGTGTGATGTTGTCGCCGACAAGCCGGTAGCCGCTGCTCTTGAGGACGAGGGTGATCTGAAACTCAGGGTGAAAGTGCCACGTCGCGCCGTAGCCCGGCCCGCGCACGACCTCGCAGTGGAAGCATTCCCACTGGCGCTGCGGCGTCTGCTCGAAGACGGGTTTCACGTCGTCAGCTTAATGGCGGATCAAGCCAGCCGGAAGCTTCTCCTGATGGGAGATGGCGGGCTTGCAGTCGGCGGTGGAATGCAGACACTGCGGCCATGCGTCCATTCCAAATCATCTTCACGCCGACCGGGGCCGCCGAGCTGTCCAAGATGCCCAAGGAGCTGCAGCTCCAGATCCTCGGTGAGTTTCGCGGCCTGCCACAGGAGGTCATCAGCACGGAGCTGGAGCGCTTCGGCAAGCTGGAGCGCGACGGCCATGTGCTGCACCGCTTCCGCGTGGGCGACTACCGGATCTACTTCGAACGCCACGAGCTGGGCGTGCTGGTGCAGCGCATCCTGAGCAAGAACTCGCTGAAGGATTTTCTCTTCCGCTCCAGCCTGCCGCTGGGCGAGGACGAGGCGTTGCAGGACAACCCGAAGTTCTGGGAGCTGATGCAGTCGGCGAAGGCGAAGTAAAGGGAAAGTAACTAGTAATTAGTGCTCAGTCCCACTGGGGGCGTGCCTTCACTAAATACTAATCACTTTCCGCCTCCCACTCAGTCCCCCAGCTCGACGTTCCAGTAGGCGAGGTCGAGGAAGTGTTTCCAACTGTCGTGGTATTCCACGCCGAAGTTGAGCTGCACGAAGGGCCGCCACTTGGGCTTCTTGGGCTTGCGGATGAGGTGCATGCCACACTCGGACGGCGAATGGTTGCTCTTGCGTGTGTTGCAGGGCACGCAGGAGCACACGATGTTTTCCCAAGTCGTCGGCCCGCCGCGATCGCGCGGGACGACGTGGTCGAGGTTCAGGTCCTTCCGGTCGAGGGTCTGGCCGCAGTATTGGCAGGTGTTCTTGTCGCGCTCGAAGATGTTGTGCCGGGTGAACTTCACTTCCTTGCGCGGCAGGCGGTCGAACACCGCGAGCATGATGACGCGCGGCACACGGATCCGGAACGAGATGCCGCGCACGGACTCCGGGTGCGGCTCGCGGCGTGAGAAGTCTGCCCACTCTGGGAAGTCGTAGGTCTGAAACGCGCCGTCCTGGTCGCCGAGCACCACTTGGGCGTGGCCTTGAAACAAAAGGGAGAGCGCCCGCCGCGCGGTGCAGATGTTCACTGCCTGCCACAAACGGTTCAGCACGAGCACTGGTTGGTTGAGTAGCGTAGTCATAACCGCCGCAATGCCCGCGGAAACTAGCAACGCCGCTTCCATCGTGTCAATGGTGGCGAAGCGGCGTTAAGGAGGAAAAACCCGCTTGGAATGGGGTCGGAACGTGCGTGCCCACCTGGCTGCAGCAGCTCAACTTGGATGGCTCCAGCTCACGCGTTGTCCTGCCCCTTCACGCCCTTGCCGTGCTGGCGCTGGCGGTTGGGGCGGAACGCGCGGTCGGGGCCTTCGGTGCCATTGGCCTCGCCCATGTAGAGGCTCAGGAGATAGGCGCGCTTGGTCTGCTGCGCCTGCTGCTGGCGGCGACCTCGGATCAGTTCGGCAATTCTGGCAAGCAAGCGCATCGGCTGTCGTGACGACAGCGGCGAGCTTGCGGGAAACCGGGCCTGGCTGAAAGTGGAAATCCTCAGCCAGCACGATGCAGTTGGAGCGCCGGCTTCCAAGCCGGCTTAACGCATCCGAACACGAGGAAGTGCATGTGATCGGTCGCGGAGTCGGTTTTGGAGGAGGCATCAAACTGCTGACACGCCTCATTCAACCCATCACGCGTAAGCCGGCTTGGAAGCCGGGGCTCCACCCTCAGGCCACCGCGTCGGGCGTCGGGGGCTTGAGGCTCGCGTCCTGCGGGTGCTCGCCCACGTCGCCGTGATAGGCGGTCTGGCGGCGGAAGCGCAGTTCCGCCGCGCGCGTGTCGTCGCCGGCGGCGGAGGTGGCGATGGCGGGCAGATCAAACTTCCCGTCCGGCAGCGCGAAGCGATAGCTGAACGTGCCATCGGGGCGCAGGCGGATCTTCCGTCCGCCGATGGTCACGGTCGCGTCCGGCGCGGTCGCACCGTAGAGGATCAGCTCGGCATTGAGGTTGAACCAGAAGCCGCGCGCCGTCTCCCCGCCTCCAAAGCCAGCGCCCAAACTGCCGAGCGCGCCAAACGGGCTGCTGCGCGAGCCGAGGCCGAGCGCACCCTGTCCGGCGGCGAGCTGTGCGGCAGTCTGATCGGAGAGCCGCTTCACGAACTGGCGGCGGACAAGCTCCGTGATTTCCATCGAGCCGATCCAGACGCGGCGCACCTCGTCCATCGTGATGGCTTCGGCCAGCGCCTGGGCCTGCGCGGGCGTCCAGACGGGCGCGGGCGCGGGGCCGGCGGCTGCGGCGGGAGCGGAGGACTTCTTGGGCCGCACATCCAGCTCCGCGCGTGGCGGGGCGAAGGTGTCGGCGGCGGGCAGGTTCGGATGGCCCTTCTCGCGCAACTGCGCCAGCGCCTCCATCAGCGGCACGTGCTGGCTGATGACGGTCTTGACCATCTCGACGAGCTGGTCGAAGGGCACCTCCACCGGCAGCGTGGCGAAGTCCGCGCTCGTGTCATCGGACAGGCTGTCCGGCGGGGTGACCGTGGCGGCGGAGACGGCGATGGTCTGCCAGCGCTCCTTGCGGTCGAAGTAGCCGAGCTGCGCAACGAACTTCGTCACGCCCCGCCCGACGTGGACGAACCAGTTGCGCGATTCGGGATGAACGTGCTGCGTGACGAGCGGCTCGCCGAGGACTTCCTTTTCGAACACGCGGACGATGAGGTGGCCATCGTCGGAATCCGCGTTGAAGTCACGTTGTTGAGCAGTGGACAAATCCCAGTGTGCGTAGAGCCACTGCGGGTCGCGCGCGGTGAGCCAGAGCCTCGCAGTGCCGTAGGACTCAGGGAGCTCGCCGCGTTCCTCCGCAGGGCCGGCGTGCGTGGGTGGCGGCGTTGGCCCGAGCGCGTAACGCTGGCCGGGACCGCTGACTCCCGCCGTCGAGGCGGTGTCACCGACGAGTAGAATGGGCGGGATCTCGAGCTTGGGGTGGCGGACCCTGCGCGGCGCGGCGGGGCGCTTGGACTTCATCGCGGTGGCGGCGATGCGTGCAGGGCGTTTAACCTTGGTGGCCAGCTCGGGCTTGGCGGCGGCCTGGGGCTGCGCCTGCGTGGCAGTCTTGGCCGTGCGTCTGGGCGCGGCCTGGGGCTGAACGGCGGCCACGGTCTTGGCAGTGCGCCTGGCCTTGGCGGGCGCTTCCGCAGCGGATGCGACGGCAACGGGACGTGTGACGGCGGCGGGCGTAATCGTCCGTGTCTTGAGGGCGCGACGGGTCGGTTTCTTTTCCAGCTTCATAAGGATTTCCGTGGCGAGCGGGTCGGAAGGGCAGCGCCTTTTCTAAGGTCAGGCACTTTGCGCCCAAGCCTCTGGCCCGTGCAATGGAAATTTCGGCGGCGCAAACATAGACCGAATTTCCGCCGAGCGCCCGGCGTCATTTTTATACAGCCGCAGTTCGTCACCACCACCGTCATGCTCAAGATTCTGGCTCCAGCCGACCGCCGCCGTCAGTTCTGCGACGGCGTGTCGCGGCGCAACTTCCTCAAGATCGGCGGCCTCGGCGCGGCGGGCCTTTCGCTCCCGCACCTGCTCGCGCTCGAGGCGCAGGCGGGCATCCGCAACTCCCACAAGTCCGTCATCCTCATCTACCTCGTCGGCGGCCCGCCGCACCAGGACATGTTCGATCTTAAGCCCAACGCGCCCAGCGACGTCGCCGGGCCGCACCGGCCAATTGGCACGAACGTGGACGGCATCGAGATCTGCGAGCTGTTCCCACGCATGGCGAAGATGATGGACAAGTTCGCCCTCATCCGGTCGCTCGTCGGCGCGCAGAACGATCACGACGCCTTCCAATGCTACACCGGCCACAGCCGCACGGAGATGGCTCCGGCGGGCGGTTGGGCGCCGTTCGGCAGCATCGTGAGCAAGGTCCAAGGCCCGGTGAATGCCGCGACCCCGCCGTTCATGAGCATGTGCTACGAATGCACGCACGGCCCCTACAACGAGCCCGGCTCCGGCATGGTCAACGTGGCGCACTCCGGCTTCCGGCCCGTCGGTCCGACCCGCGCGGACATGAAGCTGCAAGGCATCACCTACGACCGGCTTGCGGATCGGACGCGTTTGCAGGCGAGCATGGACCAGTTCCGCCGCGATGTGGACGCGAGCGGCCAGATGCAAGGGCTGGACTCTTTCACGCAGCAGGCGATGGGGATGCTCACGTCGTCGAAGCTGGTCGAGGCGCTGGACCTCTCGAAGGAAGACCCGCGCATCGTGGCTCGCTACGGTCGGGGCGATGAGGTGAAGCGCATTGACGAGAACGGCGCACCCCGCGTGCCGCAAAGTTTTCTCGCCGCCCGCCGCCTCGTGGAAGCAGGCGCGCGCGTGGTGACCGTGAACTACAGCAAGTGGGATTGGCACGGCGGCCCCGGCAACGACATTTTCACCCGCGAGCGCGAGGACTTCCCGATCTTCGATCAGGCCATCACCGCGCTCGTCGAGGACCTGCATCAGCGCGGCATGGACAAGGACACCACGGTCTTGGTCTGGGGCGAGTTCGGGCGCACGCCGCGCATCAGCTCGCAGGTCGGCCGCGACCACTGGCCGCGCGTGGCGATGGCGTTGCTGGCTGGCGGTGGGATGCGCTGCGGCCAAGTCATCGGTTCGACCGACCGCCACGGCGGCGAGGCGAACAGCCGCCCCGTGACCTTCCAAGAAGTCTTCGCAACGCTCTACCACAACCTCGGCATCGACGTGAACACCACGACGATCATGGACGCCAAGGGGCGGCCGCACTATCTGGTAGACGGCGGGGCGCAGGCGATCCGGGAGCTAGTTTAAGCGGTGTCGAAGACTCCCTTGGAGAAGGATCGCGGAGGCTGTGGCTTTGCTTTGATTCGTCGGTTGGTCAATCTTGGCGCGTATGCAAGCAGGTTCCTACTAAGATGTTGTTCGGTGGTTTACGCATCCTTGTTTGAAACCCGCGATTGTCGTTGCCGCCCTCAGTTGGTTGCTATGGCAAGGAATCCGTTGGGCAATCGCACCGGGCTTTTGGGGCGGTAGCTGGCTTCACAGTGAGATCGACACCGCGTTCAAGCTGGCGAACGACATGTTCCGTCCTGTTCTGCTGGTGAAGTGGTGGCTTCAGGATCCGCTAGGCACTTGGGGTGACAAGTGGTTGTTGCTCCACCAATGGGGCCAGTATGAAACAGCCGGTTGGTTGCTTCTGATCATCGGCGTCCTATGGGTCGTGATTTCCTGTGCGCTTTTCTTTCCGATGTTGCGGCGTGCCGCATCTTTGAGAGTTCCAATCAGCCACACACAGATGGCGAATCAAGCCACCGATGAAGATTTCAAAGGGCAAATCAACCCAAGGACAGATCTCCCATGACCGAAACCAAATACTCCGACCGGACCGATTCGTTTGAGGAGAAGCTGCGGCTGATGGAGGCGGCTTGGCGGAAGAAGGACTTCCGGCTCGCGCGGTCGCTGGCGCATTCGCTCCGGCACTCGGCCATGCAGGCGCAGGCGGAGGAGGAAAGCCCGGGGCAGCCGCTCGCGGCTCCGGCGAAGTTCGAGTTGGTGGAGTCGCTGCCCGCACCGTGGCGCACCTGGGCGCGCGGCTGGAAGTTTTGCCGCGCGCTTCACCTCGACGAGACGCTCGGCCTGGATCGACCACCGGAGCCGGTGGAGGTGCTGCTAAGTTTTCCGGCGGAGCAAGTGGCTTCGCTCGCGCGGGAGGTCCGCGTCGCACGTGTGGTGGATGGCGTGTTAAAGGAAGTTCCCTGTCAGGTCCACGGCGAGGTGCGACGCGGGACGGAGCGGCTGGCGAAGGTGCTTTTCCTCGCGCGCGGCGTGATGCACCAGCGCCAGACGTTTCTCGTCTTCCACGGCAACCCGGATGCCGAGCTGCCCGCGTATCCGACGGACTTGAAGACGCGCGGCGAGGGCTTCGCGCTGGACATCGAGAATGACTTTTACAAGGCGTCGCTGTCCCGGCAGATGGGCCAGCTTGATCGCATGAGCATCAAGCGCGGGCACGGGCTGGAGCTGTTCGCCGGCGGCGAGGGGCACGGCGAGCCGCCCTGCATTGACTGGGCGCACGACTACGCGGCGTCCGGCCACTTCCAGAAGTTCCGCGTCACGCTGTGGGAGACGTGCCCGGACTACGAGGTGGTGCGCGGGCCGCTCGCGACCATCGTGCGGCGCTGGGGCTTCCCGCAGTCGCCGGTTCACCCGGTCTTCACGCCCGCGCGGCTGCATGTGGATGTGGAATATCGCTTCTACGCGGGCCTGCCGTGGTTCCACAAGTCCGGCACGATGCGCGCGCTGAAGGCCTTCGAAGCCCCCGCGATGCGCGACGACGAATGGGTTTTCACCGGCCAGCCGTTCACGGACATCGTCTGGATGGGCCCCGACGGCAAGCTGCGCACGGGCGCGCCCGACGCGGCGCATCGCGAGAACATGTGGGCCGTGGGCTTCACCAACGCGCAGACGAACGACTCGTTCGTCGCGCTCTTCCTCGAACATCGCGCGGACGGCCTGCCCGAGCTGAAGCACAACGGTTCGCCCTCGCTCTTCTACAAGTCGCACGGCCAGCTCTGGAGCCGCTATCCACTGCCGGTGAAGGACGTGCCGACGGGCGCGGTGCTGCACCAGAAGAACGCCTATGCCGCGCTGCCCTTCACCACCAAGGACGGCCCGACCATGCTGGAGGAACTGCGGCATCGCCTCGTCAACCCCTTGCTTGTGACCGCCGGTGAAGTGCCGAAGACCGCAGCCGCGAAGGAACAGCTCGGCCGCCTCGCGCGCCCCGGCGAGGCCGGTGATAGCCCCATCCCGAAGGCCGCGCTCTGGGCCGCGCTGCGCGATTGCAAGGACGAGCAGCTCTACACCGCCGACATCAGCGTGGTGGACCTCGGCCTCGTGCTCGACCTCCGCGTGCGCGGCGACACGGTTCACCTGCTCATGACGATGCCGCACCGTGGCCGCCCGCGGCTCGGCTACTTCACCTTCGGCTCCGGCGGCAACTCGGTGCCCATCCAGCAGCGCCTGATGAAAGTTTCCGGCGTGGGCAAGGTGATCGTCGAGCAGACCTGGGAACCGGGCTGGAACTCGAACCGGCTGACGGAGGACGGGCGGAAAAAGCTTGGCCTGCCCGTGTGAGGCCGCCGCTTGACAGTTTTTTCGAAAGGAAGAACCTACGGCCCATGTCGCCACGCTTCATCGCACTTCCCATCGCGCTCATCGTCGCGCAACTCGTCGCCGTCGCGCCCGGCTTCTGCGCCGCCACCGCCGAAGCGAAGCCCAAGACAGCCCTCCCGTTTCGCGTGGACCACGCCGCGCCGTTGCAGGCGGAGGAGAAGCCGATGGAGGAGACGGAGCGCTTCACCACGCTCCGTATCGAGTTCACCGGCATCGCCGGTGACCGCGTGCCTGGCCATGTCTACTTGCCCAAGGCTTCCGCCGGACGCCGGCCCGCCGTGCTCGTCCAGCACGGCATCGGCGACAAGAAACTCGCGGCCTACATCGTGGCCACGTGCCGCAAGCTCGCCGAGGGCGGCGTGATCGCGCTCGCGATTGACGCGCCCAATCGCGGCGACCGACAGGTGAAGGACCAGCCCAGCCCGTCCTTCCTGAATCCCGCCGCCGTCGCGGCGTGGTTCCGCCAGCACTGCGGTGATTACAGCCGCGCCCTCGACTATCTCGCCGCCCGCGCGGACGTGGACCGCGAGCGGCTTGGCTACATCGGCTTCAGTTGGGGTGCGATCACCGGCATCACGTTCGCAGCGCACGACGAGCGCGTCCGCGCGATGGCCTCCATCGGCGGCGGCGGGAACCTCGTTGGCTACCTCGCGCTGCCCGCCAAGCCCGGCGAGAAGCCCGGCGCCTCGCTTGATCCCGCCGACCACATCGCGCACATCGCACCGCGTCCGCTCTTGCTCATCAACTCCACGCGCGACCAGCTCGTGCTGCCTGTCTTTGCGCGTGCGCTGCATCAAGCGGCCGGCGTCGGCTCGGAGGTGAAGTGGTTTGAGACCGACCACTTCTTCACCGGCGTGGACCGCGAAGCCATCCTCCAGTCCGTCGCAGATTACCTGAAGGCGAAGCTCGAAGCCCCGCTGCGCAAGCGGCCCTGAGCCGGACGCAGCCGGCAGCCGCCGAGGCAAGGAGGCGGAACAGAAGTGATCCGTGTTCAGCCAATTTCCGAAGTTGGCCGCAAAGAACGCAAGAAGACGCAAAGGAGCCAGGCTTTCCGCCACTGGGCTTCAAACTGTTCCGCCGTTCACTCGCTCTCGGGCAATGGCTCCTCCTTTAGTTCCTTTGTGTTTTTTGCGGCTGATCTGTTTCCGCGTTCGTGCTCAACTTCGGGATTCAGTCCAAGGGCAAAAGCGGCGGCCAGTGGCCGCCGCTTTTGCGTTCAAAGTATTGATGATCTGGTTCAGTCCTTCGCCGAGGCCTCGGGGATGCGCATCCCGTAGAAGCTGCGGTGGACGAAGAAGAGCGCGACGAGGAAGAAGAAGCCGCCGATGACGAGGTTCGTGATGCTCGTCGGGTTGGCCTTCTTCATCTCCACCGCGATCTCGACGGCGAGCAGACCGAAGAGCGTGGTGAACTCGCTGACCGGGTTCATCGAGACGCTGGAGGTGTCCTGGAACGGATCGCCCACGGTGTCACCCACGACCGTCGCGGCGTGGATCGGCGTGCCCTTCGCCCTCATGTCCACTTCCACGATCTTCTTCGCGATGTCCCATGCGCCGCCGCCATTGGCCATGAAGATGGCCTGGAACAGGCCGAAGAACGCGATGCCGACGAGGTAGCCGATGAAGAAGTAGGCGTTGAAGAACGGCAGCGCCAGCGAGAAGCAGAACACGACCATGAAGATGTTCACCATGCCCTTCTGCGCGTAGATGGTGCAGATCTCCACGACCTTCTTGCTGTCCTCGATGCTCGCCGTGGCCGCGTCGAGCTTGATGTTCTCCTTGATGTAAACCACCGCGCGATACGCGCCGGTCACGACCGCCTGCATGCTCGCGCCGGTGAACCAGTAGATCACCGAGCCGCCCATGAGCAGGCCGAGCATGACCTCGGGCTGCACGAGACTCAGCTTCGCGACCGCGCCGCCAAATTCCTTCTCCAGCAGCATGATGATGCCGAAGACCATCGTGGTCGCGCCCACGACCGCCGTGCCGATGAGCACGGGCTTGGCGGGGGCCTTGAAGGTGTTGCCCGCGCCGTCGCCCTTCTCGAGCTGGAGCTTGGCGTCCGCAAAGTCGGGCTTGAAGCCGTAGTTCTGCTCGATGTCCTTCGCGATGTTGGGCCGCCCCTCAATCTGGCTCAACTCATAGACCGACTGCGCGTTGTCCGTCACCGGACCGAAGCTGTCCACCGCGATGGTCACGGGGCCCATGCCGAGGAAGCCGAACGCCACGAGGCCGAACGCGAAGATCGGCGCGGCGAACGCGAATGCCTGCGGCATCAACGCGGCGACCGGCGAACCGGTGTAGGTCGCGGCGAGATAGCTGATAAGCATCAGGACCAGGATGCACAGGCCGGTCCAGAAGGCGGAGAAGTTGCCGGCGACGAGCCCGGAGAGGATGTTCAGCGACGCGCCGCCGTGGTCGGACGCGGTGACGACTTCCTTCACGTGCTTGGAGTGCGGGCTGGTGAAGATCTTGGTGAACTCGGGGATCAGCGCGCCCGCGATTGTGCCGCAGGAAATGATGATCGAGAGCACCCACCAGAGGTCCGGCATCGCGCTGCCATTGCTGTCCTTGAAGCCCGCGAGCATCGCCCAGCTCGCGAAGAACGTGACAATGATGGAGACGATGGAGGTGAGCCACACGAGATTGGTCAGCGGCGCTTCGAGGTCGAAATCTTTCTTCGTTCCGAAGAGCGACTTGCTTAACACCTTGTTCGCCTCATACGACCCGAGCGAGGTGATGACCATCAGGATGCGCATGGTGAAAATCCAGATGATGAGCTGGCCGCAGATCTCCGTGGTGCCGAGTGCGAGTGCGAGGACCGCGATGAGCGCCACGCCCGTCACGCCGTAGGTCTCGAAGCCGTCCGCCGTCGGCCCGACGGAGTCACCGGCATTATCACCGGTGCAATCCGCGATGACGCCGGGGTTCTTCGGATCATCTTCAGGAAGCTTGAAGACGATCTTCATCAAGTCCGCGCCGATGTCGGCGATCTTCGTGAAGATGCCGCCGCAGATGCGCAGCGCGCTCGCGCCGAGCGACTCGCCGATGGCGAAGCCGATGAAGCACGGGCCGACCAGCTCCTTCGGCAGGAAACAGAGGATGCAAATCATGAAGAAGAGCTCCACGCAGACCAGCAGCAGGCCGACGCTCATGCCGGACTGGAGCGGGATCATCAGCGTGTTGAGCGAGTTGCCCTTGAGCGCGGAGAACGCGGTGCGGGAGTTCGCCACCGTGTTGATGCGGATGCCGAACCACGCCACGCCGTAGCTGCCGAGGATGCCCAGGATGGAGCAGAGCAGGATGACGAGGACGTCGCCCATGCCTTTGTGCTGAAGCACCTTGAAGTAGTAGAAGATGCACGCCGCGATGGCGAACCAGAGGATGGCGAGGAACTTGCCCTGCTGGAACAGGTAGGTCTTGCACGTGTGCCAGATGATGTCCGACACCTCGTGCATGGACTGGTGGACCTGGAGCGCCTTGGTCTGCTGATACTGCACCCAGCCGTAGAGTGTCCCCAGCGCGCACACGACGATGCCGAAATACATCAGCGCGTAGCCGCTCACCTGGCTGCCGAAGAGGTTGAACGAGACCTTGCTCAGGTCCGGCAGGTTGATGTCCGCCTCGCCGGCGAAGGCCGGCAGGGAGGCGAGGAAGGTGACGAGAAGAAACCCAAGGAACCGCGATTTACCTTTCAGCATAATGAGTCTTGTGGACTGTGTTTTCGCCGACGCCGAGCCGTTTTCGGCACCGCGCCGTGCTTTGTTTTGTTAGGCGACGCGCCAGTGAGTAGAGGGAAGCCAACGGAGGGTCAAGCCTGATTCCAAGCGAAGGCCGACGAGCGGTCGGAAAACCTGCAAAAGTATTCAGCGTTCCGTGTTCGGTGTTCAGAAAGGGTGATCCGTGCGCTGCGTTTCCGTCTGAACAGTGAACTGTTCCCCCGCCGCGCCACGGTTCGCGCCGCACACCTCGAAGAGCGTCGCGTGGTTCGAGTGAAACTCGGCAACGCATCCCGTCACTGACCGCCGATCGCCGGGTCCGTCCACGGCGTGTTCGAGTAATACCAGATCGAGGATTCCATCGCCTCCACATGGCCGTCCACGAAGCCCACGTTGCTGCGCTTGCTGTGCCGCAGGTGCGGTCCGCCCCAGTCCTGCCAGTTGCCTGACTTCAGGCTCGTGGCCTGAATGTTGCCGAACCCCGAGGGCCGAATCAGGATCCAGCACCCCGGCTTGTAAATTGAGGTTGGTGTCACGGCCACATCGCCGAGCGGTGAGTCCACGGCCACATCGCCGAGCGGTGAGTCCACGGCCAGCGCGCCGCCGTCGGTGATGGCCACGGTGGAACTGGGTTTAATCACCATCGCCTTCCGGGTCGGCACCTGCGTCGCCCGCTTGCCGATGTCGAAGTTGAGCGCGTAGTTGTTCTTGATGATGCTGGCGCTCCACGAACGCTAGGCCGTGTTCTTGGGCGCGCTCGGGCACCGATACATATTGGTGTTTCCAAGAAGCGGCAGGAGATGTTCCGCCCACGTTTCACCGATGGTGGCTCCGTTCACCCACCGGAAGTGACCCGGCGGCAGGAGGTCGTTGTTCTCCCCCGCGTAAAGATCCATGGCCAGCATCTGCTGCTTCACGTTGCTCACGCACTTGATGCCGAGCGCCTTGCCCTTCGCCTTCCCCAGTGCCGGCAATAGCATCCCGGCAAGGATCGCAATGATGGCGATGACGACGAGCAGTTATATTAGGGTGAAAGCGCCCCGGCGGCGCTGGGTGAAGTTGTGTCGCATGGCGATGCGGCTAGTTGAGCTCGCTGACGCGCACTGTGGCAAGAATTGCCCGCGACAGAAACACGTTTTTTCCGACCAATCTGAACTCACTCTTTCGTCGTCGTTGTCTTCAACTCCCGCTCCCGCAAGATCGCGAAGATCACCGGCGTCACCACGAGGATGTGCAGGAGGCTGCTGACCATGCCGCCGATGACGGGCGTCGCGAGCGGTTGCATCACTTCGCTGCCGGGGCGGTGGCTCCACATGATGGGCAGCAGGCTCGCCACGATGGTCGCCACGGTCATCACCTTCGGGCGCAGGCGCAGGCGCGCGCCGTCCTTGATGGCTTGGATGAGGTCGTCGCGCGTGAAGGGCTGGCCGGCGGCGGCGCGCTCGGCTTGTTTCTTCGCCACCATCTCCTCGAGATATACGACCATCACCACGCCGGTCTGGATGGCCGTGCCGAAGAGCGCGATGTAGCCCACCCACACGCTCACGCTGAAGTTGTAGCCCAAGATGTATTGCAGGAAGACGCCGCCCGTCAGCGCGAACGGCACGGCGAGGATGACGTGCGCCGCCTCCTTCGCCGAGTGATAGACCATGTAGAGCAGCAGGAAGATGATGAGCAACGTGGCGGGGAAGATGTAGTAAAGCGTCTGCTGCGCGCGGACGAGGTTCTCGTATTCGCCGCTGTATTCGATGGTCATGCCGGGTGGGAGCGTGGGTTCAATTTCCGCTTTCACCCGGCGCTTCACGTCCTCGACGAAGCTGGTGAGGTCGCGCTCCTGCACGTTGGCCTGCACGAAGACGCGCAGGCGGCCGTTCTCGCTCGCGATTTCGCTCGGGCCGGTCGTGCGGCGAATCGTCGCGAGCTGGCCGAGCGGCATCTGCTTGCCGCTGGGCGTGGCGACGAGCAAATCGCCGAGGCGTTCGAGGTCGTCGCGTTCGGCGCGTTGCAAACGGACCTGGATGCCGGTGCGCTCGCGTGGGTCCATGCGCTCGGCGGCTTGATACGTCGTGGAAATCACCTTGCCGCCGATGCCAGTCTCGACGGCGTCGAGCACGTCCTGCGCGCGCAGGCCGAAGCGCGCCATCGCCACGCGGTTGACCTCGACTTCGAGATACGGCTTGCCCTGCACGCGGCTCGGCGCGACGCCGACCGCGCCGGGCACTTCGCGCACGATGCGCTCGACCTCGAAGGCCTTTCGCTGCAAGTCGTCGAGCGAGCCACCGAGAATCTTTACGCCGAGCTGCGCGCGGATGCCGGTGGCGAGCATGAGGATGCGGTTCTCGATGGGTTGCAGGAAACCGGGCACGTAACCGGGGACGTTGGAGAGTTTCTCGGTGAGTTCGGCGATGAGCGTTTCCTTCGTCGAGTCAGGTCGCCACGCGGGGTTGCGATAGACGGTGGGAATTCTGATGAAGCCGAGGTAAGTGCGGTTGGTGGGCAGCCACTCGGGCTTGAGCATGATGGTGGTCTCAATCATCTCGACGGGCGCGGGGTCGGTGGCGGTCTCGGCGCGCCCGAGCTTGCCGCCGACGCTCTCGACCTCCGGCAGGCTGCGGATGACGCGGTCCTGCCAAGCCATGACACGCTTCACCTCGGTGAGTGAAGTGCTCGGCAGCAGCACGGGCATGAAGAGCAGCGAGCCTTCGTTGAGCGTGGGCATGAAGTCCTTGCCGAAGCCGGCGAAGGCGTGCGCGAGTTTTAGATGGCCGGCCTTTTCGATGCGTTGCACCCACTCACGCGGAGCGCCGAAGGCCATCGCGAGCGCGACGGTGAGCAAGAGCGCGGCGCTGGCCATTACGGTCTTCCGCCAGCGAAGCGCCCAATCGAGCACCGGGTCGTAGATGGCGAGCAACACGCGCATGACCCAGTTGCGGTCCTCGGCGTGGAACGGTCCGCGCACAAGGAGCGAGCACAGCACCGGCACGATGGTCACGGCGAGAATGGTCGAGCCAATCATCGCGAACGTCTTCGTGAACGCGAGCGGATGGAACAGCTTGCCCTCCTGTCCCGAGAGCGCGAACACCGGGAGGAATGCCAAAATGATGATGACCATCGCGAAGAAGATGGGGCGGCCTACTTGCTGCGCGGAGGTGAGGACGACGGCGAGGGTTTCTTCGGCGGTGAGGCGGGCGGAGTGTTCAGTTTTCAGTGAGCTAGTATTCAGTGGGGCGGCGGCGAGTGGGGGGGCTGGGGCATTTTTCCCCTCACCCCGGCTCTCTCCACCGGTGGGGGCGAGGGAGGAAGCAGCGGTGGTTGCAGCCGGCGCGCCCGGTGTGCCGGCTGCCACTGAAGACTGAACACTGATTACTGAACACTTCCTCCCCTTCTCCTCCTCCGCTCGCTCACAATGTCGAATCACGTTCTCCGTCATCACGATGCCCGCGTCCACGAGCACGCCGATGGCGATGGCGATGCCGGAAAGGGACATGATGTTCGAGCTGACGCCGAACTTCTCCATGAGGATGAACGACACAAGAATCGAGAGCGGCAGCGGCACGGTGACGATGAGGATGCTGCGGAAGTGCCAGAGGAAGATGATGTGCGCGAGCGTCACGAGGAGGATTTCCTCGGCGAGCGCGTGCTTGAGCGTGTCAATGGTGCGATCGATGAGTTCCGCGCGGTCGTAGAAAGACTTGATGGTCACGCCGGGCGGGAGGCTCGGCTGAATCTGGCGAATCTTCTCCTTCACGCGGTTGATGGTCGCGAGCGCGTTCTCGCCGTTGCGCATCACGACGATGCCGCCAACCACCTCGCGGCCGTCCACGTCGAGCGTGCCGCGCCGGAAGTCACCGCCGATTTGCACGGTGGCCACATCTTTGAGGTAAATGGGAATACCGCCGCGCTCCATCAACACGATGTTCTCCAAGTCCTCCAGCGACTTCACAAGACCCAGCCCGCGCACGACAAACTCCATGCCGTTCTCCTCGATGACCTTGCCGCCGACGTTGAGGTTGCTCGCGCCGACGGCGTCCATCACATCCTTCAACGTGACTTTGCGCGCGCGCATCTTGAGCGAGCTGACCTCGATCTGATACTGCCGCACAAAGCCGCCGATGCTCGCGACTTCCGCGACGCCCTGCACGGCGTTGAGCTGGTAGCGGATGAACCAGTCTTGGAGGGCGCGGAGCTGGCCAAGGTCGTAGGAAGGTTGAGAGTGGAGAGTAGAGAGTTGAGAGCCTGAATTCGTGTGTGTGCTGGCGTGAGCGAGCGCGGGGTCAACGTGGAGGTAATATTGATAGACCCAGCCCAAGCCTGTGGCGTCCGGGCCAAGCTGGGGCAGGACGCCGGCGGGGAGTTGCGCAGCGAGGAGGTTCAGCCGCTCCAGCACGCGGGTGCGGGCGAAATAGTTGTCTACCTTCTCCTCGAAGATGATGGTCAGCATCGTGAAGCCGAACATCGAGTTCGCGCGCACGGTCTTCACGCCGGCCAAGCCTTGCAGCCCGACGGACAGCGGATACGTGACCTGGTCCTCGACCTCCTGCGGCGAGCGCCCCGCCCAGTCCGCGAACACGATGACTTGGTTCTCGGACAGGTCGGGGATGGCGTCCACCGGCGTGCGGTAAAGCGCGCGCGTGCCGAACGCGATGAGGACGAACACGCCGCACACCACGAGGAAGCGGTTCCGCAATGACCATTCGATGAGGCGGTTAATCATGCGGGATCATTCCTTGGGATGTGCGACGCGGGCGGTCATCACTTCTTCGCAGCGAGCTTGGCGAGGAACTTTGCCGGCTCCTTTTTGAAGTCCGGCAGGCAGCTCTTGCAGCAGAGCTTCACTTCCTGACCTTCGTGGACATACACGACGGGTGCTCCCATCGAGCCGAGCTTTTCGCCGGAGACGATGCACACGTCGAGCGGGTATGGCTTCGCGGCCGTCTTGACGTCGGCACCCGCCTTCGGGGCCTCGGTCTTGGGCGCGTCGGCTTTTGGTGCCGCTGGTTCTTTCTTGTCGCAGCCGATGAAGACGGCGGCGGCAAGCGTGGTGATGAGGATTGCGGATGTGGCTTTCATTGTTTCTGGGTGTTTGTGTTTGTGTTTGTGTTTTGTGGAACGACGCTCTTTGTGAGTGCCGAAATTTTCTGGAGGAACTTCGCCGGGTTCGCCTCGAACTCGGGCTGGCAACCGGAGCAGCAGAACTTCACCTGCTGACCTTGGTAAATCAGCGTCGCGGGCACGCCCATGGAGCCGAGTTTCTCGCCACCGACGATGCACACGTCGAGCGGGTAGGGCTTCACACCGGGCGGCAACGCCTGCGCAGGTGTCGTTGGCGCAGTGGGGGTGGATTCGCCGGCCTGTGAGTCGAGCTGCGCCTGGCCATCAATGAGCAGGTTGCCCGTGGTCACGATGCGCTCGCCGGGTTTCACGCCCTCGAGGATTTCCCAATGCTCGTCGCCGGCGCGGCCGAGCTTCACGCGTCGCTGCTCATAGGCGCCACCACCCTTGTCGACATAGACCACGGTGCGGTCACCGGTGTGCAGCACGGCGGAGCGCGGCAGCGTGAGAACTTCCGGTGTGTCGAGCCTCACGATGGCTTCGGCGTAAGTCTTGTGCAGCAACTCGCGGCGAGAGCGGCCCTGCACTGTGAGGAGCGGGTTCTGCAACTCGACGCGCACGCGGGCGCTGCGGGTCATGTCGTTGAGGTTTGGGTCAATGAACGCGATGGCCGCGACGAACTTCTTGCCCGGCGCGCTCGGCACGGTGATTTCCACTTCCTGCCCCACGCGCACCCACGCGAAGTCGCGTTCGTAGAGGTCGAACTGAAACCACATGGTGAAGAAGTCCGCGAGTTCGAAGAGCTTGTCGCCCTCCTTCACGAACTGCCCTTCGTAAATCTCGCGCGTGATAACGGTGCCGCTCACAGGCGCGAGGATTTCGCTGAGGTGATTCGTCTCCGCCTTGAACGGCAGCTTCGCTATCTGCGCAGTCGTGAGTCCGTAGCGGGCGAGGCGCTGCTCGGCGGCGGCGAGCAAGCGCTTGTGCTCGGCGGTGAGTGCGTAGCTGTGCGCCATCTGGCTCTGGCGGAAGAGCAACGCATATTCGCGCTCGGCGTTCAGGAGCATCGGGCTATAGAAAGTCGCCAGCGGCTCGCCTTCCTTCACCTCCGCGCCGATGAAGTTCACGTGCAACTTCTCGATGCGGCCCTCGACGTAGGCAGAGAGGCGGCGGTGCTTCGCGTCGTTGTCGTCAATCGTGCCGGCCACGCGCAGCGTGCGGATAAGCGGGCGCTTGCTCGCTTCGGCAGTTTGCACGTGGATGGCCTGAATCGAATTCGTGCCGAGGCTCACCGTGCCGGCCGTGAGCTCGTAACCCTTCTGTCCCTCATAAATGGGCACGAGTTCCATGCCGCAGACGGTGCATTTTCCCGGTTTCTCCGCCTTCACCCACGGGTGCATGGAGCTTTGGTAGTAAATCACCTTGCGCCCGGAGGAACCGGACTTGGCGGCGGGCGCGTGGTTGTGCGCGCCGCCGAAATGGTTCGCAGCGAACCAACCGCCGGCCGCAGCCAGCGCGGCGGTGGCGAGGAGGGCACGGGGAAGCTTGGCGTTCATTCTGGAAAGTAGTTTAGTGATGGACGATACGTGTGCGTGCTATTTAGCTGATGGCGCAGGACCCGCGTATCCGTGCTGCAGCCGGCCGGTGAGCTGAACGAGCAAGCGCCCGAGCTGGAAGTAGTCCGGCAGGTCACAGAGCGCGGCCAGTTCCACGAGGGCCTGATGTTGCTCGAGGATGGCGCGGTCTTGCACAAGCTGTGCATCGAGGAAGGCCCGACGCGCGTCGAGGATGTCACGCAACGCGCCCCGGTTGCCTTCCCACATGACCAAGTGGGAGGCCATCGCCTGCTGCGTGCGCTGGAGGATTTCGTCGCGATACAGCACGGCTTCACGATACGCGGCATCGGTGGCGAGCGTGAGGCGCAGGACTTCCTCGCGCACGCTGAGTTCGTAATCGGCCATCTCTGCCTCGATGGTGCGGACCTTCGCTTCATCACGTCGGAGGTCGGCGCGATACTTGGGGGCGTTCCACCACGGGAGGTTCAGGCTCACCGTGAACGTCCCTTCGCGGAAGCCTGCGTCGCCGCTGAATTGGCGGCCTTGAAGGCCGAGGCTCACGTCGGGCCGGCGCATCGTCTCAGTGAGCCGAGTGACAGCCTCAGCCTGCGCTTTCCCCTGTCGGAGCACTTTCAGACGCGGCTCATTCGTCGCGGCATAACCGGCTAAGGCAGGCGAGTAAACCACAGGTGGCATCAGGCGCGGGAATTCGACGCGCGGCCAGGGCGATTGCAGCTCGCGACCGAGCAGCCGGTTCAGCGCTGCTTGTTCCTTGCGCAGTCGGTTCTGCTCGGTGCGCAACGCCTCCGTTCGTTTGCTCTGCTCGTTCTGCATCTGGAGCAAGTCCGTATGCGAGCCGAAGCCGGCCCGGAACCTCTCCTCGCCGAGCGCGATGAGTGTGTCGAGCCAGGCGAGGTCGTTCGCGATGAAGGCAGTCGTCCGATGCACGAGCGCGATGCGCAGCAAGCCTTTGGTCAAGTCCCGGCGAAGCAGCGCCTCCCGAAAAGCAGCTTCGGTGGCCTGTGTCTGCGTTTCGGCGACGAGGATGTCGCGGCTCAACCGAGGCCGGCTCCAGAGCGGCAACTTCTGCTCAACACCATATACAAGGTCGCCGTCCTCTTCGATACGACCCCGGCGCGGGCCGGCGAGGACGCCGCCGAAGGAGAACTTCGGGTCTTCCCAAATCCGAACGGTCTCCGTGCCGAACTGACTGGCCGTGACACGCGCCTCGGCCACGCGCAGGCCGGAATTGTTAGTGCGACCCTCCTCGAACAGCACGGTGAGAACGGTCGGCGACAGGGAAATTGTGTTCGTTTCCTCCACAATTGTGGCCGCCTCAAGGCCCATGGTAATTCCGCACAAGTAACTGATTACTAATAAGATAAACACGCTTAACTTCATAACGAAATGTCATCTAACCAAACCAAGCAGGGGACAAATGCACGCACCAACGCGATGCGTGGACACACTACGACTGGGAGGCGGGAATCAGATGAGGTAGCTGCAATTCCGCACATACAGCGGAACGGCAGCAGGGGCGGGGGGAGCGGGGAAGAAAGCGGGCGAAGGGACGGCTTCGAGCCGAACGAGGACGAAGTGGGCAACCGCTTGGAAGGCGGCGAGCATTTGCGTTCGGGAATTATCGGGAGCCGGGGCGGGGACGACCGGCGCGGGCGCTGAGTCCGGCGACTTCATGCAACAAGTGGAGTCACCACACCCGCAGGCGGTCGCGCTCTCGCAGAGTTGCTTGGCGGGGGACGCGAAGGCAGGCAGGTGCGAGAGCACCAGTGCGAGGCTGAACAGGATGGTTGCGAGGGCCTTCACGCGGGAGCAGTGTAGTGACTTTGACGCCTGAGTCAAAGGGAAGTTCAAGGATTGCCACAAAGGGGCACACGAAGGCTCAAAGACTAAGTTCCACATGGAACGCTCGCCACTCCGCCACCCCTTCCCGCCTTTGCGCCTTCTTGAACCTCTTTGTAGCTACAAATCCCCGCAGCAACCCGCATATCCCGGGACATCGTCCTGATGCTCGGCGGCGGCGCACGCAATCGCCTCCCCAGCCGGGGCGCGCTTCATGGCGATCATCACCACGCTAATGTCGGCGGGGCTGACTCCGGAGATGCGGGCGGCCTGACCGAGGGTGGCTGGGCGAATCTGAGTGAGCTTGAGGCGTGCCTCGGGACGGAGGTTGCGGAGGGACGTGAAGTCCAGCCAGTCCGGGATGCGTTTGTCCTCCATCGTGCGGAACTTGGCTATCTCACCCTCCTGCCGCTGGATGTAGCCATCGTATTTCAGGGCGATTTCCACCTGTTCCACCACCTCCACGTGAAGTGTCTCGTCCCGGTGCGGCAAGTCCCCATAGCTCACCTCCGGCCTTCGCAGCATCCTCGCCTGCGAATCCGACCCGACGTGCGTCTTCGCCAGTCGGTCCAACTCCGTCGCGATGGCCTGCCGCTTGGCCGCGACCTTCTGCCACAAGCGTTCCGGCAACAGCCCCACGTCCCGGCCGATTTCCGACAGCCGCAGGTCCGCGTTGTCCTGGCGCAGCAGCAGGCGATACTCTGCCCGGCTGGTGAACATCCGATACGGCTCGACGGTTCCCTTGGTCACGAGGTCGTCGATCAGCACCCCGATGTAAGCCTGGTCGCGGCGGAGCACCACCGGCTCGCGGCCCTGCACCCGGCGGACGGCGTTGATGCCCGCCATCAAGCCTTGGGCCCCCGCCTCCTCGTAGCCAGAAGTCCCGTTGATTTGGCCTGCCAGGAATAGGTTGCGGCAGACCTTCGTCTCCAAGCTGGAGTGCAACTGCGTGGGGAAGGCGAAGTCATACTCCACAGCGTAGGCTGGCCGCATGATTTCCGCGCGTTCGCACCCGATGATGCTGCGGACCATCTCGTATTGCACCTCGAACGGCAGGCAAGTGGAGAAGCCATTCACGTAAATCTCATCCGTCGCGATGCCTTCGGGCTCGATAAAGATCTGCTGCCGCTCCTTCTCCGGGAACTTGACAATCTTGTCCTCGATGCTCGGGCAATACCTCGGCCCGACGCCCTCGATCACGCCGGAATACATCGGCGACTTGTGGATATTGGCCCGGATAATCTCGGCCGTGCGCGCTGTCGTCCAAGTAATATGGCAAGGCAACTGCCCGCCGGCCTGAGCGAGGATGGAGCCGGGAGGATACGGGCCGATGGAATTGGTTTTAGTCCCGCCGTCGTAGGTTTGTTCCACGTGGAACGCCCGAGTCCCTTTCCCCCTATCTCCTATGCCCAACTCCCTATCCCCTTCCCCGAACAACTCTTCCTTCCAATAAGTGAACCACGGCACCGGCTCATCGCCCGGCTGGGGGTCCAGCTTCGTGAAGTCTATCGAACTCCTCACCAAACGGGGCGGAGTGCCAGTTTTAAGCCTCCCAAGCTCAATTCCGATCTCCTTTAACGACGCAGAGAGTCCCATCGCTGCAGCTTCTCCGGCTCGCCCGCCGGACTGTTGATTCGCTCCGACGTGCATCAGGCCGCGCAGGAAGGTGCCTGTGGTTATAACTACCGTTCGCCCAAGGTATTGCACTTCGAGCGTTGTCTCCAATCCTTTTATCTCCCCGTCTCTGTGAAGCAGCTTGACTGTCTGGCCTTGCTTACAATCCAGATTAGCCTGCTTCTCGCACAACCACTTGAGCCTGAACTGGTAAGCCTTCTTGTCGCACTGCGCTCGGGGCGCGCGCACACTCGCCCCTTTGGAGGTGTTGAGCATGCGGAACTGCAGGCCCGTCATATCCGTCGCGCGGCCCATCTCCCCGCCTAGCGCGTCAATCTCTCGGGCGAGGTGCCCCTTCGCCAAACCCCCGATGGCGGGGTTGCAGGACATCTGGCCGATGGTATCGAGATTGATGGTGAGCAGCAGCGTCTGCGCGCCCATGCGCGCGGCCGCGAGCGCGGCCTCCACGCCGGCGTGCCCGGCACCGACCACGATCACATCGTATTGCTTGGGATACACGAACGCCATGCGAACGGCATTTTAACGACCCCTCCACTCTTGCCAATCAATCTCTGCGCCGTCCCGCTCAAACCGCCCGTTTCCTGCTCCCACTTGACATGGTAAACTAATGAATGATGTTACAAAGTTTAACTCGTCTGAATGGCCGCCCAGTAAGCGACCGCCGGCCGGGTGGAAAGGAAAATGGGTAAAACAATGCTCTATGCAAACATATCAGCCGTCCTCAGCGACGCCGACAAAGCCACCATCATCACGAAGCTCAACGAGGCGAAAGCCCTGTTGCCCTTCCTCATCAACCTCACCAACGAGGAAAAGAAAGGCCTCCAAAGCCTCACCCCCGGCAACGAGCCGTTCGTCACCAAGGCGCTCACCTACGCCGAGGCGAACCCCGGCCTTGTCCCGCCGTTCGTGAACATCCCCGAGTTCCGCAAGGACTACAACCTGGCCGTCGCCATCGGCCTCGTGCAACAAGTCCTTCTGCCCTTCGTGGAAGGCGTGGACGACACCAGCCGTGCCGGCGGCAACGAGGCCTGGGAGGCCGCCCTCAAGTTCTATCGCGCCGTGCAACTCGCGGCGGAGATGAACGTCCCCGGAGCGCAGACCATCGCCGAGGACCTGGGCGAGCGCTTCGCCAAGGCCAGCGCGAGCAATAACAACCCGCCGGCGCCGCCCAATCCCTAAACCAACCCCGGCGAAACGGCATCCAAGGCCTGAATCACCGCTCCCGAGCTGTGATTCAGGCCTCTTTCGTTAAAGGATACTGAAACGAACCATAACCACCTTGTTCTGGAGCATAAAATCACCATTCCAGACCGATAATCCAGTGTTCCAGACCACTGAAACACAGCTCCAGAGCAGTAAAACAGTGCTCCTTTACCCTGGTCCAGTGCTCGGGAGCAGGGAATCGGAGCTCGGGAGCGATGCGGGTGGGAACGACTCTCCTTTCGCTGGCCAGTGCAGATTGACCCAGCCGCACCCGGAAAGCGGCTCACCGGTCCAGCGGGCTGCGCACGCCGATGCCCGGCTTCTGCATGACGTGCGTGTAGATTTGCGTGGTGCTCACATCCTTGTGGCCGAGCAACTCCTGCACGGTGCGGATGTCATAACCATGTTCCAGCAGATGCGTGGCGAAGGAATGGCGCAACGTGTGACAGGTGGCGCGCTTGCCCAGCCCGGACTTCTTCACCGCCGCCTGCATCGCCTTCTGCACCGCGTTCTCATGCACATGATGGCGACGCAATCCCCCCGACTCCGGATCCTTGGAAAGCTGCTTGGCGGGGAAACACCACTGCCACGCCCAACTGCCGGCGGCGGAGGGCATCTTTTTTAAGTAAGCCCCAGGAAGCCACACTTGCCCACGACCGGCTGCACGCTCCTGCTGGTGCAATTGCCGCACCCGCTCTAAATGCTCCCGCAACGGCTCCGCTACCGATACCGGCAGCATCGTGACCCGATCTTTGTCGCCCTTTCCACTCCGCACGGTGATCTGCAAGCGAGCCAGATCAACATCCTTCACGCGCAAGCGCAGGCCTTCCAGCAGCCGCAGACCACTGCCGTAGAGCAACTGAGCTATCAGTTGAGTCGTCCCCTCCAAGGCGGCGAGCAAC
>SXTU01000292.1 GCA_005791875.1 Verrucomicrobiales bacterium
AAGTGGAGCGAGCGAAGGGATTCGAACCCTCGACATTCACCTTGGCAAGGTGACGCTCTACCAGACTGAGCTACGCTCGCTTCCGTAAGAAGAGCGTCGAAAGACTAGGCAACGGCGGTTTCATTGCAAGCGGAGATTTTCCCAGAGCGGAAAGTGCACGCGCGTCGCAGCCTTCTGCTCCTGCTCGTGATCCTGACCCTGATCCCGCTCCCCATGGTTGCTCACTTCTCCCAGTCCGCCTCCAACATGCCACGAAGCCCATACAACTCGCCGCGCACCGCTCGTTAACTGCTGCCTTGTGCCGCGAACTTCGTTCGCCTACGCTCTCCGCTCAGCATCCATGAGCCAAGAGCCCGAACAAGAGCCGCAGAGCACCATCTTCATGCGCAAGTCCGGACCAGACGGCAAGGCGGTCGGGTTCACGCCCACTGCGGCGGTCAAAACCGAGGCCACCACACTTGCCGAACTCACGCCGCAGCAGCGCAAGACCGGCATCGCCGCGTGGCTGGGCTGGCTCTTCGACGGGCTGGACATGCACCTCTACGGGCTGGTCGCGTCCACATTTGTCGCATCCCTGCTCATCAATCAAAACCTGATTCCCGGCGACGCCACGCCTGCGCACGATCTCGTGAAGGAGAAATCCGGCTACATCCAGGCGGCGTTTCTCGTCGGTTGGGCGCTGGGCGGCGCGTTCTTCGGGCGGCTAGGTGACATCCTCGGGCGCAGCCGTTCGCTCTCGCTCACGATCCTGACCTACGCGGTGTTCACCGGGCTTTCCTTCTTCGCGCAGACATGGTGGCAGTTGCTCATCTTCCGAGTCCTCGCCGCGCTGGGCATCGGCGGCGAATGGGCCGTTGGCTCCTCGCTGCTCTCCGAGACGTGGCCGAAGAAGTGGCGGCCGTGGATTGCCGCCGTGCTGCAAACCGGCGTGAACCTCGGCGTGCTGCTCGCGTGCCTCACAACCTTCATCATGGCGGACCTGCATCCCAAATGGGTCTTCCTCGTGGGCATCCTCCCGGCGCTGATGGTCTTCTGGATTCGCCGCCACGTGCCGGAGCCGGAGGAATGGCACGCCGCCAAGCGCGCGTCGCTCGGCTCACAGCCTGGCATCGCCGACCTCTTCCGCGGCGCGGTGCGGCGCACGACGCTGCTGACCATCATCGTCTGCGCCTGTGGGCTGACGGCTTGGTGGGCCTTCATGTTCTGGCACGCGCAGCATCTGCGGAACCTGCCGGACCTTGATACGGCGGCGAAGGTGGAGCTTGCGAAGAGCACGGTCGGCGCGGCAGGTGTCGCTCCCGCGGAGGCAACCAAATGGATCGCGGCCTACAAGCAGAAGACCGTCAGTATCGCCTTCTTCGTCATCATCTGCTCCAGCATTGCCGGCAACTTCGCTGCCGCCGCGCTGGCACGCTTCTTCGGCTACCGGCGCTCCATCGCAATTTGCTACCTCGGCTTCTTCCTGACGATGGGCGGGACGTTCATCCAAGTGCGCGGCTGGGAATCGCTCGTGTGGGTCTGGTTCCCGGCGGTGGGCTTCTTCTCCGGCGTCTTTGGTCTGTTCACGATGTATCTGCCGCCGCTCTTTCCCACGTTGCTGCGCACGACCGGCGCAGGCTTCTGCTACAACATCGGGCGCATCGCCTCGGCGGCGGGTGTCATCTTCTCCGGCTCGCTGGCGAGCGGCGGCGACTTCAAGAAAACTCTCCTCTTCGCCGCGTGCCTCTTCGTCCCCGGCATGCTCGTCGCCATCATTCTGCCGGAACCAAAAGACCTCGGCGGCCACGCCACCGAGACGGAACTGTCCGCCGTGGAATGAGGACGCACGCGAGCCGTCTGGTCGTCTTCCTGAAGGCTCCGCGCGCGGGTGCGGTCAAGACGCGGCTCGGCGAAGCGCTCGGCCCGGACGCCTCCTGTGCCGCCTACCGGCAGGTCGTCGAGGCGCTCCTCGCAAACCTCGCCCCGCTTCCCAAGGTGGAATTGTGTTTCGCGCCCTTGGAGGCAGCCGCTGAAATCGAACCCTGGCTGCAACCCGGCTGGACCTCCTGCCCGCAAGTCGGCGGCGACCTCGGCGAGCGCCTTCACTCTGCCTTCGCAGAGCACTTCGAGTCCGACGCGCAGCACGTTGTCATCATCGGCGCCGATTGCCCGGATGTGACCGCGACGGACATTGAGGATGCGTGGTTTGCGCTGGACGGGCACGACGTGGTGCTTGGGCCCGCGCTGGACGGCGGCTACTGGCTCATCGGCCTGCGCACACCGCAGCCCGCGCTCTTCTCGGCAATGCCGTGGAGCACCGACCGCGTGTTCGGCGAGACAATGCACCGCGCCCGCGAGAACGACCTGCGCGTGGCGCTGCTCCGTGAATTGTCCGACGTGGACACGGTGGCGGACTGGGAGCGGTGGGTGAAGCGCGCTTCTCATCAGGGCAATTGCGCCGCACGTCGAGACGGCGTATAAGCAAGCCATGAACCTGCTCGACCGCATCACTTCAAACCCACTCCAGTGCGGGGGGCGGCCCTGCGTTCGTGGGATGCGCATCCGCGTGACGGACGTTCTCGAACTGCTGGAGACGGGGCTGACCCCGGCACAGGTGTTGGAGGAGCTGCCTGATTTGGTTGCCGAGGATGTCCGGGCGTGCGTCGCGTTCGCCCGCCGCCGGGTGGAACATCCGGTGCTCGCGACCACATGATCTGGCTGGACGCCCACCTGTCTCCGCGTGTGGCGAAGTGGATCACCACCCGCTTCGGTGAGCCAGCCTTGCCGGTGCGGGACTTGGGTTTGCGGGAGGCGGAGGATTCAGCCATCTGGGATGCGGCCCGTCAGGCTGGAGTGATCGTGCTGACCAAGGACGTGGATTTCGAGGAGCGTGTCCGGCGGCTCGGTCCGCCACCACACATCATCTGGCTCACTTGCGGAAATACTTCCGAAGCCCGCTTGAAGGAAATTCGGGAGCAACATCTCCCCGCCGCACTCGGCCTGCTGAAGCAAGGCGTGCCGCTGGTGGAAATCCAATAGCCCACGCACTCATGCTCAATCTCGCCCTTGTCGGACTCGGCTTCATGGCCGCCACGCACATTAAGGCGCTGCGGCAGGTGCCCGGCGCACGCGTCGCCGCGCTCTGCAATCCCAGTGGTCGCCACCTCGACGGCGACTTCACCGGCGTCGCCGGCAACGTCGGCGACAACGCGCCCATCAAGCTGGAGCCGGGCAGCTTCAAGGCCTTCCGCGACTACGCCGCGATGCTCGCCGATCCCGACATCCACGCCGTGGACATCTGCGCGCCGACGCTGGCGCACCGCGACCTCGCCATCGCCGCTTTGCGCGCGGGCAAGTATGTGCTCTGCGAAAAGCCGTTCGCCCGCACCGCAGCGCAGGCAAGGGAGATGGCCGCAATCGCCACCGAGACCGGCCGCATCCTCATGCCTGCGATGTGCCTGCGCTTCTTCCCCGAGTGGGCCTGGGTGCGTGCGGCGATTGCAGACGGGCGCTTCGGCAAGGTGCTTGCGGCGCGGTTCCGCCGCGTGGCGGAACCGCCGGGCTGGGGGCAACAGAACTTTCTCGATGGCGCGAAGTCCGGCGGCGCGCTGCTGGACTTGCACATCCACGACACGGACTTCGTGCAGTTCTGCTTCGGCCGCCCGCGTTCCGTGCGCTCCACCGGCTACTCGAAGATCAGCGGAGCGATTGACCACGTCGTGACGGAATACGAAGTTGCGGGCGGCGCGATGGTCCACGCCGAGGGCGCGTGGTGCATGACGCCGGGCTTCGGCTTCAACATGAGCTACACGGTGAACTTCGAGCGCGCGACGGTGGACTACGATCTCGCGCGCGGTGCGGACGCGCTCAAGCTCTGCGAGGCTGGCCAGCCCGCGCAGGTGCTCAAGCTCGGCCAGCCCGATGGCTACGTGGGCGAGTTGAGCCACTTCGTCGAGTGCATCGCGACGGGCACGCAGCCGACGTTGGTGACAGCAGCCGACGGCGTCAGCTCGATGGAGATTTGCGAAGCAGAGGAAAAGTCCGTGCGCAGCGGCCAGCGGGTCGAACTGGCTTGAGCCGGCGGAGCGCCGGCTTCCAAGCCGGCTTTGCGCTGTCGAAGTGCAGGCACGGTTCCGCAATTCGAGACGCTCCGTTTCCCTCACGCCACAAGCCGGCTGCAAGCCGGCGCTACAGCGCGCGGGCTTGCCAGCGCAGAGCAGTTCTTGTCAGCTAGCCGTGATGCAAGCCCAGCCGTCGTCTGACTCGTTCTCACCCGCGTTCAACCCCATCGAGCCGCCCACGCGCGATGGACTGACACGCCGGGATGCCTTGCGCTCGGCCTTCGCCGCCGCAGGAGCCGCCACGGTGGCCGGCGGAAGCACGGCCGCCGCACAACCTGCCGCCAAGCCCGACCCGCGCCGCGCCTCCCCCAAGCGCTACGCGATGAAGAAATCCATCAACCTCTGGGCCTTCCCGTATCCCGACCGCATGAACCTGCGCGAGTGCCTCCAACTCGCGAAGGATGCGGGCTTCGACGGCATCGAGCTGAACTACGACCTCGACAACGACCTCTCGCCCAAGGCCACCACCAAAGACTTCAAAGCCATCCGCCAGATGGCCGACCAGATCGGCATCCAAATCAGCGGCCTCTGCTCGTTCCTCTTTTGGCCTTACCCGCTCACGAGCAACGATCCGGCGAAGCGCGCGCGCGGCCTCGAGCTCGCCGGCAAGATCGCGCAGGCCGCGAGTGACCTCGGCGTGGAGAACGTGCTCGTCGTCCCCGGCGCGGTGCACATCCCG
>SXTU01000293.1 GCA_005791875.1 Verrucomicrobiales bacterium
AAAGCCGGTTTCAAGAACCCCGCGCTGGCGAATGCCGGCACCACCGCGCTGCTGAACGAACTGCTTTCCCCCAACCACTTCACCTCCTCCCAAGCCAACCGCCTGCTGGTAGAGAAAGGCTCCGCCACCGTCGCGCCCGAGCTGAAGACGTGGACCGCGCAGCTCAAGACTGAGAAGGAACAACTCGCCGCGCTGTGGATTCACCAATCTCTCAACATCCCCGCGGCGGAGCTGCTCACCAAGCTGCTCGCCGCGCAGGACGGCCGCATCCGCGCTGCTGCGGCGCGCGCGTTGAGCTTCGTTACCACGATGCCGACCAAGCCGGTGCTCGTTGCCGATGCGAATGGTTCGAGCAGCGCTTACCTCTCTGACGGTGGCGCGCACGTCTCCGAAACCGACGCTGTTGCCAATCTCGCCAAGCTGGTCACTGACCCGCATCCGCGCGTCCGCATGGAGGCGGTCCGTGCGCTGGCGAAGTTCCCCTCCGCCAAGTCCGCCGAACTGGTCCTCTCCGCCGTGAACACCATCGGGGCTGATCCGTTCCTCGATTACGCCGTCTGGCTTTCCATCAACGAGCTGGCGCAGCCGTTCCTCGCCATGCTGGAGTCCGGCGCGTGGTCGCCCGACTCGCCGGCGAAACAGGGGCAGCTCGAGTTCGCCATGCGCGCGCTCGACCCCGCGCTCGCGTCGTCCAGCGTCGCGAAGATTCTCGCCGCCAAGCCGCTCACCAAGGACGGTGCTGGCCCATGGATTGAACTCATCGGCGCAGCCGGTGGCCCGGATGAAATCAACCGTCTCTGGGAGCAGGTTGTCGCGCGCAACTTCACCGACCTCGCGCTCAACCGCGCGCTCGCCGCCCTCACCTCCGCCGCCCGCCTGCGCAACGTGAAGCCCGCTGGCGACAGTTCGCGTGGCCTCTCGCTGCTGTCCTACGCGAACTTCCCGACGCGCGTCGCCTTCGTGAACCTGCTCGGCGCGTGGAAGAATCCCGGCGCGGCCTTCGCCGAGATGGTGAAGCTCGCCAGCGATGAGAAGACGCCCGCCGAAGTCCGCACCGCCGCGTTCGCCGCGTTCCGCGAGCTGGGCGCGATTGGCCCCGTGCTGGGCGCGTTGCAGCCGCTGGCGGCGAAGACTTCGCCCGCATCCGTGCGCCGCGCCGCCGCCGTCACGCTCGCGTCGCTCCAGCCCGCGAAGTTCGCCGACCTCGCGCTGGACGAAATCGCCGAGACGAAGACGGAGGCTGAGGCGCTCGACCTCTGGCGCGCCGTGCTTGCCACGAAGGGCGCGGCCAAGCAATTCGCCCCGCTCGTCAGCCAAGCCGTCGCCCTGCCTCCCCATGCCGCCGCCGCCGGTCTGCGCGCCGCGCGCGAGGGCAGCACGCCCGAGCCGACACTCGTTGCCGCACTCACCAAGCTCGCGAACATCACCGCGCTTTCCCCCGACAAGCTCACGCCCGCGAAGCTCAAGGAGATGGCCGACCTCGCCGTCAAGATCGGCGACCCCGCGCGTGGCGAGCGTGTGTATCGCCGGGCGGAACTCGGCTGCGTGCTTTGCCACAGCATCGGTGGCGTCGGCGGCAAAGTTGGCCCGGACATGACGAGTCTAGGCGCGGCGGCCCCGGCGGATTACCTCGTGGAGTCCATTCTTCTGCCGAACGCGAAGATCAAAGAAGGCTTCCACGGCCTGACCATCGAGACGAAGGACGACCTCGAATACAACGGCATCCTCGTGCGCGAGACCGGGCAGGAAGTCGTCCTCCGCAATGCGCAGAATCAGGAAGTCAGCGTGGCGAAGTCGAACATCCGCAAGCGCAGCAACGCGCAGATTTCGCTCATGCCCACGGGCCTGGTGGACGCGCTGCCCGAGTCCGAGCGCAACGACCTCGTCGCGTTCCTCACCCGCCTCGGCAAGCCCGGCGATTACGACGCGAGCAAAGGCGGCATGGCGCGCGTGTGGCGTGTGCTGCCCGTGACCCACCGCATGGACCAGGGCGGCTGGGACAAAATCACGAAGGGCGACTTCACCGCGAGCTGGACCGCGATGGAGAGCGGCATTGGCAACCACACTTGGAGCACGCTCACTTCGCAAGTGAGCGGCGCGTTGGCGAAAGCGGACTTCGCTCCGACGAACATCCCCGGACACGTCACGCTCACGAGCGTCTTCGTGGCGACGACCTTCACCCTAGCCAAGCCGGGGCCAGTCACGCTCGCAGTGGACGGCCTCGCCAAACCCGAGCTGTGGGTCAACGGCCAGAAGCTCACGAAGCTAGCGAACAGCTTTCCCGCCGGCACGCACATCATCGTCCTCCGCCTCGACGGCGCGAAGCTGCCCGACAGCGTGCGGCTCAAGTCCACGGACGTGAGCTGGAGCCTGAACTGACGCGGGTAGGAGACGATATGAGGAGTCTCTGACTTTTCCGCGTTCAGGGTTCCGAGTTCCGAGTTGAATGGAGACTCCTCACGTCGTCTCCTACGAATTGCCATGCGCGACCTGCAAAGCTCGAAGTTGATCTGGCTGAAAGGCTGGTTGTTTCTCCTGCTCGGCATCGCTTCCGCCGCGCTGGTCTTCCTCGAAGCGCCGTCACTCCAGGTCGCGCTGCTGCTCGCGCTCACCGTGTGGTGCTTCTGCCGCGCCTACTACTTCGCCTTCTACATGCTGGAGCGCTACGTGGACCCGGGCTTCAAGTTCTCCGGGCTGGGTTCGTTTGTCGCGTATCTGCTGCGGCGCAAGGGAGCGGCTCCGCCCGACACGCGTCGCGACGGTTGATACGCCGGCTCTCCACCTGCTAGCTTGCCCACATGAAAACCCTCCTCGCGCTGGGCGCACACTACGACGACTGCGTCTTCGGCATTCCCGGGATTCTGCTGCAAGGCGTGCGCAAGCATTACCGCGTCGTCGTGCTCACGCTCATCGGCGACTACACGAACTGGGCGCCGGCTAAAGGCCGCGCGGGCGAGATCGTCGAGGGCACTCGGCGGCTCGCGCAGGAGCGCGGCGTGGAGATGCGCTTCCTGAACTTCGCTCGCACCGCTTCGACGCGCGGCTGGAGAACAAGCTCCTCGTCGCCAAGGCCATCGCCGAGATCAAGCCGGACGTGGCCTTCGCGCTTTGGAAGGACGACCACCACAACGACCATGTCGTTGCGTCCGAACTCAGCCGCGTGGCGGTGCGCAACGCCGGGCAGATGCTCGATGGTGTGGATTACAAGCCGCCGGGCCGCCTCTACTTCTACGACAACGGCCCGCGCCACACGATCGGCTTCACGCCGGACACGTTCGTGGACGTGAGCGACACCTGGACGGAGGCGCAGGACTGGCTCGGCGCGCTCATGGCGCTGGTGCGCAACCAGCCCTACGACCGCACCAAGCCCGACGGCGCGATGCAGGCGAAGGAGACGCTCGCCCGGTATCGCGGCTCATCCTGTGGCGCGAAGTATGCCGAGGCCCTCTGGCTCGGCCTGCCGCGCACGGCGGAGATTCTGTGACGGTCGAGGTCGCCGCCGTTTTCGGAGGGCGAACCCCGGCTCGACTTCCGCGCCGGTTTTTCCTGACACTCCGTGCATGGCAGTCCGCGCCCAACGCCCGTTGATTCGTCCGCTCGTCCAGCGGTTGCACGCCTACGTCCCCGGCGAGCAGCCGAGGATTCCCGGCCTCATCAAGCTCAACACCAACG
>SXTU01000294.1 GCA_005791875.1 Verrucomicrobiales bacterium
ACTTCCGGCTCGTTCACGCTGGCGCGGGCGAGGGCGACGCGCTGCTTTTGTCCGCCGGAAAGCTCGTTCGGATGCCGGCCCGCGAGCGGCAGGATTTGCGTCAGCTCCATCACCGAGGTCGTGCGACGAATGATGTCATGCGACGCCAGCCGCTTCATGCGCAGGCCGAACGCGATGTTCTCGGAGACGCTCAGGTGCGGGAAGAGCGCATAGGACTGGAAGACGGTGTTGACCGGCCGCTTCCACGCCGGCAGCCGCAGCGACTCGACGCCCGCGATGCGCAAGCCGCCGCTGTCCGGCAGATCCAGGCCCGCGATGATGCGCAGGAGCGTGGTTTTGCCGCAGCCAGACGGGCCGAGCAGCGAGAGGAACTCGCCACGACGCACGTTGAGGCTCACGCCCGCCAGCGCCTCGACCTTGCCGAAGCGACGCGTGAGATGCTGGCACTCGACGGCGAGGGCCGTGGGGGCGGCAAGTTTGGTTTCAGCCGGTTGCAACGCGGATGGTTTAGCGAATCGCGCGCGAGATGACGAACCAAAATGATGTGACTCGTGCCGCCACCGTAGTCGCAAACTTCGGGTTGCGAACCAGCACCTGTAGCGGCGCTCTATGAGCGCCGAGTTGGGCGAACGGCGGTTGCGGGACGGCGGTCACAGACCGCCGCTACGGGGCGCGCGGCTTCGCATACAGGCCGATGCCCAGGCCCACCACAATGGCGAGGCTGCCCCAGAGGTGGCCGGCGTGCAGCGGCTCGCCGAGCCAGAGCACGGCGACGGGGACGCCGGCGACAGGCTGCATCAGGATGGTCATGGCGGTGACGTTCACGTCCGTCTCGCGGATGACCACTAGCCACAGGCCGTAGCCGAGGCTGGTGCAGATGATCGAGAGGAAGGCAACCCACGCCCACGCGCTGGCGGGCATCTTAACGGCGGCGGCAAGGGTCGTGGGACCGTCAATGGCAAGGTTCGCCAGCGTGCCGGCGACCAGCGAGACGGCGAGGATCTTCATCGGCCCGACGCGGTCGAGGAGCGGCTTGCCCATGATGGAGTAGGCGGCTTCGCTGAGAAACGAGGCGATGAACACCGCGCTCGCCGCCAGTCCGGCCCACTTGAAATCGGAAGCCCACACGCGGTTGAGCAACGCGACGCCGACGATGCCGAGGCTGAAGCCCACCCAACGTTGCGGCGCGATGTGTTCGCGGAGGAAGATCGCGGCGGCCACGGCGGTCAGGAGTGGCTCCACGGCCATGAGCACGGCGCAGTTGCCGGCGGACCCGAGGAGGTTGCCGCTCACTTGCAGCCGGTGGCCGACGGTGAAGACGATCACGCCCATGAACGAGCTGATCCAGAAGTCCCTGCCGCGCGGCGTGGCACCCGGCAGCCACGGCCACACGAGCACCAGGCTCACCGCCGCGCCGCCGAAGCGCATCGTGGCGATGCCGCCGTAGTCCAGGTGCGGCTTGAGTGCCTGAATCGCCGAGAGCGAGACGGCCCAGAAGACGTTGAACAGAAGCAGCAGGGCCAAGTGGACCGGGTTCATCAGGCGGCGCGGAGTGTTGGCGCGGCAGATGGAGGGGTCGAGGGGAAAGTATTCAGATTTCAGCGTTTGGTGGGGCACGACGTCCGTTACCAACCGAAAACTGAATACCTCGGAGCTTCCGAATCGCGCCTTGCCGCTCCGCTGTCACTTCCTTACAACCTCCCGCGTGATTGACATCAAATGGATTCGGGAGCAGCCCGAGCTGGTGAAGCAACGGCTCGCGGCGCGCAACGGCGGGGACGACGCGAAGATTGACGAAGTGCTCAAGCTCGACGAGCAGCGCCGTCACGCGCTCAAACAAGTCGAGGACTTGAAGGCGCTGCGCAACAAGGTCTCCAAGGAGATCGGCGCGCTCATGGGCCAGAAGAAGCTCACCGAGGCCGAGGCCAAGAAGGCCGAGACCCGCACGCTCGGCGACCAGATTGCTGCACTCGACAAGACCGCCGCCGAGGCCGAGGCCGCGCGCGATGCCATTCTCATCCGCCTGCCGAACCCGCCGCACGCCAGCGTGCCGCTGGGCACTTCCGCCGCCGACAACCCCGAGGTAAAGCACTGGGGCGCGAAGCCGGAATTCGCCTTCACTCCCAAGTCCCACGTGGACCTCTGCGCGTCGCTCAAGCTCGTGGACTTCGAGCGCGGGGCGAAGCTCTCTGGCAGCGGCTTCCTGCTCTACACCAACTGGGGCGCGCGGCTGGAGCGGGCGCTCATCCAGTTCCTCCTCGACCTGCACACCACCCAGCACGGCTACACGGAAGTCGCGCCGCCGCACATCATCAGCCGCGACTGCATGGTGGGCGTGGGACAGTTTCCGAAGTTCGAGGACCAGGCTTACGCGGTGCGCGAAGGCTTGGATGAAAGCACCTTGGGCAAGCTCTACTTGCTCCCCACCGCCGAAGCCCCGGTCGCGAACATCCATCGCGAAGAAATCCTGCCGCACACGCAGCTCCCGATTTACTACTGCGCCTACAGCCCGTGCTTCCGCGCGGAGGCCGGCGCGGCGGGTGTCGGCACGCGCGGGATGATTCGCGTGCATCAGTTCGACAAGGTGGAGCTGGTGAAAATCGTGAAGCCCGAGCACGGCTACGACGAGTTGGAGAAGATGCTGGCGAACGCGGAGAAGGTGCTGCAACTGCTCGGCCTCCACTACCGCATCGTCCTGCTCTGCACGGGCGACATGGGCTTCGCCAGCGCGACGACCTACGACATCGAGGTCTGGGCGCCGGGGCAGGGGAGCTACCTCGAAGTGTCGAGTTGCTCGAACACGGACGAATACCAAGCCCGCCGCATGAACCTCCGCTACAAGGATGAGAGGGGCGTGAACCAGTTCCCGCACCTGCTCAACGGCAGCGGCACCGCGCTGGCGCGGCTGTTCGTTGCGCTCATTGAGACGTATCAGCAGGCGGACGGCAGCTTGGCGATACCGGGGCCGCTGCGGCCCTACTTGCGTGGCGCGGAGAAAATCACCGCGTGAAGAGAATGGCGAATGGCGAGTTGCGAATGGGGAATCGGTGCGCCGCGACGCGCCTCTTCTCCCTCTCCCCCGATGGGGGCGAGGGGACTCGCCATAAGATCTCGTTGCCGCCTTGGCGTTGGGCGCACCCGGACCGCGCTTGTGCCGCATTCCGTATTCCGCATTCCGCATTCTGCATTTCATGAAGGTTTTGCTCGCCAGCAGCGAAGTCCATCCGTTCTCCAAGACCGGCGGACTCGCGGACATGGTCGGCGCGCTGGGCAAGTCGCTCGCGGCGGCGGGACACGATGTGGTCATCGTCACGCCCCTGTGTCGCGGCATCCGTGGGCGGTTCACGGAGCTGCGTCCGACGGATCTTCATGTGGACGTGCCGCTGGGCGATGGACGCATGCAGGCGGGTGTCTCCGAATTGCGCTTGGGGCCGCGGCTGAAAGTGTATTTCCTGGATCAGCCGGGTTACTTCGACCGGCTCGGCTTGTATGGGGAAAACAACACGGACTACCCGGACAACCCGGCGCGGTTCGTGTTCTTCGCAAAGGCCGTGGCGCAGATCGCGCGGCTGCTACCGGGCGGCGCGCCGGACATTGTCCATGTGCATGATTGGCAGGCGGGGCTGGTGCCGGCCTTGCTACGGTGGGAGGGGCATCGCACGGGCTGGACGCCGCCGAAAACGGTATTGACCATCCACAATCTCGCCTACCAAGGGCAGTTCCCGAAGAGTGCGTTTGCGCTGACCAACTTGCCGCCGGACTACTTCACGATGGCGGGACTGGAGTTCTACGGGGACGTGAATTGTCTGAAGGCAGCCATCGTGTATGCGGATTTCCTCACGACGGTCAGCCCTCGTTATGCCCGGGAGATTTGCACGGAGGCCTACGGCTGTGCGCTTGATGACCGGCTGCGCGCGCGGCAGGAGAGTCTGGTGGGCATCCTCAACGGGGTGGACTACGACGAGTGGAGCACGCACCGGAACATCCATCTGCGTCACCCGTATTCCTTCCGGAAGATGGCGGGCAAGGCGGCGACGAAGCATGACTTGCAACGGGAGCTGGGGCTGCCGTTGCGCGCGGGGGTGCCGCTGTTTGCCACGGTGACGCGGCTGGCGGATCAGAAGGGCATGGATATTCTGCTCGCGGGGCTGGAGGAGATGCTGGCGAAGGAGATGCAGTTCGTCCTGCTGGGAAGCGGAGATCCGGCGTTGCAACGTGGCTATCAGAACCTCGCGCGGCGTCACCCGACGAAGGTTGTTGCGCGC
>SXTU01000295.1 GCA_005791875.1 Verrucomicrobiales bacterium
ACCGAAATTTACCGCGGCTCGGAATACACCGTGGACTTCCTGCCCAAGATCAAACTCGAACTGGTGCTGCCCGACGGACGGGTGGATGCCGCCGTCGCCGCCATCGTGAAGGCCGCCAAGACCGGCAAGAGCGGCGACGGCAAGGTCTTCGTCTCCGCCGTGGACGACGCCGTCCGCATCCGCACCGACGAGAAAGGTGACGCCGCAGTCTGACCCGCCAACCACAACCCGCTGAAACAAACACTGATCATGAAGAAACTGATTCTCTCCCTCACCCTGTTCTCACTGCTGGCGGCAACGGCGCAGCCGTTGCTCGCCCAAGCCCCGCCGGCACCCGCGCCTGCCGCCGCTGCCGCGAAGGCGCCGGAACCGCCGAAGAAGGCCGACCCCAACGTCGAGCAGCGCATCGCCGACCTCGAAGCCTACATCGGCAACGGCGCGCGTGGATCCGCCGACGCCAAGGCCAACGTGACCTCGAAGCTCGACGACGTTGCCGGCCCCGGCCACAACGGCTTCATGATGGTGTGTGCCGCGCTGGTGCTGTTCATGACGCTGCCGGGCCTCGCGCTCTTCTACGGCGGCCTCGTGCGCAAGAAGAACGTCCTGTCCGTGGTCGCGCAGTGCTTCGGCATCGCCGGCCTGGTCACGATCCTGTGGTTCGTGTGCGGCTATAGCCTAGTTTTCTCGGCGGGGTCGCCGTTCCTGGGCAGCTTCAGCAAGTTCGCCTTCCTGAACGGCGTGACGGCGGCCCCGAACACGGACTACTCCGCGTGGGTCTCGCAGAACGTGTTCTCCATGTATCAGCTCATGTTCGCGATCATCACCCCGGCGCTGATCGTCGGCGCGGTGGCGGAGCGCATGAAGTTCTCGGCCATCCTGCTCTTCGTCGCCATCTGGATGTTCGCGGTCTATTTCCCGCTGGCCCACATGGTGTGGGGCGTGGACGGCTACATGAACGGCGTGTGGAATAGCGACGCCAAGATCCGCGCGATTGATTTCGCCGGCGGCACCGTGGTCCACATGAGCTCGGGTTGGAGCGCGCTGGTGCTCTGCCTGATCCTCGGACCGCGCCTGGGCCACGGCAAGACGCCGATGCAGCCGCACAGCATGGCGCTCTGCGCGATCGGCACGGGCATGCTCTGGGTCGGCTGGTATGGTTTCAATGCCGGCTCGGCGGTCGCGGCGGACGGCATTGCGGGCAACGCCTTCATGACCACCACTCTGGCGGCGGCTGTCGCCTCCTTTGTCTGGCCCGTGCTCGAATGGCTCCTGCGCGGCAAGCCCTCGATCCTCGGCTTCTGCTCCGGCGCGGTCGCCGGCCTGGTCGTGATCACTCCTGCGGCGGGCTTCGTGAACGCCAAGGGCGCGATGATCATCGGCTTGCTGGCGGGCATCATCCCCTACCTCGCGTGCACCAAGCTCAAGCAGATCTTCAAGTATGACGACGCGCTCGACACCTTCGGCGTCCACGCTGTCGGCGGCACGCTCGGCGCGCTGCTCACCGGCATCCTCGCCGTCAAGGAAGTGAACGCGAACCTCACCGATGCCAACGCCTACGCGAAGGCGAACAAGCTCTTCGAGCTGGTCGGCAACGGCCTCTGGATCGAGCAGGTCAAGGCCATGGCCATCACCATCGTTCTGGCGGTTGTCGCCACCGCAGTCATCGCCTACATCGTGAAGGCCGTTGTCGGCCTGCGCCCGACGGAAGAGACCGAGACCATCGGCCTCGACCTCGCGGAACACGGCGAAGAAGGCTACCACGGCTGATAGCTGTTCGGTTTCAACCCCCGCCGCACCGGATGCACCCGGTGCGGCGGGTTCTTTTTGGAGGGAAGGCGGAGCCTCATGCGGAGCCCGCAGCGGAGCGCCGATTTCCAAATCGGCGCTCCGGTTCAAAGGTAGCCACCACGGCCCGAACGCCGCGCATTGGGACCGTGAACCTGTGGCGGCTGTAGCGGCGCTCTATGAGCGCCGATTTGCGGCCGCCTCTGCGCGAGGGACGCCACGGTCGGCGGTCACAGACCGCCGCTACAGGTTCATGGGAGGAGGATTTGTTCCAGAGGCCAGGGTCGCGGGTGGGCGACGTCTGGGACGCTCGATGAACTTCAAGTTGAGCCGGACCGCGCCGGCCAATCCGCCAACCACGTGGCTCCGCTCACGGCTCATACTTCTTCTTCGCGTCGTAGTTCTGGCCACCCACGGGCGGCGGAGGGCTGGGCGGGGGCACGACGCCGTTGGCGCGCATGACCTTCTCGATGGCCGCGCTGGTCTCGGCGATGGGCTTGAAATTGCCGGGGCGGAAACCCTGCGCGATGAGCAGCGGCGTCCAGCCGGCCTTGTTCTTCGTGTTCCAGATGGAAATCTTCGCGCCCTTCGCGGCGAGGAACTCCACCACCTTCGGCAGGCTCTTGTAAGCCGCGCCGTGCATCGTGGTCTCGCCGTTGTCGTCCACGGTGTTCACATCCGCGCCGAGCTTGAGCAGATACGCGACGGCTTCGAGGCACTCGGGCTCAGTGCCGGCTTCCTCGGTGGGCGCGTGGCAGCCGAGACCGGCGGCGGCCATCAGCGGCGTGGCTCCATTCTTGTTCGGCAACATCGGGTCCGCGCCCAACTCGACGAGCAGCTTCATCAGCGGCAAGTCCGCCGTCTTCGCGGCGAAGAGAAACGGCGTCGCGCCGATGGTGCTCAGTTTGCCGCGACCGCCTGCGCCGCGCGCAAGCCGGACGTTCACGTCCGCGCCGTGCTTCACCAGCGCGCGCACGAACTGGTTCCACGTCACGCTGCCCGAGCCGTCCGGCGGCGGCTGGCCATCATCGCCATCGCCGCGATTCGGTTTGCGGACCCACGTGAGCGTGTGAAGCGGAGTGAAGCCGGAGCGCTGGTCGTTCGGGTTCGCGCCGGCCTTGAGCAACTCGACGGCGAGTTCGTAATGCGCGTTCTCGACCGCGAGCAGCAGCGCGCTCGTGCCGTTCGAGGCCATCCGTCCGCCGCCTTTGTCCGTCTCGACGGGATGGTCCACGGCCACGCCCGCCTTGAGCAACGCGCGCACGGCGGCGATGCGCCCCTCGCGCGCGGCGAAGTGCAGCGGGGTGAGGCCCGACTTCACGCGGGTGAGCTTGTCCGCACCGGACTTGAGAAGCAGTTCGACGACTTCTGCGTGGCCCTCGGCGGCGGCCCACATGAGCGGCGTCTGACCTTTGCGGTCGGCGGCGTCCACCTTCGCGCTACGCGCGAGCAACGCCCGCACCGGCCCCGGCCGCCCCGTGCGCGCGGCGGTGTGCAGGACCGACTCGCCGCCACGCAAAGTCGTGTTCGCATCAGCACCGGCCCCGAGCAACGCGGTGACGATGGCCTCGTCGCCATTCACGCACGCCAGCGCAAGCGGCGGGACGCCGAAGTGATTCGTGGCTTTCGCATCCGCACCAGCGGCGAGCAGAAGTTTCACCGTGGCCGCGTCGTTGTGATGCGCGGCCCAGTGGAGCGCCGTCTTGCCGTCGGCTTGGGAGGAGCGCACGAGTGATTTGTCCGCCAACATTCGTTGCAAACGCGGCCAATCCGCGCGTTCGGCGGCATCGGCGAGCGATGACGGCGCGCCGTAAGTCGGCGGTGTGCTCCCAAGACAGTATAGCACGACTAAAGTTCCGGCAATTCGTCCAAGGTTCATCGCGTGGCGTCTCAAATCCCCAGCGGCCGGAACAGCCCGTCGAGCTTCCCGTCGCTGTCGGCGAACTTGTCGATGCGGACGCCGGCTTTGTCGAGGAGGGCGAGATGGAGGTTTGCCAGCGGGGTTGGTTTCGCGTGGCGGAGGTGGCGGCCGCTTTTCATCACGCCGCCCGCACCGCCGGCGACGATGATGGGCAGGTTGATGTGGTCGTGCTGGTTCGGGTTGCCCATGCCGCTGCCGTAGAGATAGAGCGAGTGGTCGAGGAGCGTGCCGTTGCCTTCCTTCGTCGCGGCGAGCTTGCCGAGGAATTCCGCGAAGAGGGAGACGTGAAACTGATTTATCTTCGCCATGCGCGCGACTTTCTCGGGGTCGTTGCCGTGGTGCGAAAGCGGGTGGTGCGGGTCGGCGACGCCGGTCTCGGGGTAGGTGCGGTTGCTGGTCTCGCGCGCGAGCTGGAAGGTGATGACGCGCGTGACGTCGCCCTGCATCGCGAGCACCTGCAAATCAAACATCAGTCGCGCGTGGTCGGCGTAGCTCGCGGGCACGCCGATGGGGCGGTCGAGGTCGCGCAAGGGATTCTCCGCGACGCCGGCCTCGGCGCGTTGGATGCGGCGCTCCACCTCGCGGACGGTTTCGAGGTAGTGGCTGACCTTCGCACGGTCGGCGGGGCCGAGGGCGCGTTCGAGACGGGCGAGGTCGTCCTTCACGAAGTCCAGCAGGCTCGCGCGTTTGCGAAGGGCGGCGCGGCGCTCGGCCTTCGTGCCGCCTTCGCCGAAGAGCTGCTCGAAGACCATTCGCGGGTGCGCCTCGGCGGGCAACGGCGTGGTGGGCGAGGACCACGAGAGGTTGTTCTGATACACGCAGGCGTAGCCGTTGTCGCACTGGCCGACGGTTTGCATCATGTCCATCGCCATCTCGAGCGAAGGCAATTGCGTCTCTCGGCCGAGTTGCTGCGCGGCGAGCTGGTCGGCGGTGGTGCCGAGATAGTAGTCCGTGCTCTCCGTGTGCTTGGCCCGCGCGCAGCTCAGGAAGGAGGAGTTCGAGGTCGCGTGCGTGCCGGGGTAGGCGTTTCGGATTTCGAGATTGGAGACGACGTTGATGTGCTGCTTCACCGGCGCGAGCGAGCTGAGGATGGGCGACAACTCGTCAAGTGTCTCTCCGCCCGGCGGTGTCCAGCGCGTGATGTCCGCGCCCATGGGCATGAAGACGTAGCCGAGCCGGCGCACGGGCGTGGCGGCGGTCTTCGCGGCGGCGGTGGCAGCGGGGACCATCGCGTCAAGGAGCGGCAGCGCGAGCGTGGCGCCAACGCCGCGCAGGAAGGTGCGGCGCGGGAGAGCGGTGCGGGTGGTGAAGGTGTTCATGGGGTTTGCCTCATGGTGAAGGGGGCACTTTTGACGATGCCAAGGACGATAGCAGAGAAACGGTGGTTGTCAGCCTTCGCCTCGCGCACGACTTGCCGCACGGCTGGCGCATCGAACGGCTCCACGCCGCGGCCCAGCGCGAAGGTCAGCAGCTTCTCCGTCAGCGCGGTGGCGAACAGCTCGGGGCGGTTGAGCAACGCGCGCTCCAGCCCGGCAACGCCTGTGAACTGGCTGCCGTCGGGGAAACCGCCGGTCGCGTCCACGGGCTTGCCCTCCTCCAGCGTGCGCCAGCGGCCCACGGCGTCGAAGTTCTCCAGTGCGAAGCCCACCGGGTCCATCAAGTCGTGGCAGCTCGCGCACGCGGCGTTGGCGCGGTGCGCGGCGAGGCGCTCGCGCACGGGGAGGTTCGCGGCCACTGAATTTTCATCGAGCGACGGCACGTTCGGCGGCGGCGGCGGAGGAGGCGTGCCGAGCAACGTGCCGAGCACCCAGTTGCCCCGTAGCACCGGGGACGTGCGCGTGGCGTAGCTCGTGACCGTGAGCACGCTCGCGTGCCGCAGCAATCCGCCGCGCGCCGACTCCGGGCCGAGCGCGACGCGCCGGAAGCGCTCGCCGAAGACGTGCGGGACGCCGTAGTGCTTCGCGAGCCGCTCGTTCAGGAACGTGTGGTCCGCGCGGAGCAGGTCGAGCACGCTGCGGTCTTCGCGCACGACTTCCTCGAAGAGCAGCTCCGTCTCACGGCGCATGGCTTGGCGGAGGTTGTCGTCGAAGTCGGGGAACAGCCGGCCGTCGGGCGTGATGGAATCGAGGTTGCGGAGGTGAAGCCACTGGCTGGCGAAGTTGCGGACGAGCGATTGCGCGCGCGGGTCAGCGAGCATCCGGCGCGTCTGTGTCGCGAGCACGCCGGGCTGGCTGAGTTGGCCGCGCGCCGCCGCATCCAGCAACTCGTCGTCGGGGATGCTGCTCCAGAGGAAGAACGACAGGCGCGACACGAGCTCCGCATCGCTCACGCGATACGCCGACTTCGCCGCGAGGCCCACCGGCTCCTGCTCGACGCGGAAGAGAAATTCCCGGCTGACGAGCACGGCGGTCAACGCGGCTTCGATGCCCGAGTCAAAACTGCCTTCCGCCCGGGCCTCACGGAACACCTTCAGCAGCCGCGCGACATCCGCGTCGTTCACTGGCCGCCGATATGCACGGCGCATCAGCGTGGAAAGGATTTGCTTCGCGCACGCTTCCTCCTCGCCGGGCGACTTCGGCTGAGCGACAAAAATGCGCCGACGGCTCGGCGTGTCGCCCGGCCCCTTCGCCGCGAACGGCCCGGCGACAGACACTTGATACAGCGCGGGCGACTGGCGCGGGTGGCGGTGGAAGTTGAAGCTGACGTGGTAAGGCTGGCGCGCGGTTTCGAGCAGCGAGGAAGAGTGCTTGAGGAAGGTGACGCCGAGCGCGTGCGGGCCGGCCTTCACGGGGAGCCGGACGCTCAGGCCGGTGTCCACGTCGTTGTGGCCTTTGCCGGGCGGCGGCGGGCGCACGGTGAACGTGTGGACCTGAACGCCATCGAGCAGCATGAGGATTTGATGCGGCTCGCGCAGGCCCTCGACGAGGTCGTTGCGGTCGCGCGTGAGGCGGAGTTGGAATTCGTAGTCGCCGTCCTGCGGGAACGTGTGACGAAACACCGCGCCGCCGCGCGTGCCGAGCGGCAGGCCCTCGACGCGTTCCTCCTGCGTGATGTCGGGCTTCACGCGATACGTGTCGCCGCCGGGGCGCTGCGAGCCGCCGACCGCGAGCCGCGCGATGCGCTGCGCAGCGGTGAGGTAGCGGTCCAGCAGCGTGGGCGAGAGCGTGCCGACGGTGATGTTGTCGAAGCCGTGGCTCGCCTCGTCCGCTGGGAGCAGCGCCGCCGCGTCCACGTCGAGCGCGAGCAAGTCGCGGATGGCGTTCTGATACTCGGTGCGGTTCAGCCGCCGCACGGTGTCGGTGCGGCCGGGAGCTGGCTTCGCCGCCGCCGCGCGGTCGAGCGTCGTTTCGAGCGATGAGACGATGGCAGCGTAAGTCTTCTCGTCTGGCCTGTGCTTGCCGATGGGCGGCATGTGGCGCGCGTTCAGCTTGCGAACAACCTTCTCCCATGCGTCGGAATGCCGGCTGACATCCGCGGACAAAATCATTTCCAAGTTCAGCCCGCCCTTCACCGCGTCCGCACCGTGGCACTCCACGCAGAACTTCCCGACCACCGTGCGCACCCCGCCCGCTGCCCGCTGCTCCGCCCCCGAAGCACCTGCGGCCCAGGACAGCAGCCCCACAAGCGCCCAGTTCAACCCATGGTTCATCGGCGCGAGGGTTAGCATTGGTGGAACTGAAAAGCAATTCAGGCGGGGAAGGTGCAACGTGAAAAGGCTACTGCTTTGCGGCCGGCCGCTCGATCCGACTTTCGGGCTGTCGTGGAGCGGACGCGGTTGCTCAACCGCATCATGGGCTAACGCTTCTCCGCCACGTTGATGCTCATGACGCCGCCGAGGAAGTTCACGATGCGCGCGTTTGCAGCGCCGAGAGCGCGCAGCTTCTCATCCACGCCGCGCTGCGCGGGGTAGTGCTGGAGGGATTCGAGGATGTAGGCGTAAGCCTCCGGGTTCTTGCAGAAGAGCCGGCCAAACACCGGCACGGCGAAGCGCAGGTAAGCGAAGTAAGACGCACGCCACGCCGCGTTGTCCGGCTTGCCGAAGTCCAGCACGAGCAGGCGGCCGCCGGGCTTGAGCACGCGCCACATCTCCTGCAAGCCGTCGTCCACGCTCGCGAGATTCCGCAAGCCGTAACTGATGGTCAAGATGTCGAAGTGCGTGTCAGGAAACGGCATGTGCAAGGCATCGCCATGGAGGAACACGGGGCCTGCTGGCTCGCCAACTTTTGCCTTCCTCCCCTCTGCCACCGCCAGCATTGGTGCGCTGAAATCCATTCCTGTCGCGCGTGCGCCCGCCGCCGTGAGGGCGAAGGTCACGTCTCCAGTTCCGCAGCACAAGTCCAGCGCAGTCTCGCCCGGTTTCACCTGCGCGAGCTTGAGCAGCCGCCGCTTCCACCAGCGATGCAGGCCGAAGCTTTGCAGGTCGTTGATGAGGTCGTAGCGCGGCGCGATGGCGGCGAAGAGGTCACTGACCCGCTCGGCCCGCCGTTTGCCCGGCTCGTAAAACTGGTTGCCCATCGCGCTCAGCGTAAGCATCCGCTCTGGGTAGTCGCAACCTTCAGGTTGCGTGTCAGGAGCTGCAGCGGCGTTCTGTGAGCGCCGACGTTTGCAGGCCCGACGGTCGCAGACCGCCGCTACAAAAGAGCGGCGCAGGCTCAAGCCTTCGACTACGGACGCGCTTGTCCCCGACGTCCGGCCTGCTACTCTCTATCTCATGCAATTCACCAAGTCACTCGCCCTGGGCGTGCTGCTCGCCGCCAGTTTCACCGCCTTTGCCCAGCGGCCCAACCCCACCAACTACGACGAGAGCAAAGTCGGCAATCTCCCGTTGCCCGATCCATTGACGTTTGCGGACGGCACGAAGGTCACGGACGCGAAGACGTGGCAGACGAAACGACGCCCGGAGGTGTTGCGCCTCTTCGAGACGCACGTCTATGGCCGCAGTCCCGCGAAGCCGGCGAACTTGGTTTACGAAGTCACCAAGACGGACCCGCAAGCTCTCGGCGGCAAGGCGACGCGCAAGGAAATCGCCATCTATCTCACGGGCAAGAAGGACGGCCCGCGCCTGGACTTGCAGCTCTTCATCCCGAATGGTGTGAAGGGGCCGGTGCCCGCGTTCCTCGGTTGCAACTTCAACGGCAACCACGCCGTCCACGCCGACCCGAGCATCACGCTGAACCCGCGCTGGATGCGGAGCAGCCAGGACAAGAAGAGCATCGTGGACAACCGCGCGACCGAGGCGTCGCGTGGCTCCGAGGCGAGCCGTTGGCAGGTGGAGATGATCATCGCGAAGGGTTACGCGCTCGCCACCTACTACTACGGCGACGTGGAGCCGGACCACGCGGAGGGCTGGAAGACCGGCCTGCGCGCCGCGATGTCCAAGGACGGGCCGAGCACGCAGTTCGCGCCGGACGCGTGGGGGGCGATCGGCGCGTGGGCGTGGGGCCTGAGCCGCGGCTTGGACTACTTGGAGAAGGACAAGGCGATTGACGCGAAGCAGGTCGCGGTCATCGGGCATTCGCGGCTGGGCAAGACTTCGTTGTGGGCGGGCGCAGCGGACGAGCGGTTCGCCATGGTCATCTCGAACAACTCCGGCGAGGGCGGCGCGTCCATCTCCCGGCGCGACTTCGGTGAGACCATCGCCGTGCTGAACAAGAATTTCCCGCACTGGTTCTGTGGCAACTACAAGCAATACAGCGACCACGCCGAAAAGCTCCCCGTGGACATGCACGAGCTGGCCGCGCTCGCCGCGCCACGCCCGCTCTACATCGCCAGCGCTGAGGAGGACAAGTGGGCGGACCCGAAGGGCGAGTTCCTCGCGGGCAAGCTCGCCGAGCCGGTGTTTGCGTTGTTCGGGAAGAAGGGAACGGGCGTCACGGACTGGCCGTCAGTGGACCAGCCAGTGGGCGAGTTCATCGGCTACCACGTCCGCACCGGCAAGCACGACGTGACGGCCTACGACTGGAAGCAATACCTGAAGTTCGCTGACAGGCACTTCAAACGGGCAAAGTAGCCAGCCCCTTGCGGCGACGAGTGCGAAACGCGAAATGCACTGTTGACACTCCGATGCAACCTTGGTGTTATCGCCGTCCCTTTTCGGGAACAAACTTATGTATGCAGTTTTAGAGACGGGCGGGAAACAGTATCGCGTCAGCGCCGGTGAGACGCTCGAAATCGAGCGGCTCGCCATCGAGGCCGGACAGCCGGTCACGTTTGACCGCGTGCTGCTCGTCAACGCCGACGGCAAGCTCAGTGTCGGCAGCCCGACGGTCGCGTCCGCGACCGTGGTCGCCGACGTGATCGAGCACAAGCGCGGCGTCAAGCTCATCGCCTTCAAGATGAAGCGCCGCAAGGGCTACCACCGCACGGTCGGTCACCGGCAGGAACTCACAGTCGTCAAGATCAAGGAAATCAAAGCTTAGGCGCGGGCTGGTCCGCCAGCTCGCCGGAAAGTAATTTTATGGCACACAAGAAAGGTCAAGGCAGCAGCCGCAACGGGCGCGATTCCAATTCGAAGCGCCGCGGCGTGAAGGCGTTCGGCGGCGAGTATGTCTCCGCCGGCAGCATCATCGTCCGTCAGGTCGGCTCCAAGTTCAACGCGGGCGTGAACGTCGGCACGGGCCGGGACTGGACGCTCTTCGCCCTCGTGGACGGACACGTCAAGTTCGAGAAGGACAAGCGCCGCGTGGGTGTCACGCCTCTCGCGGCCTCAGCTCCGGCAGCACCCGAAGTGGCGGCAGCGAACAACTGACCCGGCCACCACCAATTCTCGGGCGAGGCTCCGGCCTCGCTTTTTTTTTTAGAAGTTCGACTTCCATGTTTGTTGACGAGATCAAGGTTTACGCCCACGCCGGCCACGGCGGGAAGGGCTGCGTCGCGTTCTGCCGCGAGGCTTACCGGCCCAAGGGCGGTCCTGACGGCGGCAACGGCGGGCGCGGCGGCAGCGTGATCCTCCAAGCGGATCACGACCTGAACAATCTCATCGGGCAGTTCTATATCCCGCGCCTCATCGCGGAGCAGGGCGAACACGGCATGGGCAATGGCATGGACGGCCACGCGGGCAAGAACCTCATCGTAAAAGTTCCCTGTGGCACGCTGGTCTGGAAGCTTCCCGACCCGCTGGAGGACGCAATTTCACCCGAGACTCCCTCCTCGTCGGAACCGGTCGAGACCCGGAAACGATACACCCCTGAGGAACCAGTGCTCATCTCGACGCCCAAGCGGCCGTTGCTACGTCTGGCTGGCAACATGATGGCCGAGGAGATTGACCTTTCAGCAGAGGACGAGGCGGGTCCGGCGGAGCTTGGGCCGGATGATGCGGAACTGGTTGCCGACCTCACGGTTCACGGCCAGCAGTTCGTGCTCTGCAAGGGCGGGCGCGGTGGGCTCGGAAACCGCAACTTCGCCACCGCCCGAAACCAGACGCCGCGCTTCGCGCAGCCGGGCGAGGAGGGCGGCGAGGGCCACTACCGATTCGAGCTGCGCATGATGGCGGAGGTCGGACTCGTCGGCTACCCGAACGCCGGCAAGTCCACGCTGCTCACGGCCATCTCCCGCGCGCGTCCGAAAATTGCCGCCTATCCCTTCACCACGCTCACGCCGCAGGTGGGCATCTTGGAATACGACGACTTCAAGCGGCTCACCATCTGCGACGTGCCGGGACTCATCGAGGGCGCGCACGAGAACGTCGGCCTCGGCCACGCGTTCCTGCGCCACATCACGCGCTGCAAGGTCATCGTGATCCTCCTGGACATGGCAGGCACGGACGGGCGCGAGCCGTGGAACGATTACCAGCAGCTCCTCAGCGAGCTGGAGCTTTACGACCCTGCGCTGATGGAGAAACCGCGCCTCGTAGTGGCGAACAAAATGGACGAGCCGGCCGCCGAGGCGAACCTGAAGAAGTTCAAGCGCCGCGTCCCGCGCACGCCGGTGCTGCCCATCGCGGCGGCATTTGACCAGGGCACTCCCAAGTTCAAGGCGATGATCCGTGCAGCGGTGGAAACGGCCACGACGGGGTGAAGGCGTTGGGCGGGCGCGAGCGGCGAGTTGGAGAATGATTCCTCTCGACGCCCCGCGCGCGAGCCGTTAGACAGTCCGCCGCGTTGCTGGAAAACGCCGGTGCGGCGACGCACGCGGCCCGCCCGAACAGAGCGCCGGTGTGTGACGGAAACGGGGCTTGACGCCCCCCTGCACGTCGCCTACAGACAACCAGCTTAAACAAAAAACAAACATGGCTGAAAAATCCACTGAGCAGAAGGTCAAGGACATCATCGTCGAGCAGCTCGGCGTCAACGCCGACCAGGTCGTCAGCGAGGCCAAGTTCATCGAGGACCTTGGCGCGGACTCCCTCGACACCGTCGAGTTGATCATGGCGCTCGAGGAGGAATTTGGCATCGAAGTCCCCGACGAGGAGGCTGAGAAGCTCGTCAGCGTCGGCGACGTCACCCGCTACATCGAGGAGAACAAGAAGTAGGCGGCAAAGTTTTCTCCGGGGCAGCCGGGCTGACACCAGCGCGCTGCCCCTTTTCTTTTATGGCAAGCAACGGGTCGGATCGAAGAGTCGTCATCACGGGCTTGGGCACGGTCACCGCGCTGGGGCACGACATCGAGACGTTCTGGAAGAACATCATCGCGGGCCAGTGCGGCATTGACCGCATCGCGTCCTTCGACCCCACGGCCTACGACTGCCAGATCGCCGCCGAGGTGAAGGACTTCGACCCCGCGCCCGCCTTCCCCTCGCCAAAGGAAGTCCGCCGCACCGACCGCTTCGCACAGCTTGGCATCTACGCCGGCTGGCGCGCGCTTCAGGACTCCGGCATGGACCTTGAGAAGCTCGACCGCGACCAGATCGGTGCGTTCATCGGCTCCGGCATCGGCGGCCTCCAGACCCATGACGACCAGCACACCGTGCTGATGAACAAAGGCCCCGGCCGCATCTCGCCCTTCCTCATCCCGATGATGATCCTGAACATGGCCTCCGGCGTGTTCAGCATGTATTACAAACTGCGCGGCCCGAACATGGCCACCTGTTCCGCGTGCGCGACCAGCACCCACGCCCTCGGCGAAGCCTGGCGCACGATCAAGATGGGCGATGCGAACGCCATCTTCGCCGGCGGCACCGAGGCCGCTGTCTGCGAGATGGGCATCGGCGGATTCGCCGCCATGCGCGCCCTTTCCACCCGTAACGCCGAACCCAAGCGCGCCTCCCGCCCCTTCGACAAGGACCGCGACGGCTTCGTCATGGG
>SXTU01000296.1 GCA_005791875.1 Verrucomicrobiales bacterium
AAGGGCTTCGCCGTCGTCGCCAACGAGGTCAAGGAACTCGCACGCCAGACAGCGAAGGCGACGGACGAGATCACCCACAAGATCGGCAACATCCAGACCGACGCGCAGGGCGCGATGCAGGCCATCCGCGAGATCTCCGCCATCATCAAGGAGATCAACGACATCCAGACCGTCATCGCCGGCGCGGTCGAGGAGCAGGCGGCGACAACGAACGAGATTTCCAACAACACGCACCAGGCCGCGCGCGCCAGCACGGAGATCGCCCGCAACATCACCAGCGTGGCCGACGCCGCGAAGGGCACGACCGCCGGCGCGATCGAGACCGCCGCCGCCGCCGCCGAACTGGCTCGACTGGCCAGCGACCTGCGCCGCGTGGTGGACCTGTTCAAGCTCGATCCCTCCGGAGGCAAGGCAACTGCGCCCTCAATGGGCAGCGGATCTTCGAGGCCGTGCCGTCCGAGCTCTAAAAACACCACAGACCGTCTGCTCCACTGATGAACGCCCCCGCCAACCCGCCGCCGAAGATTCGTGTGCTCGTCGTGGACGACTCGGCGGTGATGCGCCGCGCCATCACCACCACGCTCGCGAAGGACCCGCGCATCGAGGTGGCGGGCACCGCCAACAACGGGCGCGCCGCGCTCGACGCGTTGACGCTCGTTCGGCCCGACGTGGTGACGCTCGACATCGAGATGCCGGAGATGGACGGGCTGGCCGTGCTGCGCGAGATACGCAAGACCCACCCGCGCCTGCCGGTCATCATGTTCAGCTTGCTCACACAGCGCGGCACGCAGGCCACCATTCTCGCGCTCACCGCCGGGGCGAGCGATTACGTCAGCAAGCCCACGGACCTCTCGAATCTCGGTGATGCGTTCCGCTGTCTGGAGAACGAACTTATCCCCAAGGTCAAAATGTTCGGCGAACAGGTGCTTGCCCAGCGCGAGGCAGCAGCCCAGATCAAGCCCGCGCCAGCGCCTACTGCTGTGACCGCGTTCTCCAGGCCCGGCGGCATCCGTCGCGGGACGATCGAGGCCGTGTGCGTCGGCGTCTCCACCGGCGGCCCGATGGCGCTGGTGCAGCTCTTCGCCGCGTGGGCCGACCCGCTCACGGTGCCACTACTCATCGTGCAGCACATGCCGCCGAACTTCACCGCGCTCCTTGCGCAACGTCTCACCAGCGCGGGCGTCATGGACGTGCTGGAGGGTCAGGACGGCGATGTGGTCGAGCCGGGCCGCGCCTACCTCGCGCCGGGCGGACGGCACATGGAAGTGGTGCGCACAGACGGCGTCACCCTCCTGCGCATCACGGACGAGCCGCCGGAAAATTCCTGTCGCCCGGCGGCGGACGTGCTCTTCCGCAGCGCGACGAAGGTCTATGGCGGCGGCCTGCTGGGAGTTGTCCTGTCGGGCATGGGCAGCGACGGCTTGAAGGGCTGCCAGGCCATCCGCGCGCGCGGCGGGAACATCCTTGTGCAGGACGAGGCGACCAGCGTGGTGTGGGGAATGCCCGGTGCCGTGGCCAGCGCCGGCCTCGCGGACGCCGTGCTGCCGTTGGGCGAGATCCCGGCGGAAATCCTCCGCGTGACGCGGCCCCGGCTCAACTTCTGATTCGCGTGGCCCCCGACGAATTCCAATACTTCGCGACACTGCTGGAGAAGCACGCCGGCATCGTGCTGGAGGCGGGCAAGGAATATCTCGTCGAGGCGCGGCTTCGCCCGGTGGCGCGCGACGGCGGCTTCGCCTCCGTGGGCGCGCTGCTCCAGGACCTGCGGCAGAACCCGATGGGCCGCGCGCACTGGCTGGCCATCGAGGCGCTCACCACCAACGAGACATCCTTCTTTCGCGACGAGCATCCGTTCAACGCGCTGCGCGACGTGATCCTGCCGGAGTTGATCGCCCGTCGCGCGACCACCCGCACGCTAAACATCTGGTGCGGCGCCGCGTCCACCGGCCAGGAGCCTTACAGCCTCGCGATGCTCCTGCGCGACAGCTTCCCGCAACTGCTTGGCTGGACGCTCTCCTTCATCGCCACAGATATCTCCGAGGCCACGCTGGCTCGTGCGCGTGAAGGCCGCTTCAACACGACGGAGATCGGCCGGGGCCTGCCGGCTTTTTTCCGCCAGCGCTACTTCATCCCCGACGGCGAAGGCTTGCGTGTGCGCGACGAGATCAGGCGCACGGTCGCCTTCCGCGCGATGAACCTCGTCGGCCCGTGGCCCAACATGCCGGAGCTGGACCTCGTGCTGCTGCGCAACGTGCTCATCTATTTCAACATCGAGACCAAGCGGAACATCCTCCAGAAAATCCACCGCCACCTGCGGCCCGACGGCTGCCTGCTGCTGGGCGCGACGGAGTCCACGCTGCACATCGAGCAGTCTTACGAGGTCGTCCACTTGGAGCGCACCGCCTACTACCGTGCGCGTCACCCCGCCGCGAACGCCGTCAGCCTGGGAATCAACTGGGCGGTGTAGCAGGACAGGCAGGTGCAAAGGAGTCCGGGTGGAACGGGCCGGTGGCCCGTTCCACCCGGACTCATCTGAACCGCTCCGGCTTATACCGAGTGTGGTTGAAATCCAGTAGAACGCGGCCCGGATGCTGGTGGATGCCTTCCCCCTCACCCCAGCCCTCTCCCTCCTGGAGAGGGAGCCAGTCATTCAGTCTCGAAGCAACAACGCCGGGCGGGTTGAAGCT
>SXTU01000297.1 GCA_005791875.1 Verrucomicrobiales bacterium
CAACGACCTCACGCAAACCACGATGGGCATGAGCCGCGACGATTCCGGATCCTTCCTTGGACCGTATCAAGAGGCCGAGATCATGAAGAAGAACCCGTTCGCCTCCATTGACCAGACCGGCGTGGGCCAGCTCATGGAGATCGCGATTGCGAAGGGCAACCAGACCCGCCCCGGCATCAAGCTGGGCATCTGTGGCGAGCACGGCGGCGACCCCGACTCCGTGAAGTTCTGCCATCGCATCGGCCTCACCTACGTGAGCTGCTCGCCGTTCCGCGTCCCCGTCGCCCGCCTCGCCGCTGCGCAGGCTGCCATCGAGGAGAGTCGGAAGGCCAAGGCTACGAAGAAAAAGTAAACTGTAGCGGCGTGTCTGTGACCGCCGCCAATTTCGTCGCTCGCAGAGCGACGCTACAACAAGCCGCTCCGGAAAACCGGAGCGGCTTTTTCCTGTCGCGACACTCTGCGTTCCGTTAAGCCACAGGCCGTGAATTCATTCCAAGATTGTGTGCCGGTGACTTGCAACCGCCGTCTCAGCCGCGCGGTCAACCCTGCGCGATGACGGCCCTCGCAGAATTCGAGCCCGCAGATCTCGCGCAGCAGTTCGCTGACTGGGGCTACAAACCCAGCCACGCGGCGCGCGTGCTCCGCGCTTTCTACTCGGGCAGCGAAATCGCCAGTGCCCCGGGTTGCGGGCTACCGCAGGAATTACTGGCGCGCTTGCGCACAGAGCTCAGGCCCAGTGCAGCGACACTCGCAACACGACAAGTCGCGGCGGATGGCACGACCAAGCTGCTGCTTCGGCTAGCCGACGGGCGCACGGTGGAGTCGGTGCTCATGCCGGATTTTCGGGCGGACCGGGCGGCGGGGTGCATCTCGTCGCAGGTGGGCTGTGCGATGGGGTGCGACTTCTGCGCGACGACCAAGACGGGCTTTGAGCGCAATCTCACTGCCGGGGAAATCGTGGAGCAGTTCCTCGCGCTGCGACGTGAGGCAAACGCCGTCGGGCGCAAGCTGCAGACCGTCGTCTTCATGGGCATGGGCGAACCGATGCTGAACCTCGACGCCGTCCTCACCGCCGTGCGCCGGATTGCAGACAACAAGCTCGGCGCGTTGGGCTGGCGGCAGATCACCGTCTCCACGGTGGGCATCGTGCCGGGCATCGAGGCGCTCACGGCCACGGGGTTGAACGTCCATCTCGCCGTCTCGCTGCACGCGCCGGACGATGCCACGCGCGCCCGGCTGCTGCCGATGGGCAAGCGCTTTCCCATCGTCGACATTCTCGCGGCGGCGGACCGCTTCCAGGCAAGTCGCGGTCGCCCCGTGACGATCCAGTATTGCCTCCTCGCAGGTGTGAACGACTCGCTGGAGCACGCGCACGTGCTCGCCGAACTGCTCGGTTCGCGCCGCATGCACATCAACCTGCTGCGTTACAATCCCACCGGCCTGAGCCTGCGCGGCGTCGCCTACGAACCGTCTTCCGATGAGACGTCCGAAGCGTTCGCAGAAGTGCTGCGCACGCGGAAGCTCGTCGCGCACTTCCGCCGCTCGCGCGGCAAGGACATCGATGCGGCGTGCGGCCAGTTGCGCCGGCGCACGAGTCACCTGTAGCGGCGTGTCTGTGACCGCCGCCCCTTTCGTCGCTCGCAGAGCGACGCTACAACGAAGCCGTCCTGGGCAACTGGGGCGGCCGTTTCTCGCTCCGGAATTTGCACCGCAGCTGCCTTGCTGGGGGGCGCACACTACCTGTGCAACCCCTTCGAAGTGGTCGAATTTCAAACCCTGGTGGAGCGCATCCTGACCGAGGCGCGAAGCCGGACGGCAAAGCGGTAGGTTTGCTGCGAATGGCGGGCGGAATAGCTGGGCGTTGACGGCGGCTCGCAGACATTTTGATTTGGGTGGCAGCACATTTTCACAACGGAGTTCCCCACCTCAGCTCAATTCACGTGCGCCACCCGAATCGCGTTTACCCAGGAGCGGCCTGCACAGACCAGCACGGCTCAACAGCGAACCGGGTCAGTCCGGCTTCGTCCGGGGCTCTGGCGGCTTGGGCGCTGGCCGATACATATTACTCCGACAACTAAATGTAATGATAGGCATCGCAACTTTGCGCCTGAAATTACGTGGTGGAGGCATGAAACGTGTCACTGCTTATTATTGCCGGAGTAATATAACCCAAGGAAGGCCGGTGCCGCGCCCGGTGGGCACGCCTCTGCACGACAAGGAAGACAAATGTGGTGAGTGTTCCCGCGACCACGACCACCACGATGTTTATGTCGGTCATCATGTGCCATCGGCGGCCAGCGGGATGGAGGCGCAACCATTACCACACCGTCGCTTGTGTGCAATGGTCGAACAAGCGAATGACAAATCCGGTTAGCCTTTTCCAGACGACGTAGTTGGGCGGGTGGACAGCATCTTGGGCGGACTGCGGGCATCCCTCTCCCGCTGGGAGAGGGGAGGCGTTCGCGGCTCCCCGTCCTTTTCCTGCTCCTGATCCCGCTCCTTCTGCGTGACTATTGCACTGTCAGCACCGTGTAGTTCTTCTTGCCCTTGCGCAGCAGGAGGTGTTTTCCGAAGAGGAGGTCGGAGGTCGTGAGCGCGCGCTGCGGGTTCGTCTCGCGCACGTTGTTCACGTAGATGCCGCCGCCCTCGACGTCTTTACGCGCCTGGCCTTTCGACTGGCCAAGGCCGGCGTGGACGAGCAATTCGACGAGCGATGTGCCGGGACTGGCGAGTTGCACGGCTTCGATGGGCTTGGTCGGAACTTCACCGACGATGTCGTTGAACGTGGCCTCGGACAGGCCGTCGAGCGGCGCGCCGAAGAGGACTTCGCTGGCGCGGATGGCCTCTTGCGTGGCGTGCTCGCCGTGGAGAAGGTCGGTCACGGACTTCGCAAGAGAGCGATGCGCCTCGCGTCCACCGGGATTTGCGGCGTGGGATTTCTCCAGCGCCTCAATCTCCTCGCGCGTGAGGAAGGTAAAGTATTTCAGGTAGCGGATGACGTCGCGGTCGTCGGTGTTGATCCAGAACTGGTAGAAGCGATAGACGCTGGTCTTCTTGGCATCGAGCCAGATGGTGCCGGCCTCGGTCTTGCCGAACTTGGTGCCGTCGGCCTTCGTGATGAGCGGGAGCGTGAGGCCCCACGCGGGCCGCGCGAGCTTCTTGCGGATGAGGTCAGTGCCCGCCGTGATGTGGCCCCACTGGTCGGAACCGCCGATTTGCAGGTCGCACCCGTGGTCGCGCGAGAGCACGTAGAAGTCGAACGCCTGAAGCAGCATGTAGCTGAACTCTGTGTAGCTGATGCCCGCCTCGCGGTCCTCCATGCGCGCGCGGACGGATTCCTTGGCGACCATCATGTTGACCGAAAAGTGCTTCCCGATGTCGCGGAGGAAATCCAGGAAGCTGATGCCGGCGGTCCAGTCCGCGTTGTCCACGAGCGACGCGCGGTTGGGCTGAACTTCGAAGTCGAGCAGGCGCGCGAGCTGCGGACGGACGGCCTCGACGTTGGCGTTTATCTGATCCTTGGTGAGAAGCTGGCGCTCGGCGGTCTTGCCGCTGGGGTCGCCGATGCTGCCGGTCGCGCCGCCGGCGACTGCGATGGGGCAATGCCCGGCGTTCTGGAAACGGCGCAGCGCGAGCAGCGGCACGAGCGAGCCGACGTGCAACGAGTCCGCCGTGGGATCGAAGCCGCAGTAGAGCGCGACTGGGCGCAGGGCGAGCTGCCGCTGGAGTTCCGCCGCGTCCGTGCAATCCGAGACGAGGCCGCGCCACTGCAATTCTTGGTAGATGTTCATCGAGCGCGGGAGTTATCGCGGCATGGGGAGGGCGGCTCAAGGGGAAAGTCCGGCGCCCGCGTGCCGACGGTTTGCAACCGCCGTCCGTGGGCCACAGCAATTCGAGGCGGTTTTGAAATGCAAACCCGCAACGCGGCGATTGCAAATCGCCGGCACGGGCGAAGCAATCCTCTGAAACCCGTCACCACCAAACTCGTCTGTCCAAGCACTCGCTTGCACACTAGTCTGCCACCGTGAACTCCGCGAACCGCCGTCTGCTCTGCCTCGCCGCCGTCTGGCTGGCGTTCGGCGGCCCATTGCGCGCAGCGCCCGTCACCTTCCAAACCGATGTCGCGGCGGTCATCTCCAAGGCGGGCTGCAACCTCGGCACCTGCCACGGCAACGCGACGGGCAAAGGCGGTTTCAAGTTGTCCCTGCGCGGCGGCGACCCGGACTTCGACTTCACGGCGCTGGTGCAGGATCAGTTCGGGCGGCGCGTTGACGTCACGTCGCCGGAGGAAAGTCTTTTGCTGCTCAAGGCAACGCAGCAGGTCGCGCACGAGGGCGGCAAGCGCTTCGACAAGGACTCGTGGGAGTATCGCACGTTGCGCGACTGGCTCGCTGCCGGAGCCCGGCGCGAGTCGCCCGGCGCACCGACGCTCGCGACGCTGGAGGTCACGCCACGTGAGCGGGTGCTCATCGAGCCGGCCAGCTCGGTGGAGGTGAAGGTCACGGCGAAGTTTTCCAACGGCTCGACGCGCGACGTGACGAAGATCGCCTGCTACGAAGTGGTCAACGTGGCCGTGGCCGACGTCTCCACGCATGGTCGCGTGACGCGGAAGGAGACCGGCGAGACGACGTTGCTCGTGCGCTTCCTGCACTTGCAGGAGCCGGTGCGGGTGGCGTTCGTGCCCGCGCGGCCAGGCTACAAGTGGGCGAACGCGCAGCCGCACAACTTCGTGGACGAGCAGATTTTCGCGAAGCTCAAAACGCTGCGGATGAATCCGAGCGCCCTGGCCAGCGACGAAGTTTTCCTCCGCCGCGCGTATCTGGACTTGCTCGGCATCCTGCCGACTGCCGAAGAGGCGAAGAAGTTCGTGGGTGCTCGTAGGGACGCGCTGCCGCGGGTCCAGCCCGGACCCAAGGGCCCATCGAGCAAGGCCGCGCAGCAGCGCGACCCTACCAGCGACAAGCGCGCCGCGGTCATTGACGAACTGCTCGAACGCTCTGAGTTCGCGGACTTCTGGGCGCTGAAGTGGGCCGACCTGTTGCGCGTGGAGGAGAAGGCCCTCGACTCGAAGGGCGTGCAGGATTTTCACCGCTGGCTGCGCGCGAGTATCGCGGGCAACAAGCCGATGGACCAGTTTGCCCGCGAACTGATCGCATCGCGCGGCAGCACCTACGCGAACCCGGAGGCGAATTTCTACCGCGCCAACCGCACGCCGGTCATCCGCGCGGAGGCGGCGGCGCAGGTCTTCCTCGGCACGCGGCTCCAGTGCGCGCAGTGCCACAACCACCCGTTCGACCGCTGGACGCAGGACGACTACTACGACTGGGCTGCGATCTTCGCGCGCGTGGACTACAAGATTCTCAGAAACGCGCGGAAGGACACGAACGACAAGCACGAGTTCGTCGGTGAGCAGATCGTTTACCTCGCGCGCAAAGGCAGCGTGACGAACCCGCGCACGGAGAAGAGCGCCGAGCCACGCTTCCTCGGTGCGGCGAAGATGGACTTCGACAAGCAGGACGAGCTGGAGGCGCTCGCGGTGTGGATGACGCGGCCCGACAACCCGCTCTTCGCGCGCGCGCAGGTCAACCGCATCTGGTTCCACCTCATGGGCCGCGGGATCGTGGACCCGATTGACGACTTCCGCGCGACGAACCCGGCGTCGCATCCCGCGCTGCTGGCGGCGTTGTCCGGCGAGTTTGTGAAGAGCGGCTTCAGCCTCAAGCACGTCATCCGGCTCGTGATGAACTCGCGCGCCTACCAGACCACCAGCGCGCCGAACGAGACGAACCGCGACGACGAGCTGAACTACGCGCGCCCATCGGTGCGCCGGCTCACGGCGGAGCAGTTGTTCGACACACTGCACCAGGTGACGGGCGTGACGCCGGAGTTCCGCAACTTCCCTGCCGGGACGCGAGCGGCAGAGCTGCCCGGTGCGCGGCTGGAGGGCCGCCGCGGTCGCCGCACTCAACTCTCGCCCGACGCGTTCATGGCCATCTTCGGCAAGCCGCCGCGCATCACCACCTGCGATTGCGAGCGCTCCGCCGAGACGACGATGGGCCAGGCCTTCCAGATGATTTCCGGCCCGGCGGTGAACGAGCTGCTCACGCAATCCGACAACCGCCTTGGCTCGCTGCTCGAAGCCGTGAAGTCCAACCGCGACCTCGTGACCGAACTTTACTGGACCGTCCTCACCCGCGCGCCGGGCGAGACGGAGCTGGCGAAGACCCGCGCGCACATCGAGCAGGCGCAGGACCGCCGCTCAGCCGTCGAGGACGTGCTGTGGGGCTTGCTGAACGCCAAGGAATTTGTGTTGAGAAGGTGAGCCTTCCTCTCATTAGCACCCCGC
>SXTU01000298.1 GCA_005791875.1 Verrucomicrobiales bacterium
GGGATTTGAATTCCGATGAGCCGCCGCAACCCAGCAGGAGGAGGAGACTCAGGGAAAGCGCCGTCAGCAAGTGGCTTGAAACGAATGAGATTCTGGTGGGATGCATGGCATGAGATTGGATTGCGGTCAAGGGGCGATTAGAGCCTTAAAAATCGTGATTGACAAGCGCGCACACAAGAAGAAATTCGCCCCCATGCACCCCGCTCCGGTCCACCGGCAAAAGCCGCACGCCTTTACCCTCATCGAGTTGCTCGTCGTCATTGCAATCATCGCGATCCTCGCATCTCTGCTCCTGCCAGCCCTTGCCAAAGCCAAGCAGTCAGCCGCCGGCGCGACGTGCATGAACAATCAGAAGCAGTTGACCCTCCTGATGCGGTTCTACTCCGAAGACCGCGGCCGGTTTCCCGAAAACTGGGTCAACCAGCAGTTGGGCGTGGCCAGCCATCTGGACCAGACGAACTCCCAGATGCCGGGCTACCAGTTCTGGCAGGATCCCAACGGCAGCGGCGTGTCTCCCGGTGTCGGACTCTTCAGGCTGGTTTCATGGATGGACACCTTGATGGGATTGGGCGTCTCCAGCACCAAGATTTTCCGGTGCGGTCTGGTTCCGAAAACTGTCCCCATCAGCGGAGGGGCACCCCTCCCCGACAACGGTGACTGGCCGCATTACGGCTACAGCCGCTACATCGGAGGGACTGCGGCGGGATATCCCGGTGGCGGAGGAGCACCGGCTTTTGCTGAAACCGCCCAGCGCCCTGACTACACCATCATGTTCGCTGACTACTACATGATGTGGGCTCCTTTCATGAACCACACCGACTGGTTCAGCCAGGGAGCTGGGCCAGCCAACACACCGCAGCGGACCATCCGCATCTTCCGCCACAAGAACCGCTCCCAGGTGGGATTTGCCGACGGTCGCGTGGACTTCATTGATCGTGGTGACCCCAACTTCTGGGGTGATCCAGCAATAGCGGGCGACGTCACAAGGGCGTTCAATGCCAGATGGAATCCCCGCACTGCTGGACCGTAGCTGATCCGGTTGCGTGCGCGCCCACAGGAGACGTAGCCGCCCCTCAAGCGGCGCGCACCCGATAGGCTTACTCGCTTGTCTCCGTTTCGTGGTGCCTGCCTTGGAAGCCCGCTTGCATTCGTTCCAGCCTCGTCTTTGCGGCTCGCTTGTGATGAATTGCAGCCCGGCCGGCGGCGTTGTAAATGGTGCGCCCCAATCCAGAGATGATCACCCGCATGAATCGAACGCTCCTTGCCTGCCCCGACCGTCGGCTCCCTGCGTTGTCGCTGATGGTCTGGCTGCTGGCCGTGCTAACCCACGCAGCCGTCCCGCCGACGGATTGGCCCGCGCTGCCGACGAAGAATTCTCCCGCCGAACTTCCCGCGCAGGAATGGCCGCAGCGGCTGGGGCCAAGGCAGTTCCGCGTCCAAGTGCATTACCCCGGCGGCTCACTCGACGGCGTCGGCGCGCAGACGGGCATCATGCTCACGCTGCACAACTGGGGCGGGAGCGACTGCGTGGGCACGGCCGACCCGCGCGTGCTGGCGCAGCGGCTCAACGTCGTCGCGGTCTGCGTGAACTATCTCCAGAGCGGCAAGGCGGACTCGATTGACGCGCCGGAGCCATATGACTTCGGCTACCTCCAGGCGCTCGACGCGCTGCGTGCGCTGTGGTGGGTGCGCGAGCAGTTGAGCCTGCTGGGCAAGCCTTTCGCCGACGACCGGCTCTTCTGCTGCGGCGGCTCCGGCGGTGGCAACGTGACGCTGATGGCCAACAAGCTCGCACCGCGCACGTTCGCCTGCGTGGTGGACATGTGCGGCATGAAGAAGCTCTCGGACGACATCGCGTTCAACCTCCCCGGCGGCAGCTCGCTCAATGCCCGCTGGAGCCGGGACCCGCGCAGCCGGAACTTCCTCTCGCCCGACGCGCAGGCACTACGGTTCGTCGGCCACCCGGCGCATCTCGCGGCGATGAAGCAGCTCGGCGCGGCGAGCAAGATCATCGTCATCCACGGCAAGGAGGACACGCTCTGCCCCTACACCGACGCGGTGGAAATGGTGGACGCGATGAAGCGCGCCGGCCTCGACGTGGAGGCGAGGTTCATCGGCAAGGCCGACCACGACGGCAAGGTCCACAAGTCCGCCGGCCACTTCTTCGGCACCACGGACATCGTGCTGGCCGAGGCGGAGAAGTATCTGCGGCCCGACGGCCCGGACGCGCGGCGGCGCGGCGGGCCAAGCGACTTCGCGCGGCGCGAGGCGGTGCGTTATCGCACGCCGGGCGGAGAGTTTGTCATTTCGTATGCGGCGGGATTTCCGGTCGGCAGCTTCGAGCCGAGTGCGCCCGCTGCGTATGCGGACCACTCGAAGTTGCTCGTGGTGAAGGACGCCAGCGGCAACGAGCGCCCGGTGAAGACGAAGGTGGACTGGGCCGAGCGCGTCGCGCACATCCGCGCCGGGATGCAGCAGGCGATGGGGCCGCTGCCCGAACCTGCGCGGCGCGTGCCACTCGAGGTGGAGGTCGTCTCCGAGGAGCGCACCGAGAAGTATATGCGGCGCAAAGTCCGCTTCACGCCGGAGCCTGGCGACCGCGTGCCGGCGTGGCTGCTCATCCCGCACACCTTGCCCGCGAGTGGCAAAGCACCCGCGATGCTTTGCCTGCACCAGACCACGGGCATCGGCAAGAACGAGCCGGCGGGCCTCGGCGGCTTGAAGTCGCTGCACTACGCGCACGAGCTGGCCGAGCGCGGCTACGTCTGCCTCGTGCCGGACTATCCGTCGTTCGGCGAGTATCCCTACGACTTCAAGAAACAGGGCGCGCACTACGCTAGCGGCTCGATGAAGGCCATCTGGAACAACCTCCGCGCCGTGGACCTGCTCGAAGCGTTGCCGCAGGTGGACGCGCGCCGCATCGGCGTCATCGGCCACTCGCTCGGCGGGCACAACTCGCTCTTCACCGCCGTGTTCGACGAGCGGCTCAAGGCCGTCGTGTCGAGCTGCGGCTTCACACCCTTCCACGACTACTACGGAGGCAAGGTCGCCGGCTGGACAAGCGACCGCTATATGCCGCGCATCCGGGACGTTTACGGCAACAATGCCGACAAGGTGCCGTTCGACTTCTACGAAATCCTCGGCGCGCTCGCCCCGCGCGGCTTCTTCTCAAACTCGCCGATCCGTGACAGCAACTTCGACATCGGTGGCGTGCGCAAAGCCTTCGCGAAGGCGGCGGCCATCTACGCGCTGCACGACGCGCCCGCACGCCTGCAGCTCGCCACGCCCGACGCGCCGCATGACTTCCCCGAACCGGAGCGGCAGGCGGCTTATGCGTGGCTGGATGAAGTGCTGAAGTGACCGGGCGAGATCGTTTGCTCCCGCTTGCCTTTGCGGTTCTGTTTCAACCCTCTGCTCGCTATCCAGCGCGGAACTGCGTCGGCGTCACGCCGGTCACGGCGCGGAAGGCGCGGGTGAAGGCGCTGTGGTCGTAGAAGCCGCAGGCCAGCGCGATGGCGGCGACGGACTGGTTTGTCTCCCGCAGCAGGCGCGACGCGGCGGCGATGCGGGTCTTGGTGATGAACTGGCTCGGGGTCAGGCCGAAGAAGCGCTTCATCAGGCGAGCCAGCCGGTGCGGGGCCATGCGCGCGCGCGCCGCGAGGGTGGAGGGCGTGACGGGTGCCGCCACGTTGCTCTCGAACTCATCCAGCGCCGCCGCGAACTCGACGGGAATCTCGCTCGCCGCGATGGGTGCTCGGAGGTCACGCGAGATGCCAATCAAGCCGACTATTGCCCCGGTCGCGTCGCGTAGCGGGAGCTTCGTGGTGAGGCACCAGCCCGGCTTGTTCGGGGCATACCAATGCAACTCCAGGTGGTCGAGGAGCGGCCGGCCCGTCCGCAGCACGGCGGCATCCTGCGCGGAGGGCAGGCGGCCGAACTCGCCGGGACAAATGTCGGACGGGCGTTTGCCGAGCACCTGCAACTTGTGCGTCAACCCGTGCCGCTCGACCACAGAGGCGTTCACTGCGAGGTAGCGCCCGGCCGTGTCCTTGATGAAGAACGCGACGTCCGGGGCCTGGTCGAAGAGCGTCTCCAGCACCGCTGCATCCACCGGCTGCGGCAGGGCCGAAGGCGGTGCGGCGGGACGTTGGGCTGTGCTGTCTTTCACGCTGTGCGTAACTTCTAAACCAAGACGTGAGCGCGCGCGATGGGATAAACTGCCACCGTGAAAATTACCCGTATCTTTGCCCATCGCGTCGAACTCCCGCTCCACGAAGGCACCTACAAATGGTCCGGCGGCAAGTCCGTCTCCGTCTTCGACAGCACCATCATCGGCGTCGAGACCGACACTGGCCACATCGGCTACGGCGAGGTTTGTCCGCTCGGACCGTTCTATCTGCCCGCATATGCCGAGGGCGTGCGCGCCGGTTTGCGCGAGCTGGGACCGCACTTGCTCGGCTACGACCCGCGCGAACTCGCCAAGCTCAATCACCGCATGGACGCCGCGCTCAAGGGCCACGCCTACGTGAAGAGCGGCATCGACATCGCGTGCTGGGACATCCTCGGCCAGGCGACCGGCCTGCCCGTGTGCGTGCTCATGGGCGGGCGTTTCGGCGAAAGCATCCGGCTCTACCGCGCCATCTCGCAGGAGGACCCAGAAATCATGGCGAAGAAAGTCGCCGGCTACCGCGCCGCTGGTTACACGCGCTTCCAGCTCAAGGTCGGCGGCGACCCCGACACCGACATCGTCCGCATCCACGCCGTCCGCGCGATGCTCCTGCCCAGCGACCGCCTCGTCGCCGACGCGAACACCGGCTGGACGCAGCACGAAGCCATGCGCGTCGTCCGGGGCGTTCGCGATGTGGATGTTTACATCGAACAGCCCTGCCTCAGCTACGAGGAATGCCTCGCCGTGCGCCGGAACACGGACCACCCGTTCGTCCTCGATGAAAACGTGGACAATCTCGACATGCTCCTGCGCGCGAAGGGCGACCTCGCGATGGACGTGGTGAACCTGAAGATCAGCAAGCTCGGCGGCCTCACGAAGACCAAGCAGGCGCGCGACCTATGCGTGAGCATGGGCATCGCGATGACGCTGGAGGACAGTTGGGGCGGCGACATCACGACCGCTGCCATCGCGCACCTCGCGCACAGCACGCCGGAGGAATTCCGCTTCACCAGCACGGACTTCAACAGTTACGTCACCGTCAGCACGGCGGACGGCGCGCCGCAGCGCGTGAACGGCTTCATGGCCGCGAGCCCCGCGCCGGGACTGGGCATCAAGCCGAAGATGGACGTGCTCGGCCCGCGCGTGGTGGTCGTGGAGTAATTCAGCAGCACTATGAAACTCTGGACTATCGGCGAAGGCGTGCACAGGGATGACAACCAGACGCGACGGCGCGCGCCTTCTCCCTTCCTCGGAGGAGGGGAGAAGGTGGCCGCAGGCCGGATGAGGGGTTTCCGCTGCGTAGGTGACGACGTGAGAAGTCTCACTTCAATTGCCGACTGCCGAGTGCGGAATGAGGAACCCAGTCAGAGCCTCCTCACGTCGGCTCCTACCAACGAAGATTACCCCTCACCCCAATCCTCTCCCTTCCTCGGAGGAAGGGAGAGGGAGTCGAAGCGCGTCGCGGTGCTGAAGCCGTTCAGCGGGATGGCTGTTTGGAATGGTGTAATCGCTGCCGCGCTGTTCGCGTTGGCTCCGCTTGCCTTCGGCGCGATGCCGCGTGATGCGGTGTCGCTCGAAGCAGCGGAGTTGCCGGTGAATTACCGGCTGCACGTCGAGTTCTCCGCGCCGGGCGGCGGCGCGGTGCGGCTGGGGAAGAGCTTCGTCGTGCCGCTGGCGAATGGCACGGAGCACGACGTCGCGCTGGAAC
>SXTU01000299.1 GCA_005791875.1 Verrucomicrobiales bacterium
CATCGCCCGCGCGCTGGTGCACGAGCCGCGCCTCGTCATCTGCGACGAGCCGACCAGCGCCCTCGATAAGGACACTGGCGGTCACATCATGGATTTGCTCCGCGATGTCGCGCGGCACCCCGCCCGCAGCGTCATTGTCGTCACGCACGACAACCGCATCTTCAAATACGCCGACCGCCTGACCGAGATGGAGGACGGCCGCGTGCAGCGCGTGCATGACCATGGCGGGAACTATGACTTGAGCGCATGAAAACCATTTTCAACGCCAAGGCGCAAAGCCGCCAAGACCCGAGGTTTGGGACAAACCTGTTGTTGATCCGTCGTTCTGTTCGTCTTGGATTTTCTTTGCGCCGCCGCGTCTTTGTGCCCTTACGTTAACTCCCACCCGCCATGCTCCTTTTCCGCCAAGTCGCTTTCTACCTCGCCATCGCGGGGTTCGCCGGCGTGTTCCTGCTCGTGCGGCAGATGCAGCAGAAGCCGCCCGCGCCGCCGCCAGTTGTCGAACCGGCGCGCTCGCCGTTCCCCGCGTCCGTTGCGGCGACGGGGATTCTCGAAGCCGCCCGGGAGAACGTGAGAATTGCCGCACCCAAAGCCGCGCTCATTCAAAAGGTCGCCGTCGAAGTCGGCTCGAAGGTGAAGGCTGGCGACACCATTCTCCAACTCGACGACCGCGAGGTCCGTGCCCGACTGAACACGCTCCGCGCTCAGCTCGAAGCCCTGCGCGCCGGACTCCAAGCCGACCGCGTGATGCAGGCCGATGCCGCCGACCAGCTTGCCCGCGCCATCCAACTCGCCAAGGACAACGTCATCTCCGTGGACGAACGCAAGCGCCGCGAGTTCGCCGTGCAGAGCTGGGACGCGCGCATCGCCAAGACCCAGGCCGACATCGCCGCGATGGATGCGCAGTTGCAGCAGGTCCAGACCGAGCTGGAGATCCTCACGGTGCGCGCGCCGCGCGATGGGACCATGCTTCAGGTCAACGTCCGCGCCGGTGAGTTTGCCGGCACCACGCCGCAGGAGCCGCTCATGGTTCTCGGCGAGGTGGAGAAACTCCAGGTGCGCGCCGAAGTGGACGAACAGAACGCGCCGCTGGTCGAGGCGGGGCGGCCAGCCATCGCCTACTTGAAAGGCGACACGCAGCGGAAGCTGCCGCTGCGCTTCGTGCGCATTGAGCCGTTCGTCATCCCCAAGCGCTCGCTTACAGGCGACAGCGCCGAGCGGGTGGACACGCGCGTGCTGCAAATCATCTTCGAGCTGGACCGCCCTGAGGTGCCGCTCTACGTCGGCCAGCAGGTGGATGTCTTCATTGAGCGCACGCTGACGCCAGTTGCTGCCAATCCCGCAAACCCGCCCGCCCAGCAATGAAACTTGAACGAGCCGCCCTCCGCAGGCTCACTCTCCCACGCACATGAAACCCAACCACCTGTTGCCGCTCGCCCTGCTGTTGCCGGCGCTGGCTAACGCAGCCAGCCTGCCCGCCATCACAAACGCACCGCCCGCGAAGGCCACCAACGCCGTCTCCTGGCCCACCGCTCCGCTCTCGTTGCGGGACGCCGTCGAGGTCGCACTGCGCCAGAACAGCGCCGTGCTCAAAAGTCAGTCTGATCTCGCCGCCACTTACGGGGTGATCGTGCAGACGCGCGCCATCCAATTACCCCGGGTCACCGGCACCCTCAATCACACGCTCACTGACCAGGGCGCGATTGAGCAGGCACCCTTCGCCGCTGGCATCCGCACACCTGACCAAGCCTGGAACGTGCGCGTGCAAATCACCCAGCCCATCTACGAGGGCGGGAGGATTGAGTCCGCGAAGCGCACCGCCGACCTCACGCGCGACCAGGCATTGCTCCAGCACCAGACCGTCCTCGCCGACACCGTCCTCGCCGTGCGCGTGAATTACGATGGCGCCCTGCTGGCCGCGCAACAGATCGTCGTGCAGGAGGCGAGCATGGAGCTCTTGAAGAAGGAGCTGCAAGACAACCAGCGCCGCTTCGAGGCCGGCACGGTGCCGCGCTTCAACGTGCTGCGCGCCGAGGTGGAGCTGGCCAACTCCCGTCCGAAGCTCATCCGTGCCCGCAACGCGCTGCGCATTGCGAAGAACAACCTGGCGAACCTGCTTGGCTACGATGTGCCGCGCACCGTGGTGGAAGACATTCCGCTCCAGCTCTCCGGCAAGCTCGAAGCCGATCCGACGAACATCGAATTGCCCATCGCGCTCGCCAAGGCGCTGGAGCAACGCACCGAGCTGGCCGCGCTCCGCAAGGGCGAGCGGCTGCGCAAGGAGGCCATCACCAACGCCGAGGCAGGCCGCAAGCCCAGTGCGCAGATCTTTGCCGGCGTCGGCTCACACAGCTCGCGCTTCAGCCAGCATCTCACGCGGGATGTGTCCGGCTGGGATATCGGCTGGCAGGCGAGCTGGAACATTTTCGACGGCTGGCTGGTGAAGGGGAAGGTCACCGAGGCCGTGGCGCTGCACCGCAAGTCACAGGAGGAGCTGGACGACATCGGGCGGCGCATTGAGTTGGACGTGCGCACCGCCTACTCGAACTTCATTGAGGCGAAAGAGGTTTTGGAATCGCAGAAGAAAGTGCAGGAGCAGGCTGAGGAAGCCCTGCGCCTGGCCAACGCTCGCACCGAGGCCGGCACCGGCACGCAGCTCGACGTGCTCAACGCCCAGACCGCGCTCACCGTCGCTCGCAGCACTCAGATCGAGGCGCTCCACGATTACTCCGTCGCCCGCGCCCGGCTGGACCGCGCGATGGGTGTGACGCTGAAGAGCGACGGGAAATGAGTCACCACGGCCGCGTGGCCTTGGATCCCTTTCCGTGCGTGGCCCCGCTGCTGGCGGCGCGATTGACCGCAGGCTGGTCCGTGGCCGGCAGCGCCCCGCCTGAGCCGGCGCGATCTTCCGCGTCGAGGTCAGCCATCGCCTGGTCAATCACCTCGAGCAATTCCCGGCGGCCGTGCCTCGCCACCGCGGAGCAGGTGAAGATCTCCGGCAGCGTCTCGCACCACTCGGAGACGCGCTCCGAGAAGGCCGCGATGTTTGCCTTCACCTCGGCCGGCTTCGCCTTGTCGGTCTTGGTGAAGACGAGGACGAAGGGGACTGAGTTGTCGGCGAGCCATTCCACGAACTCCAAGTCCATCGTTTGCGGCGGCAGGCTGGAGTCAACCAGCGCAAAGACCAGGCGGAGGTTCGGGCGGCGGCGCAGGTAATGAGCCACCGCCTGGTTGAACTTGGCCTTGTCCTCCCGCGCCACGTGGGCCCATCCGTAGCCCGGCAGGTCCACCAGACGCCACGTCTTGTTCATCGTGAACATGTTGATGAGCTTCGTGAACCCCGGCGTGGCGGAAACCCGGGCCAGGCCCTGCTTGCCCGCGATGATGTTGAGCAGGGAGGACTTGCCCACGTTGGACCGGCCGATGAAGGCGAACTCCGGCAGCGACTCGTCCGGACACGATGCGAGGTCCGGGGCGCTGCGGTAAAAAATGGCGGATGAGATGACCATAGTCAGAAACGGGCGAACGACTGTCGCAGCAAATCCACTTCACGGGAACATCTATTCTGCGCAGCCGCCATCCCGACGCGCGAAGCGCGGTTGCGGTCACTAGCCGAGTCCAAGCCAGGCGCCGCGGTCCGCAGTAACCTCGCCGAGGCGCTCGCCCTCTGTCTTCGGCAGACATGAACTTCCGTTCCCTTCTGCTTCGCCGTGCATTTGCCCAGTCGTTGGTCTTTTCGGCCTTCATCATCGCCCACTTCCTCCACGCCGCCGATGCGCCGAAGTGGAACCTGCTCTTCGTCACCGCCGATGACATGAACGCGGATTCCTCCGGCTGGATGGGCTGCAAGCTGCCCACCACGCCGAACCTCGACGCCTTCGCTGCCACCGCGCACAAGTTCGTCAACAACCACGTCACCGTGCCCATCTGCCAGCCGGGGCGTTCGGCGTTCATGACTGGGCGCGTGCCGCATCGCAACGGCGCGCTCGGCTTCCAACCCATCACGCCGGGCACGCCCACGCTCACGAGCGTGCTGCGGGCGGCGGGTTATTTCACCGCTGTCATTGACAAGCACGTGCACATGAAGCCGGACGCGGAGTTCAACTGGGATTTGAAGCTCGGCGGCTCGGGCAAAAACCCGCCGCGCTTCGGCGAGCACGTCGCGCAATGCATCAAGGCTGCGGCGGACGCGGGGAAGCCCTTCTTCCTCAACGCCAACATCACCGACCCGCACCGGCCGTTTGCCAATAGCGAGCAGGGCGCGGCGCAGAAGGCGAACCCGAAGAAAGCCGCCAAGCGCGACGCCGACGGCGAGGCGAAGGCCTTCAAGCCGGAGGAAGTCACCGTGCCGAGCTTCCTCGAAGACCTTCCCGAAGTGCGGCGTGAGGTGGCGCAGTATTACACGAGCGTGCGGCGCTTCGACACGAGCTTCGGCGAGGCGATGAAGGCCCTGCGTGCGGCTGGGCGCGAGGCGGACACGGTCATGGTGTTCCTCTCGGACCACGGCATGTCTTTCCCGTTCTCGAAGGCCACGGTGTATCGCAACGGCACCTGGGTGCCCGTGCTGGTGCGCTGGCCGGGCATGGGCCAGCCGCAGCGACGCGAGGAGTTCGTCAGCAGCGTGGACATCGTGCCGACTCTTCTCGAAGTGCTGAAGCAGCCGCCGCTCGCGGGCGTGGACGGCCGCTCCTGGCTGCCGCTGCTGCGCAGCGAGTCGCAGCCGGGCCGCGACTTCGTCATCACGCACGTCAACACCGTGAGCAGCGGTAAGGCGCTCCCGCAGCGCTGCGTGCGGGCGAAGGATTTTAGTTACCAGTTCCACGCCTGGCCCAACGGCACGGCGCACTTCCGTGTGGAGGCGATGGCTGGAATCACGTTCGCTACGCTGGCGAAGGCAGGCGAAACCGATGCGCGCATCAAGTCGCGCGTGGAACAGCTCACCATCGGCAAGGCGGAGCAGTTCTTCGACCTGCGCGCCGACCCGGACGAGCGCGTGAACCTCATTGCCGACTCGAAGCATGCGGCGGAGATTGTGCGGCTCAAGAAGCTCCTGCTCGCCCACATGGAGAAGACCGCGGACCCGCAGTTGGAGAACTTCCGCAAGCTGGTGAAGTAGCGCGGGTGCCGGCGACTTCTAGTCGCCGCATCTTGGCAGTGGACGCGCTACGCGGGGGCTGGAAGCCGCCGGCACGGTCACTTCCGCAAATCCACGCTCACCAATTCCTTGTCGTTGCGGGCGATGACGTGGCCGTTGGCAAACGCGGGATGCGCCCACGCCACGTCGCGGCCTTGGTAGGAAAGGGTCGGGGCCAGCAGTTTGGTGCGGCTGAGTTCCTTGATTCCAGCCGGGCTGAGGGTCGCGATGATTAGGTCGCCGTTCTCGGCGCAGAGGAAGAAGCGGTTGCCGTTCTTCACGATGTGGGCGTTGGCGCATTCGAGCTCCTCGCCCTTCGTGACCACCGCGAGGTTTTCCCAGACGCGTTTGCCCGTGGCGGCTTCGAGGCAGCGGAACTGGCCGTGGTTGCAAACGCCGTAGATGTGGCCGGCTTCGAGGAACGGCGTGGTCATCAGCGCGTTCAGGTGCGTGGTGTCCTTCTCGCTGATTTTCTGCGTCTGCCAGAGCACCTGTGCGCCCGGGCGTTGAGTGTCGAGCTTCACCATCAGCGAGCCATTGTAGAAGGACGAGACCAACAGCAAGTCGCCGAGCTGGCGCGGCGCGGTGATGGAGACGGCCTGGCGGATTTTCGAAGGGACGCTCCAAAGCGGTTTGCCGGTCTCGGGGTCGAGCCCGTTGAGCGAGTCCGCGTGCCAGATGACGAGCTGTCGGCGGCCGGCGGATTCGATGATGACGGGCGGGGCGTAGCCGGGATCTTTCGCGGAGAGGGAGCGCCAGAGTTCCTTGCCGGTGTCCTTGTGAAACGCGACGGCGGCCGTGCCGTTGCCGCCGACGAGGCAGATGAGCTTGTCGCCGTCGAGCAACGGGTGTGCAGCGAAGCCCCACAGCGGCGTCTTGACGCCGAAGTCTTTCTTGAACGCGCGCGACCAGATGACTTTGCCGTCCTTCGCGTCGAGGCAGAGGAGATGGCCTTCCGTGCCCAGCGTGAAGACCTTGCCGTCGCTCACCACCGGCGTCGCACGCGGGCCGCTGTTGTAGCTCACGCCATAGGCCGCGTCGTATTCGTGCTGCCAAATCGCTTTGCCTGTTGCCCCGTCCAGACACAGCACGCGTTCACTGCCTGCCACCACGCTGAGGTCGAACGGGTCTTCCTCGTTCACCTTCGCCCCCTTGGCCAACTTGCGGTCGGTGACGACCACGCGCCCGCCCGCGACCACCGGCCCAGAGAAGCCGGGATTCACTGGCACGCGCCAGCGCACCTTCGGTCCGCCCTCGGGAAACTTCTCCACTATGCCTGCCTCACGCCAGACCGCGTCGCGCTTAGGGCCAAGCCACTGTGGCCAGTCGTCGGCACGGAGGAGGGGAGCGTAAGCAAGTGTGGACAGAAGCAGCAACGGCTTAAGGGCGGAACGGGTATTCATGGACAAGGTGTAGCCACCCGATGCGCAGGAGGCAATGCTGCCGCTCGCTCGAACTGAAAACCGCTTTGACATCGCCCGCCACCTGAAAATCAAGCCGGGCATGCTTTCCACGCCACGGGACGATGCAACTTACAACGCGGTCAAGACTGAACTCGTTGCTACAGGAAAATTGGTTCCCGGCAAGGGGCGCGGCGGCAGCGTTTCCTTGCCCAACTCGTGACGCCACTGATGGCGAAATGAAAAACGAACGCTAGCTGGGGGCGGCAGGCAAAGAAGCCAACTCCGCAGCGCATGGGGAGAGTTCCGTAATCCTACGTCGGGCAAGGTGACAATCGCCTCACCTATTTGAAGAGGTGAACGTCAGTCAACCCCGCGCGGCGGGCCAGTTCCGCTTGGGCGACGTCGCAGGTGATGAACATCTCGGGGCGTGCGCGCTGCGCGGCTGCGACGTGAACGAAATCCCAGGTGCCGGCAGTCCCGGCCTGCGCGTGGCGGGCGCTCAACTCGTCACCCCATTCCAGCATGTCGGACAAGCGATGAATCCCAGACTTGAGCCGTTGCGAGGTTTCGCCGGCGCGGTAGGCGTGCCATGCGGCAGCGGCGTAGGTGCCAGTGAGCCGACGGAGATTGTGGCGCAGCTCGATCCTCAGCAGGGGATTCCAGCAAAAGTCCGGTGAGCACTCACGACACCAAGCGGTCACCGCAGGGGCGAACTCGTCTGCCGGGTGAAACCACGCGATCAGCGCGGAAGTGTCGGCGTAAATCTTCATCGCCGGCGGCGTTGGCGCTCTTGTAAGACAGGATTGGGCACGCGGTCGGCGGCCTTGACGCTCTTCTGCGCCCGCCACACCTCGGCCATGATGTCATTCCAGCCGGGCTGCTCGGCGGCGACCATCGGTTCAATGCGTCCGATGGCCCGACCGTTGCGGGTGATGACCAAGGATTCGCCCTGCTCAAGCTGATTCAGGACGGCTTTGGTTTCCTGATGCAACTGTTTGGCCGTGATGGTGCTCACGGTAAAAAAGTAACACCTTCAAAGTGTCACCACAAGTTTTCCCTGCAATCACCGGCTGGCACCACAGGCCATGGGGATTGCAATGAGAATGGGAAAACAGGCGAATTGTTGCGCCCAGACCTGTCTGGACTGGCTAGGAACGCACCATGATCCAGCACGACATCATCGCCGAGGGCGTCGCGGCCGACGGCGGCTGAGTCGAGGTGGCCGATACCATTGTTGCGAAGCACGGTATGAGCGAAACGGGACATGATACGCGATTCTCAGAAGGATTCTGCCGCCGCAATAGCCTCGAACTCCGCCAGAATGTCGGCGTGATACCCGTTGAGAAAGCGGACGACCTTCACGTTCTCCAACAGCTTCTTGATGTAGCCGCGCGCGAGGGTCAGGTTTAGCATGTTCTCGCCGTAGGATTCCTCGACTGCCTTCAGGTCGTGCTCCAGCGACCCCATCTCCTCCTCCATCCGGGCGATCTCCGTCGCGGACAGTCCCTCCTTCTTCTTCGGATCCGACACCTTGACCATCTGCTCCTTCGGCGTCCCCAAGACCAGCGCCTCGGCGTAGCCGGCGAAGTAGTTGTTCACGGACACCATCAGCTCTGCGATTTCAATCTGGCGCACGCCGGTCACCCGCTTCAGCAGCCGGACCGCCTTGGGGCAGATGTTTTTGTCCTTCAGCAGCTCGGCCGCCTCTTCGTGGATGCCATCGAGCAGCCGTATGCGTGCAATCACGACGCGAAGCGGCATGTCCAACGCAGCGGCGATGCGCTCCGGTTTCACGCCGTTACGCACAGCCCGGACAACCATCTTGTGTTCCTGAATCGGCGGGAGCCGGCTGACGCGCGCGTTGTAGGTGAAGCATTCGTCATCACTCGCGATGATGCAGGCTGCCGAAGTCTGGCCCAGCTCAATGAGTGCGAGAAGTCGCAGGTGCCCGTCCAGCAGCACGAACGTCCCGGGCGAGCCCTTTTGGGGATACACTATCAGGGGCTCGACCAACCCAACCTCCTTGATGGATGCGAGGATCATTTTGTAACGGTCAACGCTCTTCTGCGGATTCTTGATCTGCCTGACCGGCATGATTTTGTTGAGCGCCACCTGGATGGTTTTCAGCTCAAATCCAATCTTCATTTCACTCATGTTGTCTCCTTGTTCTTGGGTGCCAGCTTTGACCACAGGTATTTCGGCATCTTGGCGAGCGCTTCGGCTCGCAGCAGCGTCACAAAATGCTCATCACCGAGCAGTTTGTTGAACGCCGTGACCACAAACACGAGCCGGCCGTCGCAAATCTTCGCCTTCTTCACGAGCAGCTTCTGCCGCTGGGTCTCCCGGCGATACGCGTTCACCAGGCTCTCGGCGCTGGTCTTGCCCTTCCGCACCCTCCCCGCGCCGACCCGGCTCTTGCCCGCCAGTCGCCGCTGTTCAATCAGCCGCTTCACGGTGCGGATGGATACATGGTTGAGCTCTTTGGATTCATACGCCTTGAGCAGTTCGCGCTGCATTTCAACCGTATCGGTCTTCGCGATGTCGATGGCTACCCAAAGCGGCACTTTCCCAGAAAGCGCCGCTTCAAGCAGCCGCTCCTCGCCGGCGCGCTTCAGCGCGATCAGCCCGTTAACCATGCTCTCGCTCACATCCAATTTCATCGCGATGTCGGCAACGGTGTAGTGCAGGGCTTTCAGCCGCTCAATCTCCCGGATCAAATCCACCGGCGAGGAGTAACGGCGGGCGATGTTTTCAACCAGGCTCCGAAGCAGCCGTTCCTCTTTGGCAATCTCGACGATGATGGCTGGGATCTCTTTGTGACCGAGGGCGGTGAACGCCTCGATGCGCCCTTGGCCGCAGACCAGATCGTAGCCCGGTCCCTCCCCCTCCGACTCCGCACGCAGGCTCACCTGAATCGGCTTCTTCAACCCGAGGTTCTTGATGCTTTGAACGATGACCGCGAATCGCTTCCGATCACGGTGTCGCGGATTTAGGATGCGGATGCGGTCGATCGGGATCGTTTGCACTTCATCGTTCATGCTGCCTCCTCCAGGTTGATGCGTTCTGCCATGCTGTAGAAAAAGTCCAGCGTCTCAAACCGATAGGCATCCAGGTAAAAGCCGTTGTCCTCCGCGACGCGCAGGTTCTCCCAGGTCATGTCCACGCCCGGGAGCAGGTAGTAATCGCGTGCCGCCTCGTTCGTCGCGTCCATGCGGACCGCAATCGTGATGTCCGGTTTGAGCCCGGCGTCCAGCCGGATCACCCAGCGTGACGCGCCGGTGCCGGTGGTCACATGACGGCAAAGGACCACTGACACCCGCAGTTCGCGGTTGAGGTGGAGCAGGTCGGTTTGTGGGTCCAGACGCACCTCTGCGCCCAGCGCCTCGATCTGCCGGATAACGAAGTTCACGATCTCACCGTGTTGCCGCCGCAGCTTGCGGTTGATCTCGATGAAGCTGTAATCAATCTCCGGGTCGTAGTGAATGAGCCGGTAGGCCGACACCAGGCTGCCGAAGCGGTGCCGGAACGCCGCGCTGGAGGGCACATTCTCCGTTTCATCAATCAGGATGCCGCTCAGGCTCTTGTGCGTGCCCAACACTACCCGGAGTTTGTCCAGCATCTCGTCGTCCGTGAGCCGCTGGCTTCGCGCCAAAATGATTTCCTGCGCGCGGGTGAAAACTTCGACCGCGATGAGTCCAGGAAATGCCCGTTCCGCGCGAATCCACTTCTCCGGCGGATTGTTGACGTGCTTCTTTTTCAGTTTGAACGAGGTGCGGTGATACACGTTGTTCCCGATATATTTCTCGTTCGTGAGCAACTGGTGCACGGTGCCCCGCGTCCAGGCGCGGCCGAAGTCGGTGAGCACTTCCTGACCGTTGAGCACCGTCGCAATTTCGGATTCCAGCTTTCCCTCCCTGACGAACGCATCGTAGATCCACCGCACGATGCGGACCTCCTCGTCCGGCCCCGGCACCAGCACGACGCGGTCGGTTTGCAGACTCTTCTGCTCGCCCATTTTCATGGCGACCTTCGGTTGGCCGCTCTGGTCAATGAGCATCCGCCTCAATCCGAAACCGGCCGCGCCGCCTTGCTTGTAGCCGAGCTGGATCAGCCGGCACGCGCCCTGGAAGACCTTCGTGGACAGCTCGCGGCTGTATTCGCCCGCCATCGCGCGCGTCACG
>SXTU01000300.1 GCA_005791875.1 Verrucomicrobiales bacterium
ACGAGCCCACCGCCGCCGCGCTGGCCTACGGCCTCGACCGGCTCAAGGAACATTCCAAGATCGCCGTCTATGACCTCGGCGGTGGCACGTTCGACCTCTCGATCCTCGAACTCAACGCCGGCGTCTTTCAAGTCCTCGCCACCAACGGCAACACGCGCTTGGGCGGGGATGACCTCGACACGCGCCTCGTGGACTTTCTCGCGCAACGCATCAAGACAGGCGGTGGCCCGGACTTGAGCAACGTGCTGCCCGTTGCGTGTTCCGTGACAGCCGAAGAGCGGACGGACGCCACAACACGCAACACGCAACACGCAACACTTGCCCGTCTCCGCGAAGCCGCCGAAGCCGCTAAGATCCGCCTCTCCACGGAGACCGAAGTCCAAATCGCGCTCCCCTTCCTCACGCCGGACTTCAGCTTTAGCTACAGGCTCACCCGTGACGAACTGGAGCGGCTCACACGCGACATCATTGAGCGCACGCGCCAGCACTGCCTCCGCTCGCTCGGCGACGCGAAGCTCGAAGCGAAGCAGCTGGATCAGGTCATCCTCGTCGGCGGCCAGACACGGATGCCGCTCGTGCGCAGGCTCGTCAGCGAGTGGTTCGGCTGCGCCGAGTTCGAGGAGGAGCGTGGCAGCCTTCGCCTCGGCGAGAGTTATCACGAGCCCAGCGGACCGATGCTGAACACTTCGCAGAACCCCGACGAAGCCATTGCTCTCGGTGCCGCGATCCAAGCCGAGATTCTCAGCGGCGGCTTCAAGAACATGCTGCTTCTCGACGTCACGCCGCTCTCGCTCGGCATCGAGACTTTCGGCGGCTTGATGAACGCCATCATCCCGCGCAACAGCACGATCCCCATCAAAGCTGGCGAGGTCTTCACCACCGCCGTGGACCACCAGCGCGAGATGCTCATCCACGTCCTCCAAGGCGAACGCGAACGCGCCGCCGACAACTGGAGTCTCGGGAAATTCCCCGTCGCCTTCGAGCGCGCGCCGCGTGGGGTGCCGCGCGTGGGCGTGCAGTTCGAGATTGATGCGAATGGCATTCTACACGTCCTTGCCCGCGATCTGAAGACAGGCGCGCAGCAGGTCGTGGAGATGAAGTCCGCCGTGGACGTGGCTGACACCGAGGTGCAGCGCATGGTGGAGGAATCCGTCGAGCACGCGTTCGAGGATTTGGCCGCGCGGCGTTGGATCGAGGCGAAGCTCAAGGCCCAGGCAGTCCTCGCCGCCGCGCAGGCTGGCCTTGCCGAATGCGCCGCCGAGTTGGAGCCAGCCTATCGCGCCCAAGTCGAAGCCGCAGTTCAAGAGCTTGCCGCCGCGCTCGCCACCGAGCAGCCCTCGACGAAGACCGGTGACTTAAACCGTCTGAAGTCCGCGCACACCGCCCTCGACGCAGCCACTCAACCGCTCGCCGATCTGCTCATGGACAAGGCGATGGAAGCGATGCTGCGCCAGCGTGGAGCGATCAGCTAAATCCACACCACGCTGAGCCTCAGCGTCAGTCCGCACCTGCACGGGCGAGCCGGCTTTCGCAGTCCGGGCAGATGCGGGGATGGAGCTCTGTGTTAAAGGTGGGTTCGAGGAGATTCTCAATCGGCTGCCACTGCTCCTTGTCGTCGCAGTAGCTTTTTCAGCCGGGGCAGAAGCGCAGCGCGCCGCGCAGTTCGCCGATCTCCTGGTGCAGCCCGAGGATTCGCTCCGCCACGCGGAGTCGGGCCTTGAGCTGTTCGCGGTCCAGGGGCTTGTTCAGGAAGTCGTCCGCGCCCGCGTCCATCGCTTCATGGTAGCGAGTCTTGCCATTCACCACGGTCAGGAAGACGACATAGACATAGTGGCGCGTCTTCACCTCGCGGATGCGGCGGCAGAGCGTGGGGCCGTCCATCTCGGGCATCATCCAGTCGGTGATTACCACCTCGGCAGGGGATTTCTGAAAGGCTTCCCAGCCCGCGCGCCCGTCGGCCGCCTCGGTGCCCGAGCGCGGCGAGGGAATGGCGGAGAAGCTCGCGGGAAACCAGATCGTCTTCGGCGATGAGGATACGGATGGGTGGAGACTAATCGCGGCACGGGCCGGGCGTGAAGTTCAAATCTGGGAGCGGCTGAGAAGTTTTCCCTCACGCAAAGGTCGCGAAGGAAAGGCCCCGAACCCGACTGCTGCAGCTCGACGCCTGGCCCTGCAGCGCAGACTTGGAGTCTGCTGTTTCCGCCGACTTGCAGTCGGCAGGATGTTCTGCAATCAGCGACTTCCAGAAAAGCGCGCGGCATCTGCGGGTTGCAAACCCGCGAAAGGGCAGGCTGCAAGCCTGCGCTACCGCTGCCGACACGCCAGGCAGCTCCGGAGTTCGGGTCGAACAATTCCCCTTTGCGGCTTTCCCGTCCTCTGCGTGAGGCTTGTCCGGACGCAGGTAAATTACGTTTCCGGCTCTTCGAACACCGCCCTGATCTTGTCGCGGAGGTGGGCCAGCTCGAATGGCTTTTGCAGGAAGCCGGCGAAGGTGGGGGTCGCGTCGTGCTCGCTGAAGCCGCTCATCAGCACCACGCGCAAGTCCGGACGCACGCGGCGCATCCGGTCGAAGGCTTCCGCGCCGTCGAGGTGCGGCATCGTGAGATCCATCACCACCAGCGTGAACGCGTCGGGCTGCGCCTCGAAAATCACCGAGGCCTCGCGCCCGTCGGCGGCGGGCGTGACGGTGAAGCCGAGGTTTTCCAGCCCGCGCGCGACGACAGCGCGGACGGTTTCCTCTTCCTCCGCGAGCAGGATTCTGCCGCTGCCGCGCCAGCCGTCGGCAAGCGGGTTGGTTGCGGCAAGCTCGACGGCTGTGCCGGGAGCGATGGGCAGGAGGAGCTTGAAGCTGCTGCCCTTGCCCGGCTCGCTGTAAACCCGCAGCGCGCCGCGATGTCCGCGCACGATGCCCAGCACGGCGGCCAGGCCCAGTCCGCGCCCGGTGAACTTCGTGGTGAAGAACGGCTCGAAGATGCGCGCGCAGCTCGGGGGTCATGCCACAGCCGGTGTCGCTGACTTCGAGGAACACGTAGTCGCCCTCGGGCAGGTTGCCCGCGAGGTGCGTGTCCGCGAGATAGCGGCGGTTCGCACGCACGAGGCCGGTGGAGAGGGCGATGACGCCGCTGCGGTCGCCGATGGCCTCGGAGGCGTTGATGACGAGGTTCATCACGATCTGCCGGAGCTGCGAGGCGTCGGCCAGGACGGGCGGCAGGCCGGCGCCGAGATCGAACTTCAGCACGGCCTTCTTGCTGATGGTGACTTGCAGGAGGTGCGCGGTGTCCTGCACGAGCAAGGTGAGGTCGAAGGGCTGGACAACGAAGCGGCCCTTGCCGGCGTAGGCGAGCATCTGGCGGCAGAGGTCGGCGGCGCGGAGGGAGGCCTTTTTAATTTGCTCGAGCGAATGCTCGACGGGCGAACGAGGCGGGAGGTTCATGCGCGCGAGGCTTGCGTTGCCCAGGATGCTGGTGAGGAGATTATTGAAGTCGTGCGCGATGCCCCCTGCAAGCACGCCCAGGCTCTCGAGCTGCTGCGTCTCCTGCAACTTCAGCTCCATCCGCTGGCGCTCCTGCTCCACGTCGGCGCGCTGGATAGCCGCGCCGAAAACCTCGGCGGCGGCCTTCAACGCCTCCAGCTCGGCGGCGGAACAGTCGCGCTCGTGGTCAGCTTGGCCGAGCGCGAGGAAGCCCCACCACGCCTCGCCCGCGAAGATGGGCGTGAGCGCGATGGACTTCACGCCCTTGCGCCCGGGGATGTGGCGCTCCGAGGCGGGCAATGCGCGCACGTGTCCGTGGACGGTTTCGCCGCCGGAGAGCAGCTCGCGCCACCGCTCGCAACCGCTGGCCCAGTAACTCACCGCGCCGTCGGGAGCCGGTTCCGCCGCCGCCGGCCAGAGACAATGCGGACGGAAGGCCGGTTCACCGTCGAGCGACTCGTTGCCGAAGAGGCACACGGCGTTGGTGCCGGTGGCCTCGCCCAGTTCGGCGAGCACTTCGGGCGCGACAGCCTGCCAGGCGGGCGCGTGGAGAAGCGTCCTCGCGGCGCGTGCCACGGCGCGCAGAATCCGGTCGCGCCGCTCCAACGCCTGCTGGTTGCGGCGGCGCTCCGAGATGTCACGCACGTGTATCAGGGCGGCGCCCTTCCCTTCGAAGTCAATACTGCGGACGGCCAGCTCAACGGGAATGACGCGCCCGTCCTTGGTGAGGCTCTCACTCTCCAGAATCGAAGTGTCGTGGGCGAGCAGCTCGGCGAAGTTGCGGCTGACATCCGCGCGATGCGCCGGGGGCACAAGCTCGGTGACGTGCCGGCCGAGCAACTCCGCGCGCGTCATGCCCTGAAGCTGGCAGGCGGCGGGATTGGCATCGAGCACGATTCCGGCGGCGCTGTCCACGAAGACGGCGTCGGGCGAACTTTCAAAGAGCGCCCTGAACCGCGTCTCGCTCTCCGCGGGCGCCTGCTGCTCCCGGGCTCGCGCGGCGATTTCTGCGGACAACTGGGCGTTGGCCCGTGTCAGCTCCGCCGTGCGCGCTGCGACGGCCGCCTCCACATGGGCCTTCCGCCGAAGCACCGTGCGCAGGAAGAGCGCGCCGACCGCCGTGAGAAAAAGCCCGCTGGCCAGCGCACCGTAAGCCTCCCACGTCCGCGACGCGGTCTCCGCTGCCGGAGTCTGGAGCGAGCGCTGAAGTTCCGCGCGCGCCGCGTCCCGCTGGCGGACCCGGAGAAACGCCCCGAGCGACAGCCCCACGCCCAGCATCACCACGGCGGCGATCCACCATCGGTCCCGAGCCGCCCCGGCTGGTTCCGGGGCTAGCGTGAGTTCGGTTGCGGTGGACATGGGCGCGATGCTGGGTAGTCGGCGGCTGCGTCACAACCATTATGCGCCACGTCGCGGTCGAATTGGGCGCACATCACTACCTTGCAGGGACAGCCTGACCTTAACGCGGAGACGCAGAGGACGCGGAGGAACGCAGAGAGGGAACAAACCACTGGCGCTGACTCCCGGGTGGCCGTCAGATGTTTTCTCTGCGCAACTCTGCGCCCTCTGCGTCCGTCCTCCGCGTTTAAGTCAGCACTGCCGTTTCCACCTCACCAGCATCACCCCCGCTGCCGGGTCGCCTCGTAGAGGAACACGGCGGTGGCGGCGGCCACGTTGAGCGAGTTCATGTGCGAGGGCATCGGGATCTCGACGGTGTCGTCGCACGCGGCCAGCGCGGCCGCGCTGAGGCCCGGTCCTTCCGCGCCGAAGACGAGGCAGCAGTCGCCGCGCAGGTCCACGGCGGTCAGCTTCTTCGCGCCGGGCCTCGGATGCGCCGCGAGACACCGCACGCCCCGTGCGCGCAGAGTTGGCAGAGTGGCGACGAGATTCTCCACCTGCACCACCGGCTGCTCGAAGATCGTGCCCATGGAGCCGGAGACGGCGCGGCGCTGAAAGGGGCTGCCGCACGTCTCGCCCACGATGAGGAAGGACACGCCGAAGGCCGCGCAGCTCCGGACAACCGAGCCGAGGTTCTCCGCGCTCGCGATGCCCTCAACGGCTGCAAGCAGGAGCGGGCGCGGCGCGGATCCGAGCAGCGCGTCAAAGCCCGGCTGCGGCGGAATCTTGGCGACGGCCAGCGCGCCCTGGTGGAGTTGATAGCCGGTGATCGTCTCCAGCAACGCCTGGTCGCCGAGGTAAACGCGCAGCGCTTCCGGGCGCGCGCGCAGCCTGGGCTCAAGCCGCTCCAGCCACGCGGGCGTGAGCAGCAGCGAGACGATGGGGAACCGGCTGGCGAGAAGTCGCTGGAGGACCTTCACGTTTGTGGCCACGAGCACGCCGGCGCGCTCGTGCTCCTCGGGCCGCCGCAGCGTGCGATACAGCGCCAGCTCCGGAGTGTCGAGGGATTGAACGGTCTCGATGTGCAGCGTCGCCACCGGCCGATTAGAGCCGTCGGGCCGGACAATGAGAAGCCCCGGAGTTCCTCGCCTTCTTTCAACGGCGAAGGCGCATCATCGGAAACTGAATTCACGCCCGCGATCAGGCCTGTGCCCACTGCGCCGCCTTCACACGAGCAGGAATTATTCGGCTGGCGAAACGCGACGCTTTGGCGGATTCATTGGCCCATGACACCTGCTGGCTTTCCGGGAACAACGCTTCTCGATCGTGGCCGTGGGCTGTTCACGCGCCTGCTGCTGGTGGCGATTCTTTCACTCGGAGTTGCCTCCACCTCCGCCGCACCGCGCCCGCCGAATGTCATCCTCATCATCAGCGATGACCAGGGCTGGCGTGACCTGCGTTGCCTCGGCCGCGAGGAGATCATCACGCCGAACCTCGACCGACTCGCGCGCGAGGGCGTGCGCGCGACGAGCTTTTACGTGACTTGGCCGGCTTGCACACCGTCGCGCGGGAGCGTGCTCACGGGGCGCTACCCGCAGCGCAACGGCCTCTACGACATGGTCCGCAACGACATGGTCAACTACGGCCATCGCTACACTCCGGAGGAATACGCCGTGTCGCCGGAGATGACGCTCGGCCTCGACCCGCGCGAGGTCACGCTCGGCGACGCGCTGAAGCGCGCGGGCTACGCGACCGGCTGCGTGGGCAAGTGGGACATGGGGCAGGCGCGCCGTTACCTCCCGCTCCAGCGCGGCTTCGACTTCTTCTACGGCCACGGGAACAACGGCATTGATTACTACACGCACGAGCGTTACGGCGTGCCGTCGTTGTTCCGCGGCAACCAGCGCACCGAGGAGGACAAGGGCACCTACGTCACCGACGTGTTCCGCCGCGAGGCGCTGCGATTCGTGCGCGAGCAGAAGGCGAAACCGTTCTTCCTCTACCTCGCCTTCAACGCGCCGCACGGGGCGTCGTCCTTCGCGCCGGACTCGGACCCGAAGGCCGGCGAGAAGAAAGCCGCAGTCGGCGTCCAGGTGCCGGAGAAGTATCTGAAGCTCTATCCGAACCGCGACCCGAAGAACGGCGTGACGCGCTACCTCGCTGCCGTGACGTGCATGGACGAGGCCATCGGCGAATTGCTCGACACGCTGCGCGACCTCGGGCTGGAGCGCGACACGCTGGTGCTGTTCATGTCGGACAATGGCGGCAGCGGCAACGGCGGCAACGCGCCGCTCAAGGGCGGCAAAAGCTCGATGTGGGAAGGTGGCCTGCGCGTGCCCTTCCTCGCGCGCTGGCCGGGCCGGCTCCCGGCGAACGCGGTGACGGACGAGCTCCTCACGTCGCTCGAATTGTTTCCCACGCTCCTCGCCGCGACCGGTGCGAAGCCGCCCGCCGGCGTGAAACTCGACGGCTTCGACATCACGGCGGTGTTGCAAGGCAAGGCGAAGTCGCCGCGCGCGGAGATGTTCTGGGAGCGCCGCGGTGATCGCGCGGCGCGTGTGGGCAACTGGAAATGGGTGGAGTCCGCGCGCGGCGGCGGCCTCTACGATCTCGCATCGGACCTCGGCGAGAAGACCGACCTCTCGCAGCAGAAGCTCGACGTGGCCGCACGGATGAAGGCGAAGTTCACCGCGTGGAAACAGGAGATGGATGCCAGCGAGCCGCGCGGGCCATTCCGGGATTATTGATCTTCATTCCACCAGCAGTTTGGTCGAAGCGCTTGACGATTCGCTCACGTCTTTTCTCCCTCTCCCTGTGCGGAGCAAGGGGAGAGGGCCGGGGTGAGGGGTTGTGTGCGTCGGCGTTGGTGGCCGCACCCCTCATCCGGCCTGCGGCCACCTTCTCCTCCCCGCTCCGCGAAGGGAGAAGGCGATCGTGGTGACGCCCTTGGCGCTACTGCTTGAGCAGCCGTTGCTTCAACTCGGCGGGCAGGGGCGCGGCAGCGATCCAGGCACGGGCGGCAGCGGGGTCAAGTTGAAGCCAGGTGGTCGCGATACCTTCCCCGATAACGGCGCGGTTCACTGGCGCTATCTTATCCAGCAGCGTGGCGGCCACAGGGGGATTGTCACTCGATAGAATTTGAACGAGGACGAAATAGGCGTTCTCTTGCTCTGCCGGTGGAAGTCGCCCCGCCCATCTCAAGGCAGCGTCTGGATCGTCCTGAGTCCAAATGACGGCAAGGCCGAAGAACAAATCATTCTTTGGGTCGCCGGCCTCCATTCTGGAAATAAATTCCGCAGCCGCTTCCGGCGCATCTCGCGCCCATACTGTGACGCTAGCATCCATCGCGAGCCGCCGCGCATCCTCGGTGGGCAGGGCTTGCGCCCACTTTAACGCAGCAACTGGGTCAGCCGTGGCCCATTGATTGGCCACGGCGGAGAAGAGCGAGTTTTGCGTGTCGCCAGCGGGGAGCGTGGCAGCGAACTCGGCAGCGGCGCGCGGGCTGGCTTGCGCCCATTCATGGCTGAGGTTCACCAAGGCGTTCTCCTTAGCGCGTCCGGGCGGGAGCTGCTTCACCCATGCGAGCGCACCGTCGAGGTCCACGCTGGCCCAGCGGGAGGCGATGTTGGCGAGGGCTTGGTTTTGCGCGGGGCCGGCGGGGATTGAGAGCGCGAGTTCGATGGCGGCTTTCGGGGTGGTGGCGGCGAGTTCGCTGGCGATGTTCTGCACCATCTCGCGTTTGCCCTTGCTGTCGGGCTGTTCTTTGAGCCACGCGGCGGCGGCGGGCGCGTCGCTGTTGGCCCATGTGCTGGCGATGAGTTGCAGGACGCTGTCGCGCTGGCGGCCGGGAGGAAGCTCCGCCATGGCCTGCGCGGCGGCGGTGGCGGGATCAGTGGCGGCCCAGCGTTGGAAGATGGCTTCGGGAAGGCCGGAGTTGGGATTGGTGAGGCCGGATTTTTTAAGCTCGGCCAGCGCGGCGGCGGGGTCCTTGTCCGCGAGATGGGCGAGTGCAGTTTGCAACGCCTCGTTGCGCGCGGAGCCGGGCGGGAGGCTTTGCGCCCACGCGAGCGCGGCGGCGTTGTCGGCGCTTGCCCAGACTTCGAGCACGGCGGCGGTCGCGGACTTGCGCTCGGCAGGACGGGTGAGCTGCTGGGCGAAGCGGAGCGCGGCGGCGGGGTCTACTTCAGCCCAGCGGGTGACAAGCGAGTTCAGCAAGGCGTCGCGTTCGTCGCGACGGCCGAGCTGCTTAAAGAGGTGGATGACGCGCGGCACGTCGGCGGGGGCGAGGCGGTCGGCGAGTTCGAGGAGCTTGGCCATGCGGTGCTCCGCGTTGGGTTCGCGCAGCGCGGCGGTGAAGGCGACGGCGAATTCCTCTGCTGTCATCGGCGGGGCGGGCGGCTCGAATTCGGGGAGCGTGGTGCTCGCGCTGGTGCGGCGGGCGGGCGGGCGGGCGGCGGCAGGGAGCTTGCTGGAGTCGGGCTTCTTCCTGACGGACGGATTCTCCGCGCTGCTGGGATGTGGCAGGAAGGCACGGTCCACGAAGATGCCGAGGGCCGCGCCCAGCAGCACAAGCACGGCGGCGGAGACGAGGCTTGTGGGTTTCATGCGTGGTGGAGTTTCCGGGCGTTGCGGACTTGGTGACATTCGGCCGGGCTTCCGCACGGCGCAAACAGAAATCTTTGCAGGTCGTCTGCGGGACTCTCCTGACTTGTAATCCGACTGGAAATTGGCATTGTCCCCGCAACCTCAATAAGCTTGCCTTTTCACCGCTCCCTGCGGTGGCTGCTGGCCGCCGTCCTCGCCACGTTTTGGAGTTTCCGTCAGGGAAACTCGCCGGACCTGGCCAACACCCCTCAGCTCCCGCCGACACCACTCCTGCTGAGCACTGCCGCAGCCGCCACAAACTCTCCCGCCTCCGCCGAGACCGCGTGGAACCGTTGGCGCGCGCAAATCCCGGCGACGAAGCCCGCCATCGAGGACGTGACGGAATGGCCGGTGAACCGCGCCGAGCCGTTCGAGAAATTCCGCGCGTGGCAGTCGCTGCATCGCGCGCCGGCGGACATGTCCAACGTGGAAGCGCAAGGCGTCGCGCTCGCAAAAGCCCGTCGCGCGGCGATGGCGAGATGGATCGAGCGCGATCCGGAGTTCGCGCTGGCGCAGGCGGTGGGCCCGGACGCGCGGCGGGAGCTGCCGGCGGCGGTGCTGACGCGCGGGCTGGACCCGCAGGCGATTCATTTGGAGACGGGCGGCGAGGTGGCGTTAGCGGCGCACGCGCGGGACGCGTTCGCGGTCGAGGCGAAGCTGCTGCAACGCGAGGCGGGGCGGGGCCCTTCTCCAGTCGGCGGACTGAAGGCGGGCGCGACCTTGCCGGCGGGTCTTCCGCCCGGCATGGCCGCATTTCCCCCAAGCCCCGGCTGGACGCTGGGGCTGAAGCGCATCCTGATCATCCGGGTGGATTTCTCGGACGACCCCGGCGGACCGTTCGACCGGAACACGGGCACGACCATCACGACAAACTTGATGGCGAGGGTCATGGGCCAGACGGACCTGTTCTACCGGGAGAACTCGCAGAACCAGACTTCGCTGCTGCCCACGTTTCTTCCGGCGGTGCTGCGGATGCCGCAGGACAGGGCGGCCTACGGCGCGGCGGACCCGATGGGCGTGCTGCGGATGGAAGCGCTGGCGGCGGCGCGCACCTGACCATCCAAATGGAAACACCGGGCAATTCAACCCGGACCTCTACGACTTCGAGATGACGGTCTTCTCGGACGTGCCGGGCTTCACCTTCGGCGGTCTGGCGTTCGTCGGGGCCAAGGGCCTGCTGATCAACGCCGAGTTCAGCCTGCGCCTGCTGGGCCACGAACTGGGCCACAACTAAGGCATGAACCACGCGAATCGCTGGGATGTCACCGGCACCAGCCCGATTGCCCTCTCCGGCTCCGCTACCGAATACGGCGACGCCTTCGACATGATGGGCGACAACTTCCCCAACCAGCCCATCCACTTCAATGAATGGTTCAAGGCCTATCTCGGCTGGCTCAACAAGAACCAGTGGCGCACCGCACCCACGGGCGGCACCTATCGCCTCACGCGGCACGACCACATCAGCTCCACCGGCATCCGCGGCATCACGGTCGGCCAGCAGAGCGACCGCGCCTATTGGCTGGGCTTCCGCCGCAACCTCGGCACCTATGCGTCGGCGGCGACCAACTTCCTCGCCAACGGCGTCGAGATCCGCTGGGGCATGCAGGCCCCCGGCCTCACCAACGACATGGCCGGCGAGGGCAGCCGGCTGCTGAACATGACCCCGGCCACCACCAACTTCACCCGGCACCCGCTGCCCATCGGCCAGACCTTCACGGACACCAACTTCAACCTCTCCATCACGCCGCTCTCCGTCGGCGGCACCTCGCCCAACGAGTTCATTGACCTCAGCATCACCTACACCACGCCGCCGGTGAACATCACGCAAAGCCCGACGAACCAGACCGTCTTCGCCGGGAGCACCGTCAGCTTCGATGTCGCCGTGACGGGCACGGGGCCGATCACCTACCAGTGGACCTACAACGGCGTGAACATCGCGGGCGCGACGAACACCACGCTCACGTTGACCAATGTCCAATTCCCGAACGAGGGCGGTTACTCCGTGCGCGTGCAGAACAGCTCCGGCGTCACGAACAGCCTGACGGCAACGCTCATCGTGGACTCGCTCCGCCCCGTGGCGCACTGGCGCTTCGACGAGGCTCCCGGCAGCACGGTGGAGGTGGACAGCGTGGGGAATTTCGATGGCGCGGTGTCGCCCACCGGGGTTGGCTTCGTCCTCAGCGGCAGAGTGGGCAACGCGGTGAGCTTCTCCAGCAGTCTGAACGGCTTGATCAAAATGGGCAACGTGCTCGGGCTGGATTCCGGCGTGTATTCCATCTCCGTCTGGGCGCGCGTTGCCGCGAACGATCTCACCCTCGACTATCAGATCGTCACCAAGCACCAGGCGGGATCCCGCAAGGGCTATTTCATCCTCATCAATGACGCCAGCACCCAGACGCTGGTGCCTGCGAAGGCCAGCTTCAACACCGGCGGATCTGGTGGCGCTGCGCAGTCCATCTCAGAGACGCCCATCTCCACGACTTCCGTGACGGATGGGAACCGGCACCAGATCACGGTCGTGCATGACATCGTCGCAGGGACCAAGAAGATTTACGTGGACGGTGCGCCAACGGAGGACTCAAAGCCCGTTCAGGCCGTGGTTGAGAACACTGCGTCGTTCGTGATTGGCGGCAACCAGTCCGGCCTTGGGCAGGTCGGCAGGTTCAACGGCCTCCTCGACGACATCCAAGTTTACAACCGCGCCCTGAACGACGGGGAAATTGACTTCCTCTTCCAGAACCCCGGCTCCGAGATCAACGGCGCGCCCTTCATCACAGCGCATCCGCAGGGCGCGAGCGTGGTGTTGAGCAACATCGTCAGCTTCACCGTCACCAACAGCGGCATCGCGCCCTTCACCTACCAGTGGCGCTTGAACGGCGTGAACATCCCCGGCGCGACCAGCCAGACGCTCACGCTCAACAACGTCCAGACCAACCAGGCCGGCCTCTACAGCGTGCGAGTGGACAACGGGCGCGCCTTCATCGCCAAGTATGACAACGCCAGCGCTCCGCAGTGGGCGCGGCAGGCGGGCGGCACGCGGCCGGATTCCGCCCGGGCGGTGACGGTGGATCGCAGCAACCAGGTCTTCATTGCAGGCTACTTCAGCGGCGCGGCGGGCTTCGGCGGGGACACGCTCGTGAGCGTCGCCAACACCTACGACGCGTTCTTCGCGCGGCTCGACACGAACGGCACGTTCGCCTTCGCGCAGCAGGCGGGCGGCAGCGACCTCGGCGAAGATTTCGGCCTCGGCGTGGCGGTGGACCCCGTTGGCAACGCGCTGCTCACCGGCTATTTCAACGGTGCCAGCGCGCTGGGCAGCAACAGCACCACAAGCGCTGGTGCCGAGGATATTTTCCTCACGCGCTTCCGGCCCTTCACGGGCGCCGCGCCGCCTCCGCTGAACTTCACGCCCGCCGCCGGCCAACTCCGCCTCTCGTGGCCGCTCGGCTCCGCGAGCTTTATCCTGCAAGTCGCGCCCGACCTGCGCGCGCAGTCGTGGACGGACGCGGTGGGCCTGCTGGGCGTGGAGACGAGCGAGTTCGCGATGACGAACCAGGTCACGCTGACGAACCGCTTCTTCCGGCTGCGCAAGCCTTGACGCCGCTGTCTCCGACGTGAGGAGGCGGAGCCGGTCTGGCGCCTGAATTTCCCCTTTCCCGCGCCGCGTTCCTCGGCAAGAGTCATGGCACTGGCCATGAAAAAAATGCGTCTGCTCCTCCTCGCGCTGGGATTGACCAGCTTGCTCGCCACCACCACTGCCGCCGATTCCACGCGCTGGTGGCGCGGCAATCTCCACACCCATTCGTTCTGGAGCGATGGCGACGACTTTCCCGAGATGATCGCCGAGCTTTACAAGACCAACGGCTACCACTTCCTCGCCTTCACCGATCACAACACGCTTCACACCACCAACAAATGGGTGAACACCGAGACAGCCAAAAGCGCAAAGATCGCCTACCCCAAATACGCCGCGCGCTGGCCCAAGGACTGGATCGAGACGCGCGCTGGCAAGGACGGCCAGACTGAGGCGCGGCTGAAATTCTTCTCCGAGTATCGGGGCAAGTTCGAGGAGCCGGGCCGCTTCCTGCTTGTCCAGAGCGAGGAGATTTCCGACCGCTGGAAGACCGCGCCTGTCCACATGAACGCGCACAACCTCCGCGAGGTCATCAAGCCGCAGGGCGGAGGAAGCGTCTCCGAGGCGATCTCCAACAACATCGCCGCCGTGATGGAGCAGCGGCAGCGCACCGGCCAGCCGATGTTTCCGCACGTCAATCATCCGAACTTCCAGTTCGCCATCACGCCGGAGGAGCTGTTGCAGGTGCGCGACGCCCGCTTCTTCGAGTTGTTCAACGGCCACCCCGGCGTCCACAACAACGGCAACACCACCAACCGTGCGCCCAGTATGGACCGCCTTTGGGACATCGTGCTCACGCGCCGCCTCGCCGAGCTGCAGTATCCCGTCATGTTCGGCCTCGGCACCGACGACGGTCACAATTACCACACCAACTCCTCCCGCGTGAGCAACCCCCTCCGCGGCTGGGTCTGGGTTCGCTCCGAGAAGCTGACACCCGAGAGCCTCATCGCCGCACTCGAGGCCGGGGACTTCTACTCCAGCTCCGGCGTGAAGCTGCGCGACCTGCGGCAAAGCTCCAAGGAGATCGCCATCGAGATCGAGACCCAGCCCGGCGTGACCTACACCACGCAGTTCATCGGCACGCGGCGCGGTTACGACCCCAAGAACGAGCCGCAGCGCAACGCCGCCGGCGAGGCCTTGCGCGTCGCGCACACCTACAGCAAGGACATCGGCGCGGTGCTGGCGGAGGTGAGGGGCGCGAAGGCGAGCTACACGCTCAAGGGCGACGAGATCTACGTCCGCGCGAAAGTCATCTCCTCCAAGCCGCACCCAAACCCATCGCAGAAGGGCGACGTGGAGACGGCGTGGACCCAGCCGATGGTCCCGGCAGCGGGGCGTTGAGGCAGCGCGGCAGCTCCCGCCCGCAGCACGGTCCTCACTGTAGCGGCGCTCTGTGAGCGCCGACCGAAGCGCAGAGCTTGCCCAAACTTGGCGGTCACAGACCGCCGCTACAGTATTTTGAACAGGTTGCTACGCCCGCGTCACGAGACCGTTCATCTTCACCACCTCGAAGTCCCGGCCCTTGATGCGCTTCAGGGTGGCGATCTCCTCGTCGTTCCAGCGCGGGTCCGGCGCGCCGCTGATGAACCAGTCCCCACCGTTGTCCGCCACGATCATGCCGTATCGCTTCAGCGCGGTGAGGATGACGCGCGCAGCCGGCGAGAACTTGCTGACGTCCACGCTGGCCTTGAGCCGCACGCGCATTCCCATCGGCGGCAGATTTGCGTCCGTGAGCCGGCTGGCGTAATGCGTCGCGGGCGGCACGTAGGCGCGGCGTGAGCGGCGCACGGTGAAGCGCAGCGCGTGACGGATGGCTTTCAGCTCGATGACCTCATCGTAGCGCACCAGACCAGCGAAAATCGGCAGCCCGGCGGCGTCGGCGGAGGTCCAGCCGGCAGGACGCAGCTTGTTCGAGTTCAAGTCAAACACCGCGCCTGAGCTGGCTTTCCACGACTTGCCGCCATCTTGTGGATAGGAGGAGAAAGTTTCGTAGAGCTTCCAAGTGTCGCGCTCGATCACGAGCACATGACGGTCGCCCTTCGCGTTCGGCCCGCCTTCGATCGGCGCGTCCGCCGGGATCGGATACGGGCCGGGATCGCTCTCGTCGCCATACTGGAATTGCACCGGCACGCGCGGCTGCTTGCTGTCCACCACGACGTAGGGGATGCCGCTGGGCGCGCCCTGCCACACGGTGCCGAAGTCGGGATGCAGGCTCTTCGCGAGGCCGATGCTTTCGACGATGGCGTTGGAGTTTGGGTCCACCGGTTCCTGCGAGATGTCGCGATTCCACGGGTTGTCGTCGGGAAACGGGCGGCGGCCTTTCAGCGAGACGTTCGGGCCGAGCGGGCCGGCTTCGGCAGCGAGAGAGGAACTCGCCAGCAGGGGCGCGGCAAGCGCGGCGCGGACGAGAAAGTGGCGGCGGGTGAAGCCTGTCATAGTTTCATCGCGTAGTGGACGAGTTGACCAATCTCTTGGAAGCCGACGGAAGTGTAGAGGCCGCGCCCGGCTTCGTTGTGCGACATGGATTCGATCAGCGCGTAGCTGAGTCCCTCGCCCCGGAACCAAGCGAGCGCATGCTGGATGAGCTGCCGGCCCACGCCGCGTCCGCGCAACTCGGCGAAGACGGCCAAGTTCGCGATGCGCCCGCTCCCGTTGGCGCGATCAAGCGTGGTCGTGATGTAGGCGACGATGCGCCCGGCCTCCTCGGCGACGAACGCGCCGGCGGGGTTCGCGATGGTTTCGAGTTCGATGTGCCGGGCCTTGCGCCAGCGCCAGTCGTGGCCGTTCTGCTCGCCGAACTTCTCCTCGATGCTTTGGTCTAGCGAGACGCCGGGAAAGGCGGCGAGCGTGATCTCCTGCAAGTGCGGCAGGTCAGCGGGACGGAACGGACGGATGACAATGCTCATGGTCGAAGTCGGAGCAGAGGAGTTTCGAACAGCACCTACTTCGCGCTGCGCACTGGCGCATCCGCCGGGCGATGACGCGGAATCTCCGCCTTGAAGTCGCCGAGGCTTTGCCAGAGGAGGCGCTTGTTCAAGTCCACCTCGGCGATGGCGAGCGTGCCCCACTCCTTCGCCTGCGCCAGCGGCTTGCCGTCGTGGCCATACACGGCGGAGATCATCCAGTTCGCCGACGCGTCTGTGTGCGTGCTGCTGACGACATAGACGTGGTTCTCGCACGCGCGCGCCGCGCCGAGCAGCGGGTTGCAGCCCATCACGGGCCACGCGATGATCTCCGCGCCGCGATTGCTCAACTCGCGCGCGACCTCCGGGAAGAAGCCGTCGTAGCAAACCATCATGCCGACTTTCCCTAGCTTCGTGTCGAAGACAGGATAATCGAAGCCAGGCTGAAACCCGCCCTCAATTTCGCCGCGTGGTAAGGTGACTTTCCGATACTTACCGATGACCTTGGCGTCCGGCCCGATGAGCACGGCGACGTTGTAGATCAAGTGCCGGTCGCGCTCGATGAGTCCGGGGACGAGATGGAGGTTGTGCTGTTTCGCCAGCTTGCCGAAGAACTCGGTCGAGGGACCGGGGATCGGCTCGGCGCACTCGGCGTAAGTGCTGCCGCCGGCGTAGGTCAGCACTTCGGGGAGCACGAGCAAGTCCACGCGCTGCTTCGCCGCCTCCTCGATGAGCGGCACGAAAGCCTTGCGCCGCTCGTCGGGCGTTTTCGTGTTGCGCGGGACGAAGTGCGCGGCAGCGAGTCGCACGATACGCGGCGCAGGAGGGAGCACAGCCGAGAGCGACACGTCAGACCACTCGACCTTCGACTTCGGTGCCCAGCGAAAGTGCAGTTCCACAATCGCCTGCGCTGCTTTTGATGGCGCGCGGTAAGTGTCGAAGACCTCCGTCCATCCACGCTTGTCCGTGGCTTTGTCGCCCGGCAGCTCCGGCTCCGAGCGCGGGTGGTCGCCGGGGCGATAGGAGGCAAACGAAGGTTCGTCGTGCGTCACCGGTTTACCACTCGCGTCTCGCCACAGGATGCGCACGACGCCCGCGCGGCGCGGTGAGTCGGCGTTCGTCACTTTGCGCAGCGTGAAGAAGCGGTAGTGCTGCGCGCCGGTCACGGGAAAGGATTTCGTCCACCAGCCGTTCAAGCCCTCGCGCGCATCGGACTCGATGATAAGGCTGCCTTTGCCCGACGGGCCACCCTTCGCGTCGTAGCGGAAGAACGGGCGAATCTCCTCGCGCGCCGCACCGGTGGTCCAGCCATCGGGTGCGGCGAGTTTCTCGGCGGCAGTAGCCGAGACAGCCAGTAGCAGAACGAAGCCAAGCGCGGTGATCGAAGGCGTTTTCATGGACGTGCGCGATGTAAGCACGGCCTGCAGGCGCGCGCAACGGGCTGCGTAACGGGGACACACCTGTGCCCGATTCCGCAGACACAATGCGAGCCGCGGCGGACAAGAGTGTCCACCTCACGCCGCGCAAAACCAACTCGACTTGAGACGGTCGCTTCCCGAGAGTCCCGGGCAGAAAAATCCGTGCAGCCCGACGCCATCCACTACTTCCACCGCTACACGCAACGCGTGGAGACGGAGCAGATTTACGGCGAGGGCGTCATGCGTTGGATCTACGGCTCGCTCTCGGGCCGGCTCGCACTGCACGCTGTGGCCAAGCGCGCATTCTTCTCGCGCTGGTATGGCTGGCGCATGGACCGCCCCGCGAGCCGCGCGAAGGTCGCGCCGTTCATCCAGAACTTCCGCGTGGACACCAGCGAGTTCGCCGACGCGCCGGACTCCTTCCGCACCTTCAACGAGTTCTTCTATCGCAAGCTGAAGCCCACGGCGCGGCCCATCGCAGGCGATGCCCGCACAGCAGTGTTCCCGGCGGACGGGCGGCATCTCGGCTTCCAAGACGTGTCGCGGATGGAGGGCATCTTCGTGAAAGGCGAGGTGTTCAGCCTTGGCGAGTTGCTGCGTGACCGCGATTTGACCGAGCGCTTCCAGCGTGGCGCGATGGTGCTCTCGCGGCTCTGCCCGGTGGACTATCACCGCTACCATTTTCCCGTCGCGGGCCTCGCGACGGAGCCGCGCCTCATCAACGGCTGGCTCTACTCCGTCAGCCCCATCGCGTTGCGACAGAACATCCACATCTTCACGGAGAACAAGCGCGCCATCACGCGCATCGAGTCGCCGGAGTTCGGCACAGTGCTGATGCTAGAAGTCGGCGCGACGAACGTGGGCAGCTTTGAATACACCTTCGTGCCAAACACCCGCGTGGCGAAGGGCGCGGAGAAGGGCTACTTCAAGTTCGGCGGCTCCTCCACCATCACGCTCTTCGAGCCAGGCCGCGTGAAGCTGGACGCCGATCTGCTGGCCCACACCGCCGAGCACCGCGAACTCTACGCGCGCATGGGGGATCGGCTCGGCGTGGCCACGTAAGGCAGAGCCGACCTGCCGGTCGGCCTTGGTGTTCCCAAGCAGCGAGCGAAGCTGACTGCCACCGTCTGCTCGCTTCACTTCGTTCGCTGACGCGGAAGACGGACGACCGGCAGGTCGTCCCTCCCATGACCCCGTTATTGACACCCGTGCGGCGAGTTGTTTCCGTTCGCGCGCCAAACATGAGCAAGTTGAAATTCAAAGTCGTTCCCGGCGCGATCGTCGCGCCCAAGGGATTCCTCACCAGCGGCGTTTTCTGTGACATCAAGCGCCTCGGCACTGGCAAGGGGTCGAACAAAGGCCAGAAGCGTGACCTCGCGCTGATCGTGTCGGAAGTGCCCGCGACCGTGGCGGGGATGTTCACGACGAACCAGATTTGCGCCGCGCCGGTGAAGGTCTGCGCCGAGCGCGTGAAGGCCGGCACCGCCCAAGCCATCGTGGTGAACTCCGGCAACGCCAACGCCTGCACCGGCAAGCAGGGAATGAAGGACGCGCGCGCCATGACCGCGCTCACGGCGAAGCAGCTTCACATGAGCGAGGAACACGTCTTCGTCGCCAGCACCGGGCGCATTGGCGTCACGATGCCGATGGACAACGTCCGCGCCGGCATCGTCGCTGCCGAGCGCCTCCTCAACCGCGAGCACGCCAGCGCCGACCACGCGGCCGAGGCCATCATGACCAGCGACACGCGGCCCAAGCAGATCGCCATCGAGTTCAAGCTGGGCGGCAAGACCGTCTGCATCGGCGGCATGTGCAAGGGCGCGGGGATGATTCAGCCCGGCATGAGCGCCACCGGTGCGCGTCCCGCCGCGCTGCCGCAAGGCCTGCACGCCACGATGCTCTGCTTCATCACGACGGATGCGGCGGTTGAGGCGAAGGCACTGCACGCGTGCCTGCAAGAGGCGGTCGCGAATGGCTTCAACCGGATCACCGTGGACGGCGACATGAGCACGAACGACACGGTGCTCGTGCTGGCGAATGGCCTAGCGGGGAATTCTCCCCTGGTAGCAGCCGACGTGAGGAGGCTCACTTCAAACCGCAGTTCAGATGGAGCCTCCTCACGTCGGCTGCTACCGGACTTGGAGATTTTCCAAGCCGCCCTTCAGCACGTCTGCCTCGAACTCGCCAAGATGATTGTCCGCGATGGCGAGGGCGTGCATCGCGTCGTGACCGTGCGGGTGGAAGGTGCAAAGACGATTCAGGAGGCCGATGCCGCCGCACGCGCCGTGGCGAACAGCGCGCTGGTGAAGACGAGTTGGCACGGCGGCGACCCTAACTGGGGCCGCATCATCGACGCGCTTGGCTACAGCGCGGCGACCGTGGTCGAGGACCGCGTGGACATCGGCTACAGCGCGCCGGGGAGCCGGAAGATTCTCTGGAGCCTCAAGCGCGGCCAGCCGACAAAAGCCACCTTCAAGCAACTCTGCGCCGCCGCCGCCCCGAAGGAATTCGACCTCCACATCCGCCTCAACCTCGGCCAGGCCGCCGCCCTCATGTATGCCGCCGACCTGACCGAGGCCTACGTGGATTACAACAAGGGCGACGTGACCGACCCGACGACGCTGGGGGGCTGACCTTGCCTTGGCCAAAGAGCGCGCGTAGGTTTGACACATCTCAATCATGCTCGGAGGTGAACACATGAAATACCTACCCCAAGGCCGCAGTTCGTGGGTTGGCTTCGCGCTGTTGCCGTTCAAGGTTTGGGTCGTGGCGGTGCCGGTGTGGCGGTTTGCCGCCTCGGTCGGCAGTGACCGATTGACCGCGCAGTATTTCTCCGGCGACCTCGTCACGGTGGGAGCCATGTTGTGCCTCCCTCTGCTTCTTCTGGGGGCATTGGCACAGGCTGCTTTTTGCTCCCGTGGTCAGATGTGGTGGACCCTTGGGTTTGTCGCCTTCGGATTTCTATTCGGCCCGCCCTCCCGCCTGGGGCTGTCGCCATCGCTAGCGAACAACGCCTCGCTTGCGTTGAGCGTGGTGGTGGTCGGCTTCGCAGTATCAGCCTACTGCCGGCTCAAGTGGCGCCTGCTTTTGTTTCTGGCCGGTGGCAGTCTGTTGGGCATTGCCACTCGGCTCGCCTACGGATTCGTTGGTCCTGCCACGAAGGATTACACTGTCCGCAGGGTGGTCATGGAGGTGGGTCCGGTCATCTCCCTCGCAGCCTACGCGCTCATCACTGTTGGGACAGTGCAATTGCTCCGGAAGGTGATGAAAGACGCCACACCCAAGCCACCGCCTAATCCTGCGCCGCCAGAATGATCGACCCCATCACCAAAGCCGCGACGCTGCTGGAGGCGTTGCCCTACATCCAGAAGTTCAGCCACGCCACGTTCGTCGTGAAATACGGCGGCAGCTTCATGGACTCGCCCGACCCCGCCGTGCGCAATGGCGTGGCGCGCGACGTCGTGTTCCTCGAAGCGGTGGAGATCAATCCCGTGGTCGTCCACGGCGGCGGTAAAGCCATCACGCGCGCGATGGACGCCGCCGGGTTGAAGGCGAATTTCATCCAGGGCATGCGCGTGACGGACGAGGCGACGGTCGGCGTCGTGGACCAGGTGCTTTCGCGCGAGATTAACCCGGAGATCGTCCGCACCATCGAGTCGCTCGGTGGCAAGGCGCGGGGCTTCGCGGGCACGGACATCTTCACCTGCCGCAAGCTTTGGCTCGACGACAAGGACAAGCCGGGCAGCAAGCTCGACATCGGCTACGTGGGCGAGGTCGTCGGCGTGAACACCGCGCCGTTGCTGGAGTGCATCGCGCAGGGCATCACGCCGGTCATCAGCCCCACGGCGCGGGGCGAGGACGGGAAAATTTACAACTGCAATGCCGACGTGGCCGCCGCGCAGGCCGCCATCGCGCTCAAGGCCCGCCGCCTCGTCTTCATGTCCGACGTGCCCGGTCTCATGCGCGACCCGAAAGACCCTGCGACGCTCATCACACACTTGCGAATCGGCGACGTGCCTGCGCTGAAGGCCACCGGCGTCGTGGACAAGGGGATGATTCCCAAGGTGGACAGCGCCGTGGCGGCCATCCAGGCCGGCGTGGAGAAAGTGCAGTTCGTGGATGGTCGGCAGCCGCATTCCGTGCTGCTGGAGATTTTCACGGACGAGGGTGTGGGGACTGAAGTGGTGGCGTAAGACTTCGCTGGCAGTCGGGGGCGGCTGCTGGTAAGAGTGCGAATGATGAATGCGACTTTGCCAGTTCAAGTGCCGCCGGGCCTGCCCGTCTGGGTGGACCCGCAGCGCATGAGCGGCGCGCCATGCTTCTACGGGACGCGCGTGCCGGTGGACGCGCTTTTCGGCAACTTGGAGAGCGGATTGAGCATGGACGAGTTCCTGGACTGCTTCCCCGACGTGACGCGTGCGCAGGCGGTCGCCGTGCTGGAATACGCGCATCAGTCGTTGTTCAAAGCCGCCGCATGAACGTGTTGTTCGACGGCTGCGTGCCGCGACCGTTACGCCGCTTCCTTCCCGGGCACACTGTCAAGACGGCTCCCGAGTTGGGTTGGGGCGCGCTTAAGAACGGCGACTTGCTGCGGGTCGCGGAGGAGCAGTTCGACTTGCTGCTCACCGCCGACCAAAACTTGCGCTACCAGCAGAACTTAACGGGCCGTCGCATCGCGATTCTCGTGTTGCCGACGAATGACTGGACTGTCCTCCGCAAGCACACGGAGGGCATCGCCAATGCCGTGGCTGGGATGGCTCCCGGAAGTTTTCTGGAACTGGATTTGACCTGAGAAGCTGATTGCCAATGAAAGAGATCGTCCCGACACCACCCGCCATCGTCCACAACGAGCAGCAAGCCGTCCTCGGCCTGTTCCAGAAATACGTCGTGCCCAGCTACGGGCGCTTCGAGCTGGTGTTCGCGCGCGGGCAGGGCAGCCACTTGTGGGACGTGAACGGCAAGCGCTACCTCGACCTCGGCGGCGGCATCGCGGTCTGCTCACTCGGCCATGCGAACGGGGAGATCACCGAGGCGCTCATCGAGCAGTCGCGGCGGATCATGCACATCTCAAACCTCTACTACCACGAGCCGCAGGGCCGCCTGGCGCAGCAGATCGTCCGGCACCTCGCGCCGGGCAAGGTGTTCTTCAGCAACTCTGGCGCGGAGGCGAACGAGGGGCTTTACAAGCTCGCGCGCAAGTTCGGCCACGACGAGGGGCGCTTCGAGATCATCACCGCTTGGAACTCGTTTCACGGGCGCACACTCGCAGGCATCGCGGCCACGGGGCAGGAGAAGGTGAAGAAGGGTTTCGAGCCGGCAGTGCAGGGCTTCAAACACGTTCCTTACAACGACCTGCCAGCGGTGCGCGATGCCATCACGCCCGCGACTGCCGCCATTCTCATCGAAGGCGTGCAGGGCGAGGGCGGCATCGCGCCGGCGTCGCCGGAATATCTGCTGGGCCTGCGCCAGCTTTGCAATGAGCGGCGGATGTTGCTGCTCATGGATGGCGTGCAATGCGGGCATTTCCGCACGGGACGGTTCCAAAGTTTCCAGCGCTTGCTCGAAGGCATTCCAGGCGCGGACAAATTTTTGCCCGACGGCGTCTCGATGGCGAAGTCGCTCGGCGGCGGCTTTCCCATCGGTGCGTTCTGGGTGCGCGAAGAGCATCACGGCGTGAAGCTGTGCGACTTGCTCGGGCCAGGCACGCACGCGACGACTTACGGCGGCACGCCGCTGGGCTGCGCGGTGGCGAACAAGGTCTTCGAGGTGATCGAGCGTGATCGGCTGGCGGACAACGCGAGGGAGACGGGCGCGTGGATGAAGGCGGAGCTGGAGAAACTTGCCGCGCAGTTTCCGCAGATCATCAAGGGCGTGCGCGGGCTGGGCTTCATGCTGGGCATTGAGCTTGCGGAGAACATCCCGGCGTTTGAGAACACCGGCAAGGTGGCCTCGCTGAACTTCGTCAACCGCCTGCACGAGGCGGGCGTGCTCACGGTGCCCAGCGGCACGCATGTCGTTCGCTTTCTGCCGGCACTAAACCTCACGCGCGCGGACGCGGCGGAAGGCGTCGCGCTGATTGCTGGCGTGGTGAAGGCGCTTGCGTAAATTCGCGCCATGCCTCTCCCGTGGCTCATTGCAGTGGTGCTCTCGGCTCAAGTGACGCTGGGCATATCACCCAAGGCCGACCGCTTGACGTGGGCGCTGGAGAATTTCCCGGTGTGGGGCGGCCTGGCCGTGCTGGCCTGGTCGCACCGCCGCTTTCCACTGTCGTCGCTGTGCCTGCACCTGCTGGCCTTTCACTCGCTCATCGTCGTGCTGGGCGGACATTACACTTACGCGAAGGTCCCGCTGGGCGATTGGGTGCGCGACGCCTTCGGGCTGGCGCGCAATCACTACGACCGCCTCGGTCACTTCGCCCAAGGGTTCATCCCGGCGATTTTCGTGCGCGAGCTGCTGCTGCGGAAAACTCCCCTGCCCCGCGGCGGCTGGCTGAACTTCCTCGTGGTCTGTGTCTGCCTCGCGTTCAGCGCGTGCTACGAGTTCATCGAGTGGTGGGCCGCCCTGCTGACGGGCGAGGCGGCCACTGACTTCCTCGGCACGCAGGGCGATCCTTGGGACACGCAATGGGACATGTTCCTCGCGACGGTCGGGGCGGTGTGCTCGCTGACTCTGTTGAGCCGCTGGCACGACGCGTCGTTGAAGAAGGTTTACACGCCGTCAGCCGCCTCTTAATTTCAGCACATGATTCAAGCGTTGCGGAAACAGCTCGTTCGCGGTGTCGCCCTGGCGGCTCTGCTCGTCCTCAGCGGATGCTCCACGTTCAGCCGGGACTGGAAGGCGGCGGCGGCGAAGCCCATGCCGGCCAGCTCAGTCGAGGGGCGCTGGGAAGGCAAGTGGCGCAGTGATCACAACGGGCACACCGGCGGCCTGCGCGCGCTCGTCACGAAGCTCGACAGCGGGCAATACGAGGCCCGGTTCCACGCAACCTACGCGGTGGTCCTGAGCTTCAGCTCGACGGTGAACCTCGACGTGCGGCCGGCGGGCGGGCTGCACCAGTTCAGCGGCTCGGCGGACTTGGGCAAGGCTGCGGGCGGCCTCTATCACTACGAGGGCAAGGCGTCCCGGACGAATTTCTTGTCCACCTACAAGTGCCCGTCAGACCACGGCACCTTTCAGATGACGCGGCCCAAGAAGTGAGCGGCGCGGATCGTTCCTTTCGTGCAAGCGTGGTTCAGGCCATTGCATGGCACGGCGAAGCAGGTTGCGGCAGGCATTGGCGCGGACTTGGGGATTCCTTCCTGTGCCTGCTGTGCCTTTTCGAGGCAAAGAATTTCTCGCGGACCTATTCCTCCGACCCACGGTATTTCTTGACCAGCAGATTGCTGCGGGCCGCAGTCAGCGCCATGATGAACTCGTTGTAGCTCTGATAGCGATCGTCGGGGCTTTTCGCCATCGCCTTGCAGATCGCCTCGTCGGTCTCCGGCTGGATGTCCCCCATCTCCTCCATGGGCGGCTTGAGCGGCTGCTCGACGTGCGCGAGCGCGACGTCGTTGACCGTCGGCGCCTCGAAGGGGACATGGCCTGTGAGCGCGTGGTAGAGCGTGCCGGCCAGCGAATACATGTCCGAGCGGAAATCCTCCGTGTGGATCGAGATGCGCTCCGGCGCGATGTAGTAGGGCGTGCCGAAGACTCCCGCGTCCGGGTCGCGTCCGCCCTCGGAGCTTTGGGCCAGGCCGAAGTCCACGAGCTTTGGCTCCGGCGGCTCGTCGTTGTTGAAGAGGATGTTGCCCGGCTTGATGTCGAGGTGCAGAAGGCCGTGGCGGTTCGCGCAGTCCAGCGCGGAGGCGATCTTGATGCCGACATCCAGCACGAGCAGTTCGTCCACGCGGCCGTTGGTTTCGATCTGCCCGTCGAACGTGCCGTTGTCCGCCAGCTCCATGACGAGGTATTTCTGCCCGTCCGCCTCGTCGAAGGCGTAGATGTGGATGATGTTGGGGTGGTTCAGGCCGGCGCAGGCGCGCGCCTCGCGCTTGAAGGCCTCGACCTGGATGGGGTCCACGGCGATCTCGGGCTTCATCAGCTTCACGGCCACCTCGCGGTTGAGGTTCAGGTCGTAGGAGCGGAAGACCGTGCCCATGCCGCCGGAGGCGATGACCCCGCGCAGCTCGAACTGCCGCAGCTTGACGGTGATCATCACCGGGCCGCCGCATTTGTTGCAGGGCTGCGTCTCGAAGGACGGCAGGTCGCTGGGGATGAAGTTCTTTGCGCTGCAACGGCCGCACGACACCATCTTCAGAGATTTTTTGCCTTCGCTCATTCCAGTGAACTTCGCCAAAGACCCTAGCACCCAAGCCGTTTTGCTCAAGACTTCATTCCGCCGGCGAGTGTGCGGCGGATTCCGGGGCGGGCGGGACACACAAGTGGTCCGCCTCCTCACTTCGGCGGCTACGGGGTTCGAGAGCGCAACTCGGCTGTGAAGTCAGCCCACAGCTCGTCCACCGTCCTGCCCGTCGCCTCTTTCCACAGCTCGGCCGAATACTTCCTCTGGCGCAACGCGGCGTTGAGCTTGGACACGAGCTTCGCGTCGTGCTTCTTCTCAGCCCACGCGAGGAAGATGGCGGTGGTCTTGTAGGCGTCGCGGTAGCTGGCCTTGTCGGGATTGATGCGCGGCCTTGGGGCGTTCGGTTCAAAGTGCGAGAGTCGAATGTAGTCCGCGATGCCCTCCACCAACCAGCCCGGCCCGCCAGGCGGATACGACTGCACTACGTGCGTCAGCTCGTGGACGACCATGCCCCAGTCGTTCGTGTGCCCGCGCACGTAGCCGGCTGCGAAGTTGATCACGTTGCCACTCGCAGCAGCCACGCCCTTCATGTCCGCACGGAAACGGAGCGTGACCTTGTCCGGCGGAGTGAAGCCCTCGCTCGCGAGCAGCGTGTGGATCTTCGGATACCACTCGGCGCACGACTGCCCGGCGCGCCTGGCCCAGTCCGCGAGGTCCGGCGTCTCGTGCGCTTCCACGACAATCTCCGCCAGCACCGCGCCCTGCGCATTGGTGGCGCTTCCGGTCCAGATCGACACGGGCTTCTCCGGTGACTCAGCGGCGGACACGTTCGGCCAGCCGATGGCGAGTGCGATAGCAAGGAGATTGGACAGATAGGAAAAGGCCCGTGTCATGGTGCTCAAACGAATCGCGGCGCAAGTTAGTCCGCGACGAAAGCGTGTCGAGCATAAAGCCGCACGCGGGGCAGTCGTCTCCACCGAAACTGCCGACTGGATACTGAACACTGAACACTGAATACTTTTCCCACGTGGCCTTGCCGCTGAAATACAACTTCCGCAACGTCCTCGTCCGCTGGCGCTCCACGCTCGCGACCATCCTCGGCGTGGCGCTGGTCGTCGCGGTCTATGTGCTCCTCCAATCGCTCGCGGTCGGCCTCGAAAAATCCAGCGGCAACACCGGCGACCCGCGCAACGTGATGGTCGTGCGCAAAGGCTCCACTGCCGAGTCCAGCAGCCAGATCACACGCGAGCAGGTCAGGCTCATGCAGTATTGGGAGCAGATCGCGCGCGACGACTCCGGGCGCGTGCTGCTCACCGCCGATGTGCTGGTGCTCATCAACCTCCCGCGCCGCGCAGACAACGGCGAGGCCAACGTCCTCGTGCGCGGCATCTCGCCTGTGGGAATGCAATTGCGCCCGCAGGTCACGCTCGTCGAGGGCCGCTGGTTCACGCCGGGCAAGCGCGAGGTCGTCGCCAGCCGCCGGCTCGCGCGGCGCTTTTCCAACCTCGAGGTCGGCGGCACGTTCCGCACAGCGGGTCGGGAACTGACAGTCGTGGGCCACACCGACGGCGGGAGCAGCGCGTTTGATTCCGAGCTGTGGATGGACACCGACGAGTGCCGCGCGATCTTCGACCGCGACTATTACTCAAGCGTGCTGGTGCGCGCTTTGGATGAAGCAGCTCAAGGCTCGATCACCAACCGCCTCGAAGCGGAGAAGCGCCTGCCGCTCCGCGCGATGAAGGAGACGGCTTACTACGCCTCGCAGACGATGACCGCGATGCCCATCAAGTATCTCGGCAACTTCCTCGCCACCGCGATGTCCATCGGCGCGGTCTTTGCCGCGATGAACACCATGTATGCAAGCGTCGGCTCGCGCACGCGGGAGATCGGGACGCTGCGGGTGCTGGGCTACCGTCGGCGCAGCATCCTCGCGGGCTTCCTGATCGAAGGCGCGTTCCTTGCCTTCATCGGCGGCTTGCTCGGCTGCGCGCTAGCCCTGCCGATGCACGGCTATTCCACCGGGACGATCAGCTTCGAGTCGTTTTCGGAGACCGTGTTCCAGTTTCAAATCACGCCCGCGCTCGCGGCGAAGGGAATGGTCTTCGCCGTCATCGTGGGCGTGATCGGAAGTTTCCTCCCAGCGCTCCGGGCCTCGCGCCTGCCGGTGATTGCGGCGCTGAAGTCAGTCTGAAGCCGTAGCGGGGACACTCTTGTCTCCGGTCACTACGCAACCCATCGGACTCAAGAACTATGGGGACAGGAGTGTCCCCCTACTCGGCCTTTCTGCTTTGCCTTCCGTCTCTTAGACCGCATCTTCCCGCCGTCGCAATGGACTCCGAGAAACTCAAGCAGTTGCAAATCCAGCCCGAGGCAAAGCGTCGTTCCAACACGACCACTTGGAGCATCTTTGTCCTGGTCTTCCTGTGCAGCGCAACAGCGGTCTTCTTCGCGTGGCCGCGCGAGGGCGACAACGTGCGCGTCGCCAGCGGCTCGAAGGACGGCAAGCTCACCACCGCTGATGCGGGCGCGAAGCAAGGCGAGCGCCCTGCCACGCAGCCTGCCGCCACAGCCAGTCCCTCCGGCTCCGTGCTCACCGTCAGTGGATACATCATCGCCCGCGAACGCATCGAGCTCAGTCCGCGCTTCATGGGCGTTGTGAAATGGATTGGCGTGAAGAAGGGCGACGCGGTGCAGAAGGGACAAGTCGTGGTGCGCCTCGATGACTCCGAGAACAAAGCCCGTCTGGCTGAGGCCGAGTCGCGCATCGCCAGCGCGCAGTCCGCCGTGGCCACCGCAAAGCTCGCCGTGCCGGAGACCGAGGCGCGTCAGGCACAGGCCGAGGCCCACTTGGAAAACGCCCGCGCCAGTGCCGCGCAAGGCGACCTCGACTTGCAGCGCGCAGACCAACTCGTGCGCAGCAACACAGAAGCCCGCCGCGTCCTCGACGACGCCAAGCTCCGCCTCGACGCACTTCGCGCCGGCGTCCGCGAGGCCGAGGCCGCACTCAACGCCGCACGTCTCGCGCCCGCCGCCGCCCGCGCCCGCCTCGCCTCCGCCGAGGCCAGCGTCCGCGAAGGCGAGGCCGCCCGAGCCGTCGCGCAGCTTTATCTCGACTGGACTGTCATCCGCTCGCCCATTGACGGCGTGGTGTTGGAAAAGCTCGTGGACCCGGACGAACTCGTCGTGCCGCAGAGCTTCGGCGGTGGACGCGGTCCCAGCACCGCGCTCATCGCGCTGGCGGACTTGAAGGACTTGCAGGTGGAGATCGATTTGAACGAATCGCACCTCGCCAAGATTTCGCTGAACCAGAAATGCCGCGTCAGCCCCGAGGCGTATCCTGACAGACACTACGATGGTTTCGTCGCGGAAATCGCGCCGGAGGCATCACGGCAGAAGGGCACGCTGCAAATCAAGGTGCAGGTCCAGAAGCCCGACCGCTACCTCACGCCGGAGTTGAGCGCGAAGGTGGACTTCCTCGCGGCTGAAGCCGTCGCCGCCAAACGCTGAAGCCCCACCCGCCGGAATCATCACCGGCGGGAGTTTTTCATGGCGGCCCACAGGAGCGTGAATTAGTTTCCAGCCGACACCGCCAAAACCCTTGGCACAAACTCTCTGACCTATGCTCAACGTCACCGGACCCGGCTCCATCACCACCTGCGACGGCCTCACGCGCCGCGACTTCCTCCAGGTCGGCGCGCTCGGCGCGCTCGGCCTCACGATGGCCGATTACTCCGCCGCGCAAGCCGCCGGCAAGGTCAGCTCCGACTCCAACGAGAAGTCGGTCATCATGATTTTCAACCTCGGCGCGCCCAGCCAGCTTGACCTCTTCGACATGAAGCCCGACGCGCCCAGCGAGATTCGCGGGCCGTTCAAGGCGATTTCCACGAAGGGCGATTTCCAGCTCTCCGAGATTCTCCCCGGCCACGCGAAGGTCGCCGACCACTTCTCCCTCGTGCGCTCCTGCTACCACACGGCGGCGGCGGTCCACGACACCGGCCACCAAATGATGCAGACGGGCCGGCTCTTCACCGGCGGCATCATCACGCCGCATGCGGGCTGCGCGCTGGAGTTTCTGAAAGGCCGGCGCAGTGACCTGCCCGCGCACGTCATCCTCCCCGAGCCGATGGGCCCGACCGGTGGCAACATGCCGCACGGGCAGGACGCGGGCTTCCTCGGCAAGGCCTACGACCCGTTCGTGCTGAACGCCGACCCGTCGCAGAAGGAGTTCAAGGTGCCCGACCTCCTGCCGCCCAAGGAAATCGGCGAGGCCCGCCTCGCCCGTCGCCGTGAGTTGCGGCAGGTGGTGGACGACACCGTGAAGAAGTTCGAGGCGAGCGAGGCCGCGAAGCTGATGGACGCAAACTTCGCCGCCGCCTACCGCCTGATGACCAGCGAACAGGCGCGCGACGCCTTCGACCTGAGCAAAGAGCCGCTGAAAGTCCGCGAGCGCTACGGCATGACGCGCTTCGGCCAGTGCTGCCTGCTGGCGCGACGGCTCGTCGAGCGCGGCGTGCGCTTCGTAACGGTCAACACCTTCCTCACCGTCTTCGGCGAAATCACCTGGGACATCCACGGCTCGAAGCCCTTCACCAGCATCGCCGGCATGCGGGACATCGTCGCGCCGATGTATGACCAAGGCTACAGCGCGCTCATCGAGGACCTCGCGCAGCGCGGCCTGCTGGGCAACACGATGGTCTGCAA
>SXTU01000301.1 GCA_005791875.1 Verrucomicrobiales bacterium
CGCCGCGCCGCTGACCAACCTCACGCTCACCGCAGCCCTCGAACTCGCCGAGAGCACGCACCCGGATTTGGCCGAGGCACGCGCGTTGCTCCGAGCCGCCGATGGCCGTGTCCTGCATGCCGGCACCCGCGCCAACCCCGAAGCCATTGTGCGCGTTGAGTCCGCTCCGTTTCGGGGAAGCACCACGGGCAACGCCGAGTATGTGATTGGCGCGGGGCTGCCCGTAGCGTTGGGCAACCGTCGCGGACTGGCGCGCGAAGTCGAGAAGCTCGACCGCGAGCGCGTGCTGAAGGAGGTGGAGCTTAAGCGCAGCGAACTGCGTCGGCGCGTTCACGGCGCTTTCGCCACGGCGCTCTATCAGGAGGCCGCCCGGCAGACGCGCGGCGAGGTTGCCGGCATCGCCAGCGAACTCATCGCCCTCACGCAGGCCCGCGTGAAGGCTGGCGACGCGGTGGTGGACGACCTGACGCGCGCGGAGCTTGAACTCGCGGTGGCCAAGGTTGAATTGCAGCGCAGCGAGCAGTTATGGCAGCAGGCCTTGACCGCCCTCGCGGGAACGCTGGGCAGCCCCGATGTGCAGATCAAATCCGTCGCCGGCAAACTGGCCGCGGTGTTCGAGGTGCCGACGCTGGAAGTCCTCGCGGAAAACCTGACGCAGCACCCGGCCCTCGCACTCGCGAAGGCCGAAGTCGAAGTCAGTCAGAAGCGAATCGCCCTGGCCAGTGCCGCGCGCGTGCCGGACGTGAACGTCGAGGTGCTCTACCGCCGCATCGAGTCCGCGCGCCAGGACGCCTTCGACATCGGCCTGCGTTTGCCGCTGCCGTTCTTCGACCAGGGCAGGGGCCGAGAGCAGGAAGCCCGCGCCCAGGCCGATGCGGCGGAAGCCCGTTCACGCGCCACACACATCGAGTTGAGCAGCCGCCTGCGGGCCGCGCACGGCCAGCTCACGGCCGCGCTCGCCAACCTGCGCGGCCTGGAGACCGACATCCTTCCGCGCATGCAATCGCTCCTGAAGACTGCCGATGTCCGCCACGCCGCCGGCGACACAAGCCTGGCCGATGTGCTGCCGCTGCGCCGCGAGTTCGTCGCAATCCGTTCCCAGCAGCTCGAGGCTTTGCGCGAGGCGATGCAGGCGTGGGGATCACTCAAGGCGTTGCAATGAGCGAGCTGCTATTCTTTGCCCAATGAAATCACTCACCGAACATCTCTGGTTTGAAGTGCCGGGCCGGCGCGGCTTCGTGAACATCACGAACACCATCGAGTCGCTTGTGCGCAAGAGCGGCGTGAAGGACGGGCTTTGCCTCGTGAACGCCATGCCCATCACAAGATGCGTTGCCTATTTGTCAGTTCTTCAAAAGACGGAATCTAGTAGAGACTTAGGTGGATGTCGTCTTTACCAACGGTGATGGTTTTGACCAAAAGTTCCACCATTCCTCGCTTTCCCTCCGATGTCATTTTGGGCCATCGGGTATGGAGGGCGTTGGCCTCCGCCATGATGTGCTCGGTGGTCAAGCCGTTGACTTTCAGCAAATCCGCCTCCGCTTCAATGCGCGGGATTTCCTCTTCAATCTGGGGCTTCCTTGCATCAAGGGGCTGGAAGATGTCCTTGAACTGAGCGACGTTCAGGCGACCGTCGAGGTAGAGCCGCTGAGTCTGGTCTGCCTCCTGTTTCACTTTCTGGTGCTCCTTGCGTAGGGCCTCCAAAAGTTGAGTCTTTTCGCTGACGCAAGCGTTCGCGCGCCGCAGATAATCTGCGCCCTTTTCCGGGGAAACCAAGTGGAGCGGGGTGGGGCGTCCACGGAGTGAAGTTGAGCGCCGACGGGAACCTTGCCGTTGTCGCCGACGCGCACGGGGGTGCGCTGGCTCCAGATGAAGGGCCACCACGGGCAGGCGGGCACGGGGCGCAAGACGGAGCGGTTTTCCCTCACGGCCTGGTTCCAAGCGGCTTGGGGCGGGGTGCCCAGTTCCCGATGGATCTCGTGGATGTTGGCGTGGGGCAGGAGCAGGTCGAGCAGGTGATTGGCCCCTTCCAGTTCGAGGATTTTATCGGCCGCCAGCAGGGGTGGCAGGCGTTTCTGCCAGTAGTCGTGGCGGCGTTCGATTTTGCCCTTGGCCTGCGGGGTGGGGGCGAAGCGCAGGGCCACGCCATAGAAGTGAAGGGCGGCTCCGCGTTGGGTGCAGGTGTCTGGGGTATGGGTGTGGAAGAAGGAATGGAAGTCCACGTAAAGGGCCAGGGGCAGGCTATGGGCTTGGAAGGCGCGGGCGAGGAAGTCGAGATGGGCCAGCAGGGATTCGCTCTCGTAGAGGCAAAGTCTGGAGTTGGCGGCTTTGCAACCGGAGTTGCGGTCATGGATGGGCGCCTCCCACATCAAGTGTGGCTGGGCTTCGGTAATGCCGGTCGGTGTAATGCGAACCGGACGTCATGGGGACATTCTCATGGAGTTCCGATGTGGGGCTTGAAACCCCTTGTCTCGCCCCGGCGCTTGGATTCCAATGCGCGCCCGTGAGCGACCCCGCCGCCAGCCCGTCCGACAAAGCGCAGTTTCCGCCGGGGTTGCACAACGCGTTTCTCTTCGCGGCGTTCAACGCGCTGTCGTTCCCCATCGTCTGCGGCAGCCCGATGATTCTCTACGCCAAGACGCTCGGCGCGAGCGCCACGGTGCTGGGGATTATCACGGGGATGATGCCGCTGCTGACAGTCTTCCAAATTCCGGCGGCAAGCCACATCGGGCGCGTGGGCTACCGGCGTTTCGTGTATGCGGGCTGGGGCATGCGCGTGATGTTCATCGGCGGGATGGCGGTGGTGCCGCTGTTAAGCGGGGGGATAGACGCGACGGCGCGGCTCTCGTTGCTGCTGCTGCTGCTCTTCGCGTTCAACCTGTCGCGCGGCATCTCGAGCTGCGCGTGGCTGCCGTGGATCACCACACTGGTGCCGGAGAATGTGCGCGGCAAATATCTGGGCCGCGACGCCGCGTGTGTGAACCTCGCGAGCTTCACGGTGATCGTGCTCTCGGCGTTCGCGCTGGGCGAGCAGCCAGCTCCGTGGCAGTTCACGGCGCTGCTGGTCTTCAGCGCCGCGATGGGCGCGGCAAGTCTGGTGTTCCTCAAGCGCATTCCTGATGTCGAGCCGCCTTCCGAATCGCAGCGCAACAGCAATGAGCCGGTGCCGTGGCTGGCGATCTCGCAGCATCTGCCGTTTCGGAAGCTGCTGCGCGTGAACATCGCGTGGGCGCTGGCGGTGGGCGGGTTGGGCGCGTTCACGACGGCGTGGCTCAAGACGGAGGCCGGCATGAGCGAGGGACATATTCTGCTGGTGACGTCGTCGGCGTTTCTCGGGGGCTTGAGCAGTTTGTGGTTGCTCGGGCCGCGGCTCGATCGGCTCGGCAGCCGGCCGATGATGCTCTTCTGCATGGCTGCGTGGCTGGTGATCGCCGCCGGTTGGCTGGCGCTGGCGGCGCGGGCGTTGCAGCCGACTGTCCCAGTGCTGGTTACGTTGCAATTCCTCATGGGCCTGTCCGCCGCGCTGGTGAACATGGCGAACGTGCGGCTGGCAATGGCGATCATCCCGGTGATGGGCCGCGACCATTTCTTCGCTCTGTTCTCGGTGGTGGGCAGCTTGATGATGGGAGTGTCGCCGATCCTCTGGGGCGTGTTGATTGACTCGTTGCGCGGTCTGGACGTGGCGTGGCATGGCTTCTCGGTGAACCGCTACAGCCTGTTCTTCGCGATGACGGGTCTGGTGTTCGTCGTGACGTTCTGGCTGTGCCAGCGGCTGGAGGAACCGAAGGCCGCGAGCATGGAGGCGCTGCTGCGGGATATCCTCATCGAGTCGCCGCAGCGCGTTTGGGTGCGGCTGTGGCCTAAGGCGTAACCGGCCTCCCCTTGCTTTGCCCGCCGTCGCGCCTAGACTTTGCCCCGGTGACAGTGCCATCCGAAGTGCCTGTGATGATTCTGCCGGGAACCACGTTGTTCCCGCAGATGACGCTGCCCTTGCGCATCTTCGAGCCTCGCTACCGGCGGATGCTCGCGGATGTGCTGGAGGGCGGGCGGATGTTCGCCGTCGCGCTGCGCAACCCGAAGATCAAGGGCGAGAACCCAATGTCCATCGGCGGACTCGGCCTCGTGAGCACGGCGGTGGAGCAACCCGATGGGACGAGCCTGCTGACCTTGCTGGGGCTGGCACGCGTGGAGTTCATCAGCCCATTGCGACTCAAGCCTTATCCCGTCTATGCCATCCGCGCGCTGACCGCGCCGCCTGCGGACGCGCCGCAGACCGACGCGCTCGCGAAGAAAGTCCGCGCCCTCGTGCGCAAGCGCGTGAAGCAGGGCTTCGACCTCGGCATCCCGCTGCCAGAAGATCCGGTGCAGGCGAAGGAGCTTCAGGCGATGCAGGCCATCGCGAACGCTTCCTTCCAGCAGTTCGGGCGGCATCTGTCCCGCATCAAATCGCCCGAGCAGCTTGCCGACCTCGTCGCCAGCACCCTCATCGGCGATCCGCTCGCGCGGCAACTGCTCCTCGCCACGCCGCAGATCGAGCAGCGGCTTCAGCGGCTTCATCAATTGCTTTTGGTCACCGACTTCCGCACTGACAATCCAACCCCATGACTCCGATGACCTCGCCCTCCGACAGCCACCCCAGCGACAGCCGCGATGAAATCATGGCCGCGCACTTCGCCTCGATGGTCATGCAGACCGCGCAGATGGCGGTGATGCTCCTCGGCCAGATGCCGCACCCCGAGACTGGCCAGACCGTCACGGATTTCGAGGGCGCGAAGATGTTCATAGACCAGCTCGAGATGCTGGAAGTGAAGACCAAGGGCAACCTCAACAAGGACGAGGAACAGCTCCTCAAGCAAAGTCTCCTCGGCACGCGCATGGCCTTCGTGGACGCCATCGAGAAGCAGGAGAAGGCGGTCAAGCCCGGCGCGCCTCTCGCTGCCGCGTCAGCGCCTGAGCCAGTCGCCGACAAACCCGCGCCTGTGCCGCCGAGTGAAGCTGCCGCCACTCCCGCTGGGGACGACGAGTCCCGCAAGAAGTTCTCGAAGAAGTATTGAGGACAGTTCCACCCATTGAGCACGCTCCTCCGCGCCCTGCAATTCTTCCGTCCCGAGCGCGCGCGCATCGCCGGCGTGCTGGCGCTCATGCTCGCGGGCATTGGGGCGAACCTGCTCAAGCCCTGGCCGGTGGCTGCCGTGGTGGATTCGCTGAACTTCATCGGTGATCCGCATCAGCCCGGCCTGAAAAGCATTCTCTTCAGCGCATGGCCCTTCGCCGTGTGCCTGCTCGTGGTGACGCTCGTGCAGGGCGGTTTGAACGCGCTGCAAAACTACTTCGCCATCGCCATCGGCCTGCGCGGGCTGCGGCGCGTTCGCAACGAAATCTTCGACAAGCTCCAGCGCCTCTCGCTCCGCTTCCACCAAGGTCGGAACACCGGCGACCTCATCCACCGCGCCGCGTGGGACACATTCTCGTTCCAGACCCTCTTCCAGCAGGGGATGATGACGACGGCCAGCGCGGTGCTCTCGTTTGTGCTGATGGTCGTGGTGATGGCGCGCTTGAACGGCCGGCTCACGCTCGTCGCGCTGGCCACCGTGCCGTTGCTGGTGCTGGTGATCCGCGCCTTCAGCCGGCGCATGACCGAGCAGGGGGCCACCGCACAACAAGCCGACAGTCAGGTGACTTCGCTGGTGCAGCAGAGCATCACCGCGCTCCCGCTCGTGCAGAGCTACACGCGCGAGGAGCACGAGGCCGCGCTCTTCGGCACGCACACAGAGCAGGCACAGGAGCGTCGCCTCGCACAGCACGGCTGGGAAGTCGCGTATTGGTGCGCGGTCACGGCGGTGCTCGGCCTCGGTGCGGCGGGTATCCTCTGGCTCGGTGCCGACCAGGTGTTGCAAGGCAAGCTGACCATCGGCGAACTGCTCGTGTTCCTCACTTACCTCGGCCAGTTTTACGAGCCGCTCAACCAGCTCTCCCACGTGGGCGCGACCGTCTCCAACGCCAGCGTCGGCGCGAAGCGGGTGTTTGAGATTCTCGACACGCCGGAGGAAGTGAAGGATGCACTGGATGCGAGATCCGTGTTGCGTGCTGCGTGTTCCGTGTCCCAGCAGCCTGCCGTGTCCGCCCGCAACCCCGAACACGCAACACGCAACACGCCGGATGCCTTAGAACTCAAGGGCGAGCTTTCTTTCGCCTCCGTCACCTTCCGCTACGCCGACGACCGTGAGATCCTCCGTGGCGTCAGTTTCACCCTCGCTGCCGGCCAGTCCGCCGCCATCATCGGGCCGAGCGGCGTGGGCAAGACCACGTTGCTCAACTTGGTCCCGCGCTTCTTCGACCCCACCGGCGGCAGCATTCAACTCGACGGCGCGGAGTTGCGTTCTCTCCGCGTCCGCGAACTGCGCGCGCATGTGGCTATCGTGTTGCAGGAGCCGATTCTGCTGCCTACGAGCATCGCGGAAAACATCGCCTACGGACGCCCCGGCGCGACACGTGCTGAGATCGAGTCCGCCGCGAAGGCTGCGAATGCGCATGTGTTCATCGAGAAGCTGCCGCAGAAATACGACTCGATCGTCGGTGACGGCGCGGCCCGCTTGAGCGTCGGCGAACGCCAGCGCCTCAACCTCGCCCGTGCCTTCCTTAAGGACGCGCCCATCCTCCTGCTCGACGAACCCACCAGCGCTCTGGACGCCGAGAGCGAGGCCCTCGTGGTCGAGAGCCTCCAGCGCCTCATGCGCGGTCGCACCACGCTCATTGTCGCGCACCGCCTCTCCACCATCCGCAACCTGGACAAGATCATCGTCATGGACGACGGACGGGTGAGCGAGGCTGGCACGCACGCGGAACTCGTGGCCAAGGGCGGCTACTATGCCCGCGTCGTCAGTGGCCAGATTGCATTGGATTAGTCAGTATTCCCGGACGGGAAGTGGAAGGCGTCATTGGGGGAAAATTTCTATTGCCTGTCCCCTGCCTGCCGGTATGCTGGGCTGCTCAATTCGGGCGCTACTGAAGACATGAATCCTGAACTCGTTCGCAAGGCTCTTGACAAGGTCGTCAACCCCAACATTTTGGTCAACCTGGTGTCGCGCCGGGTGCGCCAGCTCAACTCCGGCAACCGTCCGCTCCTCGTCCTGCCGCCCACATTTGGCGCGGCGGATGTCGCACTGTCGGAGATCATCGAGGGCAAGATGAACTGGGATGCGCCCGCGACCCCGGAAGCTGCGGAGCCGGCGCCCAAGAAGCGCCGCAAGCACTAAGGCGACCTTTCAATTTTGCGCGCCGGCCAGGAGGTTACCGCCTTCTGGCTGGTTTTGTTTATGGCGGAAATCGTGACCAACGCGAAGGCGCGCCGGGACTACCATGTTCTGGAGACATACGAGGCTGGCCTTGTCCTGCGCGGCACCGAGGTGAAGTCCATCCGTGCCGGCCACGTGCAGATCAGCGACGCCTTCGCGCGTGCGGAGAAGGGCGAAGTCTGGCTGCACAACATGCACATCGAGGAATACAGCCACGGCAACCGGGCGAACCATGTGCCTAAAGCTGCGCGCAAGCTGCTGCTGAACAAGTCCGAGATCCGCAAACTCGCCGGCTATGCCAACGTCAAGGGCTACACGCTGGTCCCCCTCTCCCTCTACTGGAAGAACCACCGGGTGAAGGTCTCGCTCGCGGTGGGCAAGGGCAAGGCCACCTACGACAAGCGCGAGGACATCAAGCAGCGCGATGCGGAGCGCGACATGAAGCGCGAGGTGATGCAGCGGGCGAAGGGCCGCTGAGAGGCGGGAGCGGAGCCCTGAGAAAGGAAATGGCGTCCGTATGGACGCCACTCACCGAAGATCGTTTGCCGCAAGCTCAGGCCGTCTTGGCGGCGGTTTCCTTTTTCCAAGTGCGCTTCATAGGCTTCACCACGAGGCCCTGCTTGATCGCGGCTGCGGTCACGCGGATGTAGCGCACCTCGCCGTTCACGACGGCCTTGACGCGCTGGAGGTTCGGGAAGAAGCGCCGCTTGGTGATGGCGGTGATGTGCGTGCCGATGCCGCCCTCGCGCTTCGGTTTACCACTGCGCCAAATCTTGCTGCCCTTCATCGGGCGCTTGCCGGTCAGTTCACAAATGCGTGACATAAGAATCGTTTTTTCCAGTTAAAGGAGCGCGTAGTTAGCCAGCATCGCAGTCACCGTGCAAGCACGATTTCTCGCGCATGGGTGCTCACTTGGAGCGATGCATCTTGAAGCTGGTGGTTTGCGCCCGGGCTGGCTCGGGGTGCCACTCCGGCAGGCTGGTCTTGGGCGCGGCGGCGGGCGCGGCGAGCGAAAGCTGCTCCACCTGATGCATCATCGCGGAGAGGTTCACGTTGGCCTTCGAGAGTTCGAACTGCGCCTTTTTCAACTCCGCCTCGAGACCTTGCAGACGGGTTTTGAAGACGACGGCGACATAGACGCCGAGGACGAGGATCAGCGCCGAGATGCCCGTGCTGATGGCGGCGATGAACATCAGCCCGCCGTTGGTCTCGCCGCCACCGGAACCGGCAGGCGTTGTGGTGTGCGTGTCCCGCGCGCGTGGCTCTGGCAGCGGCTCACGCATCCGGGGCGGCTCGGTGAACAGGCTGCCGGAGTTCGTGTCCGTGCCGCCGGGCGGGGTGGTGAGAAAATCACGCGTCGGCGCGGCGGGCGTGGGCTCCTTCGCGGTCGGAGGAGCGGTGAAGGTGAGGAGGCTCGGCTCCTTCGCGGTGGTGTCGGGCGGCAGAAACACGCCCGCCGACGGCAGTGTCGGGACGGCGGGCAGCGCTGGATTGAAGTTGGTGGGAGCTTCGTGAACGGGCGCGGTGAAGGTCAGGCCACCCGGCGGAGGCGTGGCAGCTTGGAACCCAGTGTCGCGCGGCTTTGTGGCCGCCGATGATGTGAACGCACTCGGCTGCTTGGTCGCCGTTTGACCGCCTGCCGCCACCGTCATGGGTGAAATGCCCGGTGCCGTCGGCGACGCCGAGGCAGTGGGCGCGCCGAACGGGTTGCGTCCGCCTGACGCGAGATACTGCGCGGCCGGCTCATGGCCCTGCGCCGCCGCCTTCTCGATCCACGCGCGGCCTTCGGTGGGATTGCGCTCGCTGCCGGTTGCTTCCACGAGCAGGCGTCCCAAATAATACTGTGCGTCAGAAAACCCCTGGGTGGCCGCCTTGCGATACCACTTCGCTGCCGTCTCCGGCTCCTGTGGCACGCCCTCGCCCTCGTGATACAGACGACCAAGGTAGAACTGCGCCGTGGCCACTTCCTGATAGGCGGCCTTGCGAAGCCAGGTGGTGGCCTCAGTCACATTGCGTTCCACGCCCTTGCCGCCGATGTAGGCCAGTCCGAGCCGCGCCTGCGATTGCGCGTCGCCTTGGATCGCGGCCTTGCGGAACCACTCGCACGCCTTCTTCAAGTCCGTCGGCACGCCTTCGCCCTTGGAGTAGCAGATCGCGAGATTGTATTGCGCATCCGGGAGACCCTGCGCGGCAGACATCTCATACCACTTCACCGCCTCGCGCAAATCACGCAGCACGCCCTTGCCCTCGTCGTAGAGAATCCCCAGCGTGTATTGCGCGAACGGATCGCGCTGCTCCGCAGCCAGCCGCACCCAGCGAACGCCCTCGGCAAGGTCCTGCTTGACGCCTTCGCCCGTCAGGTAAGCGTCGGCCACCAGGCGTTGTGCGATGACATCGCCCTTCTCCGCAGCGGCGCGCAGCTCGCCGAACGTGCGCAGGGCAGGGTTGCCACCCGGCAGGAGCGAAGGCGCAGCCGCCGTCGCGCCGAGTTGGAGCAACACCAGCGCCGACAGCACTAGTCCGATGTGGACCAGCTTGTTTCCCAGTCGGAAAGGCACGTAAAACTTGCTCATATTGCGAAGTCAGCCCGCTCTCACTTCAGCCAGTGGGAAAAAACTGCGGACCGAGTCGTGACATCGTGTAAGTCGTCATCGGCAGTGTCAAGGTCGCGCTTGCCCGACGCGCCACGCCCGCTACGCTCTGGCCATGCACTCTCGTTTTCTCGCCCCGCTGGCCTTGCTTCCGCTTCTTGCCTCGCTCGCCCAAGCCGCCGCTCCGCTCCCCGGCACCGCGTCGCTCACTCGCGAAGGCGACTACTCCGAGCAGATGGTCGCCGGCATCCAGAAGTTCCTCCTGCGCGAGACGGAGAACTCCGTCGCCGCACGCGCGCAGTTTTGGAAGCGCGACCTGTCCTCGCCAGAAGCCTACGCGAAGTCCATCGAGCCAAACCGCCAGCACCTCGCGCAAATCCTCGGCGTGGTGGACAAGCGCGTTCCGTTCAAGGCGCTGGAGCACATCGCCACCACGCGGGACTCGGCGGTCATCGCAGAGACGCCGCAGTTCAAGGTCATTGCCGTGCGCTGGCCCGTGCTGGACGGAGTGACCGGCGAAGGTCTCCTGCTCGAACCCAAGTCCCCGATCCGCGCGCAGATCATCGCGTTGCCGGACGCCGACCAGACGCCCGAGCAACTCGCGGGTGTCGCGCCGGGCAAGAATGCTTGGGCGCGCTCACTCGCCGCCGCCGGCTGCCGCGTCGTGATCCCGACGTTGATTGACCGACGCGACGAATGGTCCGGCAACCCGCGCATCCGTTTCACGAACCAGCCGCATCGCGAGTGGATTTACCGCCAAGCCTTCATGCTGGGCCGCACCGTCATCGGCTACGAAGTGCAGAAGGTCCTCGCCCTCGCAGACTGGTTCACGGCGGAAAACACGCAACACGCAACACGCATCACGCCGCTCCCCATCGTCGTCGCCGGCCACGCCGAGGGCGGCCTCCTCGCCCTCCACGCGGCCGCGCTGGACACCCGCATCTCCGCCGCGCTCGTCAGCGGCTACTTCGACTCCCGCCAAGCTCTCTGGAAGGAGCCGATCTATCGCAACGTCTTCGGCCTCCTCCGCAAGTTCGGCGACGCTGAACTCGCCAGCCTCGTCCACCCGCGTGCGTTGCTGATCGAGCACAGTGCTGGGCCGACCATCCCCGGACCGCCCGTCGCGCGCGCGGGCCGCTCCGGCGGCGCGGCCCCGGGCAAGTGGAGTTCGCCCGACCTCGCGTCCGTGCAAGCCGAGGCCGCGCGTGCCGGCAAACTCACCGGCAAGGCCCCCGAAGTGTTCCACGGCAACGGCGGTGCCACGACCGGTCCCGGCTCCATCCGCACCTTGGAGACGCTGCTCAAGTCCATCGGCGTGAACGCGCGCGTGGACTTCCCGCCCGAGCAGCCGCTCGTTGATGCCCGCAAAGAGTTCAGCCCCGACGACCGCCAGCGCCGGCAGGTGAAGGAGCTGGAGAACTTCACGCAAAACCTCCTCCGCGTGGCGACCTATATGCGGGACGAATCCTTCTGGGCCAAGGCCAAGTCACCCAACGCCGCCGCGTGGGACACCGCGCGCAAGCCGTGGCAGAGCAACTTCTGGCACAGCGTCAACGGCAAGCTCCCTTCGCCGAATGTCCCGACCAACGCCCGCTCCAAGGAAATCCTCAACACCGACAAGCTCACCGGCTACGACGTGACGCTCGATGTGTGGCCCGATGTGTTTGCGTGGGGAATCCTCCTCTTGCCCAAGGATCTCAAGCCCGGCGAGCGCCGGCCCGTCGTCGTCTGCCAGCACGGACTCGAAGGCGTGCCGATGGACACCGTCATCACTGACAAGACCAACCGCGCATGGGCGCCCTACAAAGGATTCGCCACCGCGCTGGCCGAGCGCGGCTTCATCGTCTTCGCGCCGCACAACCCGTATCGCGGCAAGGACGAGTTCCGCAACATCCAGCGCCTCGCGAACCCGCTGGGCACGCACCTCTTCTCCGTCATCTTCGCGCAGCACGAACGCATCCTCGAATGGCTCGGCGCGCAACCCTTCGTGGACGCCAAACGCATCGGCTTCTACGGCCTCAGTTACGGCGGCAAGTCCGCCATGCGCATCCCGGCGGCGCTCGACGGCTACTGCCTGAGCATCTGCTCGGCGGACTTCAACGAGTGGGTCTGGAAGAACGCGACCGTGGACTGGCGCGGCAGCTACATGTTCACCGGCGAATACGAGATCTTCGAGTGGAACCTCGGCCACACCTTCAACTACGCGGAGATGGGCGCGCTCATCGCGCCGCGCCCCTTCATGGTCGAGCGCGGGCACGAGGACGGCGTGGGCATTGACGAGTGGGTGAACTTCGAGTTCGCCAAGATTCGCCGTTTCTACAACAAGCTCGGCATCGGCGACCGCGCGGAGATCGAGCACTTCGACGGCCCGCACACCATCAACGGCCAGGGCACCTACGACTTCCTCCACAAGCACCTCAACTGGCCGAAGCGGTGAAAGGGTGGTCGCGCCCGCTCCGGGGCCGAGGATTCGCAGGCTTGTTGCGCGTGGAGCCTGAGAGTATTCTGCCGCCATGAAAACCGCCAGTGTGCAACAAGTCCCGCAGCAGTGGCCCGAGATATTGCGCTGGGTCGCCGCCGGGGAAGAGGTGCAGGTGACGCAGCAGGATCAGGTGGTCGCCAGGGTCGTGCCCGCCCAGCCGGTGGCCACGCCTGATTTCCTCGCGCGGGCCAAGGCGGTCTGGGGCGAGACGCCGCCGGGCAAAGCCCTCAGCGCCGTCGTGTCCGAGGCGCGCGGAGGGGAGGCGTGACGTATTTGGACACCGGTTGTTTCGTCAAGCTCTACTACCCGGAGCCGGAGAGGCGGACGAGATGATTTAAGCAAGGGCTGGCGCAGCCCCGCTCTTTGGGCTATAAAACTGGCGTTATGAGCACGAGCAACGCGGTTGAGATTCCAACGGGCCTGCCAGTCTGGAGTGACGCCGAGCGGATGGGCGGCGTCCCGTGCTTTCTCGGCACGCGGGTGCCAGTGGAGAGCCTGTTCGAGAACCTCGAAGACGGGGTCAGCCTCGACGAGTTTCTCGACGCCTTCCCCGCCGTCCCGCGCGAACATGCTGTGGCCGTGCTGGAACATGCGCACCGCGTCCTCTACGGCAAGGCGGCATGAAGGTGCTCTTCGATGTGAACACGCCGCACCCACTGAAGCGGCACCTGCCGGAGCACGAAATCACCTTCGCCCAAGACCTTGGCTGGAGCGAGCTGCGCAACGGCGATCTCATCCGTGCAGCGGAAGGCCGCTTCGACGTGCTGCTCACTGCTGACCAGAACCTCCGCTATCAGCAGAACTTGCGGGGCCGGACACTGGCGATTGTGGTGTTGCCGACGAATCGTTTGCGCGAGGTGCTGCGTTACGTGGAGGACATCCGCAGCGCACTGGCCGCGCTCACGCGCGGAGAATTCGTGGAGATTCCCAGAAAATAGACGCGGGCTGGCTTCAAATTTGAAGCGCCTCCATTTGCGCCCTCCGGGCAACTTCGTGGCGCAATCAACTCATACCAACCACGGATGGAGGCTGGCATAATCACTCGGCTGGCGGCTGGACACTTGCTCCCTCACCCCGGCCCTCTCCCGCTGGGAGAGGGGGACCACTCGACCACGCTCGCATCGCAGTTGAGCTGCGGGTTCACGAACCGCAGACTGCGTAGCTCCCTCTTCCAGCGGGAGAGGGCAGGGGTGAGGGAGAACGGCCACCCACTTGCCAATACGCTGCGGGATTTCTTGGTGCCGCCTACTTCTTCCGCGCGAAGACGTGGGTGGCGTGGCCGTAGAAGACCTCGGCTGACTCCATCAACGTCTCGGAGAGGGTCGGGTGCGGGTGGACGCAGAGGGACAGGTCCTTAGCGGTCGCGCCCATCTCGACGGCGAGCACGCCTTCGGCGATGAGTTCGCCCGCGCCGTAGCCGACGATGCCCACGCCCAGCACGCGCTCGGTGGCGGGGTCAATGATGAGCTTGGTCATGCCGTCGGTGCGGTCGAAGGTCAGCGCCCGGCCGCTCGCGCCCCACGGGAATTTCGCCACGGTGACTTCGATGCCTTTGGCCTTGGCCTCGGCTTCGGTCAGGCCGCACCAAGCAACCTCTGGGTCGGTGAAGACGACGGCGGGAATGATGGCTTTGTCCGCGCCGGTCGCTTCGCCGGTGATGATTTCCACGGCGGTGCGGGCCTCGCGCGAGGCCTTGTGCGCGAGCATCACGCCGCCCGCGATGTCGCCGATGGCGTAGATGGCGGGGTCGGTGGTCTGCTGCTTCTCGTTCACCACAAGGAAGCCCTTTTCGTCGAGCTTGGCCTTGGTGTTTTCGAGGCCGAGGTCTTCGCTGTTCGGCGCGCGGCCCACGGAGACGAGGACGCGGTCGTAGAGCTCTTCCTTCTGCTGGCCTTCGTGCTCGGAGATGACTTTGATTTGCCTCCCGGCGGTGGACATCTTCAGGACCTTCGCCTTCACGCGCACCTCGGAGAAATTCTTCTTCGCGTAAGCCATCACGGGCCGGGTGAGGTCGGGGTCGGCACCGAGGAGAATGCTGTCGAGTGCCTCGATGACGGTGATTTTGCTGCCGAGCGCGGCATAGACGGTGCCCAGTTCCATGCCGATGTAGCCGCCGCCAATGATGAGCAGCGTCTAGGGAATTTCCTCAATCTCCAGCGCCTCGGTGGAGGTCATGACGCGCGGGTTGCCGAGGTCGAAGGCCTTTGGCAGCGCGGGCTTGGAGCCGACGGCGACGATGGCGTGCTCGTAGCTGATGAACTGCTGCCCGGCCTCGGTCTCGACGCGGAGGGTGTTCGAGCCCTCGAAGTAGCCGCGCCCGTGGATGACGGTGACGCCGCGCTTCGCCGCGAGTTGGGTGATGCCGCCGGAGAGCTTGGCGATGATGGAGTCCTTCCACGCGCGGAGCTTGCCCAGCTCGATTTGTGGCGCGGCGAAGGTGATGCCGCGGTGCGCGGATTCCTTCGCGCCGGTGATGGTGTGGGCGGCGTAGAGCAGGGCCTTGGACGGGATGCAGCCGCGGTTGAGACACACGCCACCGAGCTTCGGGTCGCGCTCGAGGAGGATTACTTTCTTGCCAAGGTCAGCGGCGTAAAACGCAGCGGCATATCCGCCGGGGCCGGCACCTACGACGACAATTTCAGTGTGAGTGGGAGTCATGGAGTGGTGGAGTGGTGGAGAGATGGGAAAAGGGAGTGTTGGAGTATTGGAGTGCTGGGGTGTGAGGTTCGGAAGTCATTACTCCATTACTCCAACTCTCCATCACTCCGTTTGGCTGTTCCATAGGCGACGTTGCTCTCTTTGAGCACAAGGCTGTCAATCCAGTCGCCGTCCATTTGCTTGCGTTCGAGGCTCTCGACCAGCTTGAGCAGACCGTTCTCCAACTTGAAGGCGAGCGCGTCGAGGACTTCAAACTGAGGCTGGGTCACTTGCTCGGCCTTGTGGCACGCAATCAGGCCGGAGACCGATTCGCCGAGCGAGCCGAGGGCGTAGTTGAGGTGGTTGAGATACTCCCGCAGGCCACGGCGGCAGTAACCCTCGGCGATGTTCCGATGAACGGAGTCGGCACTGGCAATCCCCTGCGAGGCGACCCGCCGTAGGTCGTAGGGAAACGTGCGAAACACGCGGCAGCACGCAACGTAGAACTCAATCGCGTCCTGCCAGACACGGAGCTGCTGGTAGCCACGGTTCTTGTTGCGGTAGGAGGGGGACATGGGGGGAGTGGAGTGTTGGAGTGATGGAGTTTTTGGTGGGTGGATTATCAGAGCGACGTGCGATTGGAAGTCATTACTCCATCACTCCACCACTCCATTACTCCGTTCGTTCTACATCGCCACATCCTTCTCGGTGAAGCCCTCGATGGCCGCGAGCAGGTCCACGGTGAACCGCGCTGCCGCTCCGCCGTCAATGACGCGGTGGTCGTAGCTGATGGCGAGGGGGAGCATCATGCGCTGGACGATTTGCTTCTCGCGCACGACGGCTTTCAGCGCGCCCTTGCCGAGGCCGAGGATGGCGACTTCCGGCTTGTTTACGATGGGTGTGAAGTGCGCGCCACCGATGCCGCCCTGATTGGAGATGGTGAAGGTGCCACCCTTCAACTCGTCACCGGAGACCTTGCGGTCGCGGGCTTTCTTGGCCAGCTCCTCAATGTCCTTGGACAGCTCCAGCAGGCTCTTCCGGTCCGCGTCGCGGATGACGGGGACGATGAGGCCGGCGTCGGTGTCCACGGCGAGGCCGAGGTGGATGTATTCCTTCAGCACGATTTCCTCGGCTACCTCGTCGAGCGAGCTGTTGAAGATGGGGTGCTTCTTGAGCGTGGCGGCGACGGCCTTCAGCGCGAAGGAAGTCAGCGTGAGGCGCGTGCCCTTGGCCTCGTAGGCGGGCGCGAACTTCTTGCGCAGCTCCAGCAGCGCGGTGATGTCCGCCTCGTCGAACTGCGTAACGTGCGGGATGGCGTTCCAGTTCTCGGTCATGCGGCGCGCGATGACTTTGCGCAGCGTAGACATGGGTTTCTTCGAGACCTCGCCCCACTTGGAGAAGTCCACGCGCTCGGGGGCTGGCTTCTCGGCAACGGCGGCGGCGGGCGCGGCTTTCGGGGCGGCGGCCAAGCTCTGGAGTCGGGCGATGTAGGCGCGCACGTCGCTCATCACGATGCGGCCGCCGCGCTCGCTCGCGCGGACTTGCGTGAGGTCAATTCCCAACTCGCGCGCGATGCGGCGAATGGAGGGCGAAGCGGTCGGCTCCACGCCGGGCTGCGCGGGCGGGAGGTCGGCGAGTGGGGCTTCGGCGGCGGCGGGTTGCGCGGCGACGGGGGCCTTCGCAACGGGCGCGGCAGCCGGAGCCGGAGCGGCATCGCCAGCAGCGCCGAGGGTGAGCAGGCGTTGGCCGACGCCGATTTTGTCGCCGACCTTTACGAAGATTTGGCCGACCACGCCAGCCGCCGGTGCGGGGATGGTGGCGACGGCTTTTTCGCTTTCGAGTTCGAGAAGGCCCTGGCCGGCGGTGATGGTTTCGCCCACTTTGACAAGCAGGTTGACGACGGTGCCGGAGTCAGCGCCTTCGCCGAGGTTGGGGAGTTTAACGTCCATAAATTGAGATGCGGGAGTTGCGAACGGGATTGTTCAGAGAAGAACCGGCGCGAGCTTTTCAGGGTTCACGCTCAAGTCCTTGATGGCTCGGGCGACGACGGTGCGCTCGATGGCACCCCTCTTCGCGAGCGCGTGCAGGGTGGCGATGACGGTCAGCTCGGCGTCCACCTCGAAGAAGCGGCGGAGACGCTCGCGGGTGTCGCTGCGGTCGAAGCCGTCGGTGCCGAGCGTGGTCAGGCCGCCGGGCACCCACGGCGCGATTTGGTCGGGCACGATCTTCATGTTGTCCGATACGGCGACGAAGACGCCTTGCTCCTTTTCCAGTAGCTCCGTGACGCGCGGCTTCTTGGCCGGCTCGGTCGGGTGGAGCATGTTCCAACGCTCGCAGCGGAGCGCGTCGTTGCGGAGCAGCTTGTAGTTGGTCGCGCTCCAGACGTCGGCGGAGACGTTGTAGCGTTCGAGGATTTCCTGCGCGCGGGTCGCGCTGTTGATGATGGGGCCGCTGCCGATGAGGTGCGCCTTGTGCGCCTTGCCGGCCACGCCGGGGCGGAACTTGTAGAGGCCGTCGAGGATGCCTTGCTCGACACCGGCAGGCATCGCGGGCTGCGCGTAGTTGTCGTTGTAGAGGCAGAGGTAGTAGAAAATTTCCTCGCCCTCCTGATACATCCGGCGCAGGCCCTCGGCGATGATGACGGCAACTTCGTAGGCGAAGGCGGCGTCGTAAGCCATGA
>SXTU01000302.1 GCA_005791875.1 Verrucomicrobiales bacterium
GCCTCGTCGCGCATGCGGATTCGCAATCGCCTGCGGCCATGCGCTTCGCCTGGCCTGGCCGTCGCTCGACCTCGCGGGGCGACACAGTGCGCAATGTCCTGGCGCTGCGGCGGGCGGCGGGTGCCTTCAAACCGGACGTGCTGCACAGCTTTTCGCGCCTCGCCTATCTGCTGCCGCTGCTGCCCAACCGGCTGCCAAAAGTGATGTCCTACCAGCGGCACACCGGCGGACGGCAGGTGACGCTGGCGGCGCGCCTGGGCGGACGATCGCTGCGGTTCACAGGGTGCAGCGAGTTCATCTGTGCTCAAGGGCGGCGGGCCGGCGGCCAATGGACGGCCATCCACAACTTCATCGAGCCAGAGCGGTTCACCTTCGTGCCGCACGTGCCGGCGAATGCGCCGCTGGTTTTTCTCAGTCGGATTGAAAGCATCAAGGGCGCGGATCTGGCCATCGCCATCGCGCGGGCGGCGGGGCGGCGCTTGGTGCTGGCCGGGAATCACGCCACCACCGGACCAGAGCGGGAATTCTGGGATGCCAAAATCGCTCCGCAGCTTGGGCGCGATGGCGTGGAGTGGTTCGGCGAGGTGAACGACGTGCAAAAGAATGAGCTGCTCGGCCGCGCCGCCGCGCTGCTGGTGCCGATCCAGTGGGACGAGCCGTTTGGCATCGTGTTCGCCGAGGCCATGGCCTGCGGGACGCCGGTGCTGACGTGTGCGCGTGGGGCCACGCCAGAGATTGTTGAGGAGGGGAGGACCGGCTTCTTCCTGCGCACGGTCGAGGAAGGAGTCGCGGCCGTCCGGCGACTGGGCGAGCTGGATCGCGCCGCGTGCCGGCGAGCGGCGGAGGACCGCTTCAGCGCGCGGATGTGCGGCGGACAATATCTCGACCTCTTCCGGACCATGACGGATTCGCGGGCCTGACATGCCGCGCCTGCTCATTGTCTCGCCGCATTTCCCGCCGCTCAACACGCCGGACATGCAGCGGGTGAGGATGAGCCTGCCGCACTTCGTGGCGGCGGGCTGGGAGGTGACGGTGCTGGCGGTGGACGATCCGCAGCCCGCCGCGCCCATCGAGCCGGAGCTGCTGGAGACGGTGCCGGCGGCGGTGCGCGTGGTGCGGACGCGGTGCCTTCGGCGCGGTTTCGGCGTGGGCAACATCGCGTTACGCGCGTGGCCGTTTCTCTGGCGCGAGGGGACGCGGTTGATCCGGGAGTGGAGACCGGATGTGGTGTATTTCTCCACGACGCAATTTGCGGCGCTGCCGCTGGGCCGGATTTGGCGGAGCCGCTTCGGCACGCCTTACGTGATTGACCTGCAGGATCCTTGGTTGAATGAATACTACGACCAACCGGGTGCGCCCCGGCCGCCGGGCGGCTGGAAGTATCGCGTGGCGCGTCTCAACGCCCGGCTGCTCGAGGGCTGGACACTCAAGCGATGCGCGCATGTCATCAGCGTGTCCCAAGGTTACCTCGACACGCTCGCGCGACGATACCCATGGTTCACGCCGGACCGTGGCAGCGTGCTGACGTTCGGCGCGCCGGAGGCGGACATGGAGCTGGCACGGCGCAAGGCTGCATCGGGTCCCCCACTGCTGCCGGAAGGCCGGCGCTTGCGAATCGCTTACGCCGGGCGGCTGGGGATGGACATGAGGCCCGCCCTTGAAGTGTTGTTCAGCGGCCTCGCGATGGCGCGACAGGAGGGTTTGGAAATCGAGGTGTTCTTCTTCGGCACGTCCTACGCGGCAGCGGGCAGCGGGGAATCCACCACACGCACGCTCGCGGCGGCGGCGGGCCTGGCAGATCTGGTTCATGAATCACCGGCCCGCATCCCCTACCTGGATTCCCTGCGGCTGTTGCTCGAGACGGACATCGCTCTGCTGCTGGGCTCGGATGACGCCTCTTATTCGCCGTCGAAACTTTATCCAACGCTGCTGGCGGGCAAACCGACGCTGGCCATTGCACCTAGGGGCAGCGTGCTGGAATCGCTGGTGCGGACGCTGGGCGGCGCGGCGTTGGTGCCGTTCGGCGCGACCACGATGACGGCCGACCGCGCGTGTGCGGCGGAGTGGCTGCGGCGGCTGGCGGCTGGTGAGCTGACGCATCAGTCCTCGGCGCAGGCAGAGCGTCTGCACCCCGCGCACAGCGCCCGAGCCGTGGCGGAACGACAGCTTGAGGTATTCCAGACTGTGCTCGCGGTATGAACCTAGCCGCGCCTCATGCGACGGTTTCGCGTCACCCTAAAGGCGGCGGGCGCCCTCGGCTGGCGTTCGTCGTCTCGCATCCGATTCAATACTATGTGCCGCTGTATCGGCGGCTTGTCGAGCGAGGGGAGTTCGACGTGCGGGTGTTCTACACTTGGCACGGCGGGACGGAGGCGGTGTTAGATCGGGGTTTTGGAAAGAGGTTCGCGTGGGACATCCCGCTGACCGAGGGTTACTCATTCGAGGTGGTAGCCAACGTCGCGCGGGAGCCGGGCACACATCACTTCTGGGGATTGCGGAACCCGGAACTGCTGGCGCGGTTGCTGGAGTGGCGGCCTGATGCAGTGCATCTCACGGGCTACGCGTATGAGTCGCATCTGGGTGCGTTGCGCGGCCTGGCGCGGCGGGGGGTGCCGGTGCTCTTCCGGGGAGATTCGCACTTGCTCGATGGACGGCGCGGCTGGAAATGGCAATTGACCAAAGCGGCCTTGCGCCGAATCTACCGCTGGCCGACGGCGTTCCTGTTTGTGGGACAGGCCAACCGCGCCTACTACGAGGCGCTGGGGATCCCGGCGGAGAAGTTGTTCCATTGCCCGCACTCGATCGAGGTGGACCGGTTTGCCGAGCCCAACGAGGCATGGGAAGCAGACGCCGCGAGTTGGCGCCGCGAACTGGGGCTGGGCGAGCGCGAGCGGGTGCTGCTCTTTGCCGGCAAGTTCGAGCCCAAGAAGCGGCCCGTGGAATTGATCCACGCGTTTCTGCGCGAAGCGCCTCCTGGCTGGCGGCTGCTGATGTTGGGCGATGGGCCGCTGGGAGCGGATGTTCGAGCCTTGGCCGAGCTGCATCCTGCCCGCGTCAGTGTGCTGCCCTTCCAAAACCAAAGCCGGATGCCGGCAGTATATCGGCTCGGCGATGTGTTCGTGCTGCCTTCAGCTTTTGCGGAAACTTGGGGGCTGGCCGCCAACGAGGCACTGGCCTGCGGCCGGCCTGTGTTGGTGAGCGACCGGGTGGGCTGCGCGGCGGACGTGGTGCGACCCGGCTGCGACGGGCAGATTTTCCGACATGACGACTGGCGGCACTTCGGCGAGTGTCTGCGCGCTATGGCTAGTTCCATTCAATCAATCAGCCGCACCGCGCTGGCCACCTCCGCGCGGCGGTTTGACATCGCGGCAACCGCCGCTGCCACCACCGCCGGGACACGGTCGGTGCTAAAGCCATGAACCGTCAACTCACACTGTTGCTGGCGGTGGCACTGGGAGCGGTGTTGATGTCGCAGTCAGGACTGATGGCGGTTGACACGGCAACCGCTGAATTGGCCACCCTGCTGCTGCTCTTGAGCGGCGGGCCGGCCGTGCTTTGGCTGTGGGGAGGGATGCGCCACCTTCCGGTCTTTGAGGTCTATGCCTTCATGCATCTCATCTATTACTGGCAGCCGGCGGGCAAGGCCGGCGGCACGGTTCTAAGCCTACCCCAAGAGGAACGGGCGGTGTTTCTGGGCGCAGTCAGCGTTTTTCTTGCGTTCGGTGCGGTGGTGAACTGGGCCATACTCCGATCGGCGCGCCCGCCAGCGAAGGGCCAACGACTTTGGGACCGTGAGGTTCCCGCCATGAAGGGTTCGCAATTGCCGTGGCTGCTGCTTGGATTCTGGCTCCTCTACAGCACCCTGTTTCAGTATGGCACGATCTGGTCCCTGGTGCCGGGAACGTTATTCCCATTGGTCCGGGCATTGTGCGTGGCGGCGGGAATGCTGGGTGTGTTCGTGACCGCGCATCGGGTGGGTGAGGGTGGGTTACACCTCGTCCAAAAGGTGGCGTTCGTGGCGACGGTGGCCGCTGGCACGTTGTTGAGTTTCGCGAGCGGCTATCTGGCAGTGGGGACGCTTTTCGTGGGCAACGCCTTTTTCGCCTACATGATCGGTGCCCGCCGCCTGCCCGTGGTCAGCCTCACTCTGTTTTTGCTGTTCGTTTCATTCCTGAACTATGGCAAGCAGGAGATGCGAGCGCGCTACTGGGCCATGGGCGAGTCCACGGATGATCTCGTGGAGTTTTATAGTCATTGGTTCAAGAGCTCATGGGAGCAATTCAACCTGCCCGCCGACCGTCGGGGTGCCGCTACCTCTGCTTTTGAGCGAGCAAATCTGACGGACGTCACGGCGCGCGTGATTACCCAATCACCGTATCCTTTGCCTTTTTTGGGCGGGAAGACTTATCTCGACAGCCTGCAATTGTTGGTGCCGCGGTTGATCTGGCCGGACCGTCCCAGTTTGCATGTGTTCATGAACGAACTCGGGTTGCGCTACGGCATCCACATGGATGTAGAATCAACCGAAATAACCATGATTTCCGTCGGCCAAGTCGGCGAGGCGTGGGCCAATGGCGGCTGGCTGGGCGTGTCCTTGGCCGGTGCGTTCTTCGGAATGTTCTATGCCCTTGCCGCACGATTGGCCGGGCAGCGGAAGATTGCCTCCATCGGTTTTCTTTTCGGCATGAGCTTTGTCGGCTTCGCGGCCAATCTCGAGCATCTGGCCGGCACGCTCCTGATGACATTCTACCAAACCGCCGTCGCCATGTTGGCCGTGCTCTATTGGTTCAGCCGGCGCACCTTTGTCCCTTTGATGCCACCAAAGCCTTCGGTCCGATCTGTGCCGGAACAGAGCGATCCGGCGCAATCACCCGAAGCCACCCGCATCGCCCGGTAGTTGCTCCCGTCCCTCGCCTGTCCTTCAATGCCCGTTGCGCCACGACTTCACGTCTGGGTTCCTGACTACCAGTCGAGCCACGGTGGCATCCAAACGTTTTCCCGCTTCTTCATCCGGGCGCTGCTGGACTGTCTTCCGGGAGCCGAGATCGAAGTGCTGGCGAAGAATGACGACTCCTATCCCGCGTCGATCGCGGGCGGGCGGCGGACATTCCGATGCGCGGGTTGGTGGCCCATGCCTTATCGGACATTCTTGTTCGCCGCGCAACTCGGGGCGCGGGCCATCCGTCGCCGGCCCGACGCCATACTGACGACACACGCGAACTTCGCCCCATTTGCCCGGACAATCCAAGCCGTTACAGGTGTTCCATACGGGGTGGTCGCCCACGGCATTGAAGTCTGGGGCGCACGTTCGCGTGGATTGCGGGCGGGCTTGCGTGGGGCGAGCCGGATAATGGCGGTGAGCGCGTTCACGCGGGGACGGTTGCTGGCCGAGTTGGGCCTGAAGCCAGCGGCGGTAGGGCTGTTGCCCAACACCTTCCTGCCAGAACAATTCACCCCCGCCGCCAAGCCAAACTACTTGCTCCGCCGCTACGGTCTCGAACCGGAGCAGCCGGTCATTCTCACCGTGGCCCGGCTGGCTGGGGCGGAGCGCTACAAAGGCTATGACCAAATCCTCCACGCGCTGGGGCCACTCCGGCGGCAGCAGCCGCGTGTCCGCTACCTCCTCGGCGGGCGTGGGCAGGACCGCCAGCGGATCGAACGGTTGATACGGGAGTTGAACTTGGCGGCGCACGTCACATTGGTAGGATTTGTCCCGGACCATGAATTGGAGGACCACTATAACCTGTGCGACGTCTTCGCCATGCCCAGCAAGGGCGAGGGCTTCGGCATCGTCTTCCTTGAGGCGATGGCCTGCGGCAAGCCCGTGCTGGCCGGCAACAAGGACGGCTCCGTGGACCCGCTGCTCAACGGCCAGCTCGGCGCGCTCGTGGATCCGGATGATGTGCCGAGCATCGCGCGCGAACTGGAGCTGATCCTCACGCGCCGTCATCCGCTGGCCATTCTCCAGCAGCCGGAGGAATTGCGCCGCTGTGTCATCGCTGCCTACGGCTACGACCGGTTCGTCACGCTGCTGGCCGGGCAACTGCGCGAACTGGGGTTTGCTCCCGCTGCGTCCGCCTCCTGAACGAATCCCATGTGCGGCATTGCAGGCATCATCGGGGCGCGGCTGCCCGGGCCGGAGCTGGAGGCTGGCACCGAGCGCATGCGGCTCGCGCTGCGCAATCGCGGGCCGGACGACACGGGCACGTTCCTGTCCCCGGCCACCGGCGTCGCGTTGACCCACACGCGGCTGGCCATCCTGGATCTCAGCGCGGCGGGCCACCAGCCCATGCGCTCTCCCGATGGCCGCCATGTCATCGTCTTCAACGGGGAGATCTACAATCACGCGGCGCTGCGGCGTGGACTTGAGGCGGCGGGTGAACAATTCACCTCGCACTCGGACACCGAAGTCGTCCTCGCAATGTATCGGCGTCACGGGCCGGCTTGCGTGCACGAGCTGGAGGGCATGTTCGCCTTCTGCGTCTGGGACGAGCGGGAGCGCACCGCGTTTCTGGCGCGCGATCCGTTCGGCGTCAAACCGCTCTATTACCATGCGCAGGCGGGACGGCTGGTGTTCGCCTCCGAGGTCCGCGCGGTGCTTGCCTCCGGGCTTGTGCCGCGCAAACCGTGCCGCGAGGCGGTCTTCAGCTACTGGCTGTTCGGCACGGTGCAGGAGCCGCTGACCATTGCGGATGGAGTTCACTGCCTGCCCGCCGGACACCATCTCACATGGCAGGACGGCCACGCGCGCGTCCGCTGCTACTGGGAGCCACAGATCATCGGCGAAGGCATCGCGGCGGCGGATGTCGTGCCCGCCACGCGTGCCGCTCTGCGCGAGAGCGTGAGCCGACATCTCGTGAGCGACGTGCCGGTCGGCGTGTTCCTCAGCGGCGGCGTGGATTCAACCTGCGTCGCCACGCTGGTTCGCGCGCTGGGTGGACAAAATCTTCAGACCTTCTGCATCACCTTCGATGACCCGGCCTTCAGCGAAGGCGACGTCGCCGCCAGCACGGCGCGGCATCTGGGCACCCAACACCACCAGTGGAAGATGGATGCCGCAGCCGGGCGCGCGCTGCTCGCAGATTTCCTCCAGGCCTCCGACCAGCCCAGCATTGACGGGTTCAACACCTACTGCGTCTCGCGTTTCGCCCGCGAGCGTGGCCTTAAGGTGGTGCTGTCCGGCCTCGGCGGGGATGAATTATTTGGCGGTTACGGCTCGTTCCAGCTCGTCCCGAAGCTGGTGCGGGCGGGGCGCTGGGCCAGCTTGATTCCTTTCGCCCCCATGCTGGCAGGCCATGCACTTGAAGCCCTGGGCCGCTCTCCGCGTATGGGCCGCCTGGGCCACTACTTGACTGACCGACCCAGCGCGGCGGGTGCGTATTGGTGCGGCCGCGGCATCTTCACTCCCTCAGAGGCAGCACGTCTTATCCGGCATTTCTTGGGCGATGTCGGCGAAGCCGTCGAGGACGCCACGCGGCACTTTTCGGTGCCCCGCCAGCCCACACTCGAAGACACGGTGAGCTATCTCGAACTCACCCGCTACATGAGGAACCAGCTCCTGCGCGACAGCGATGTGATGAGCATGGCCTCCGGCTTGGAACTGCGCGTGCCCTTCGTGGACCGCAAGCTCTTCGAAGTGCTGCGCCAGATTCCCGCCGCCATCCGGCTCGCTCCCGGAAAAGAACTGCTGCTGCGAGCCGTCCCGGAAATCCCCGAGTGGGTGGCCCTTGCGCCCAAGCGCGGCTTCGCCTTCCCCTTCGAGCAATGGATCGCCGCCGAATGGGGCGAAGTCTTCCAACGCATCAAGGCCACCTCCCCCGTCCCGCTGCGCACCTGGTATCAATGCTGGTGCGTCCATGCGCTCGAACAATGCCTCACCCGGCTCGGCCTGCGCTGAACGCGTCTTCGCTCCATGCGTGTCTGCCATGTCGTCGCCTCGGTCAACCGCAACATCGGCGGCCCCGCCGTTTCCGTGCCCCGTCTCGCCTCGGCGCTGGCCGCGCGGGGCGTCGAGTCCCGGCTGGCCACGTTGGACTACCCTGAGCACGGCCCGCAGACGCCGGTGCCCGGCGCGGCGTTGACGAGCCTGCCCACCACCTCGCTCAACCGACTCGGACGCGGCTGGAGCCCCGCGTTCCACCACGCGCTCGCCGAGCTTGCACGGCAGGGACTCGACGTGCTGCACAACCATGGCCTTTGGATGTTTCCCAATCACTACGCGCGCCAGGTCGCCGTCGCGGCCAACATCCCGCTGGTCATTTCCCCGCGCGGCATGGTGGAGCAATGGTCCCTCGGTCGCAGCCGTTGGAAAAAGTGGCTCGTCTGGCACGCCTTCGAGAAAGCGAACCTCGCGCGCGCCGCGCTGTTCCACGCCACCAGCCACGAGGAGGCGGCCTCCATCCGCGCACTCGGATTCAGGCAGCCGATTGCGATGATTCCCAACGGCATCGAAATTCCCGAGGCCGGTGCGACCGGTGATCGCGCGCTGCTCGAACAGAAATTCCCCGAGCTGCGGGGCCGCCGCTGGCTGCTCTTCCTCTCCCGGCTTCATCCCAAGAAAGGCGTCCTTGAACTCCTCCGCGTCTGGCAGCGGCTGCACGCGCGGTTTCCCGACTGGCAGCTCGTGCTCGCCGGTCCTGACCTCGATGGCTACAGCGCCACCGTGCTCGCGGCGGTCAACGATCTTCAGTTGGCCGGGCGCGTGACCATCACCGGGATGCTTTCCGGCGCGGTGAAGGCCTCGGCATGGGCCGGCGCCGAACTGTTCGTCCTGCCGACTCACTCGGAGAACTTCGGCATCTCCGTCGCCGAGGCGCTCGCCCACGGCTGCCCCGCGCTGACCACGCACGGCGCGCCTTGGCGTAGCCTGATTGAGCATCGCTGCGGTTGGTGGATCGAAATGACCGAGTCCGCGCTCGCCGCCGCACTCCCCGCCGCGCTGCAATTGCCCGCCGAGGAACGCCGTGCAATGGGCGCACGCGGCCGCGACTGGATGCAGCGGGACTTTTCCTGGCCGGGCATTGCCCAGCGCATGGAGGCCGCCTACGCGCACCTTCTAGGCCGTGGCCCGCGCCCGGATTGCGTGCTCGTCACATGAAGATCACAGTGGCCACCGGCCCGATGCTGCCCGTGCCCACACTGCGCGGCGGCGCGGTGCCACGCATGTGGCAGGGCTTGGCGGAGCATTTCGCACGAGCAGGCCACGAGGTCACGATTTTCGCGCGAGCGTTTCCGGGACAGCCAGAGCGCGAGACTCTCGCTGGTGTCCGCTACCAGCGCTGGGGCGGCTTCGACCAAAGCCTCTCGGTTCGGAACGATTTGCTGAAAGACCTCGCCTACGCCGTGCGCGCCTGTCGTCGTCTGCCGTCGGCCGACATTCTCATCACGAACGATTTCTGGCTCCCCGTCTTTGCCTCACGCCGACGCACCGTTGGCCGCGTGGTCATCAACGCCAACCGCTTTCCCAAGGGCCAGTTCTGGCTCTACAAAAAAGCCGCGCGCATCGCCGCTGCTTCTTCCCCAGTGCGCGATGCCATCGCCGCGCAATGCCCCGCGCTGGCAGAGCGCACGCGCGTCTTCCCCAACCCGATTGATACAGCCGTGTTCAGGCCGGGGCCGCCGCGCCGCGCTGGTGGCGGATCGAAAACACTGCTCTACGTCGGCCGCGTGCATCCCGAGAAGGGCGTCCATTTGCTCGTCGAAGCCTTCCGCGCCATCCACCCGAAGCGTTCAAACTGGCGGCTGCGCATCGTCGGCCCGACCGCAGTGGCGCAAGGCGGCGGCGGGGTTGCCTACGCAGAGCGGTTGGCGAACCTCGCCGAAGGCCTGCCGGTGGAAATCAGCGAACCAATCTACGATCTCGCCCAACTCGCCGACTGCTACCGAGCCGCCGACTTGTTCTGCTA
>SXTU01000303.1 GCA_005791875.1 Verrucomicrobiales bacterium
AGCTTCAACCCGCCCGGCGTTGTTGCTTCGAGACTGAATGACTGGCTCCCTCTCCAGGAGGGAGAGGGCTGGGGTGAGGGGGAAGGCATCCACCAGCATCCGGGCCGCGTTCTACTGGATTTCAACCACACTCGGTATAAGTCACACCCACCGTCAGCGGCCCCGAGCCGACCACCGACACCGCTGTGCCTGTGGACGTGCCCGCCAGTTCTGCCACGCCGCCCGCCGCCTTGCGATACGCCCGCAACGTCGTCGCACCTCTGGCATGGTCGGCACCGACAACGTCTTCGCCGTCGCATCGAACGTCGCGGCACCCGGCGCGCCCGGCACCGGCCCGGAGGCCTCGCCTCGGTCGCGGCTGCTTGCCAAGCTTCGCCAGCTCCGGCGTCTGGTCCTCGTCATCGGATGAAGCGCAGTAGTGGAACCGCACGCGGTCATTGGCTGTTTCCAGCGCCTTCAATGCCTTGTCGCGCAAGTCCGTTGCTGTCTGCGCCGTGCCGCCGGTGGCCGCTGTCTGGTTCAAGTTCACGATGGCGAGCTGCGCCGCTATCAGGTCCAGCAGCGCCTGCGGATACCGATGGGCCGGTTTGGCGATGCCAGCCGTAGGCCGTGAAGGCCTCGGCACGGACCGACGCGGTGATGGTGTAGCTGCCGATGCCCTTGATGAAGTTGTAGCCGTCGTGGAGCAGTCCGTTGAGCGTGTCCAACGCGGTGCGGACGTTGATCTGCCCGCCCACGCGCCCGCCCTCCGTGATGAGTGTGGCGGCGTCCTTGGTGCGGAGGTCCGCCAGCCGCGCGATGACCAACGCGAGCAGGTAGGCGGGCAGCTTGAACGTGTCCGTGGGCGCACGCCCGGCGTCCACGGCCAGAATGAGTTCTGCGGTTTCGATTTCTGCGAGCGAGGCTTCGTTGGGCATGATGATTTCTCTCCGTTTGATTTTTTCCTTCTGTGAACGAGGCGGCTTTATGCATGGCTCCGTTGGAGACAAGCCGGAAATGACCGCTCATTCGGCGGCTTTCGCCCGGTGGTTGAGTGGTTGTTGAGTTGACCCGCCGTCGGCAAAGTATCACACTCCTGAAAAATGGCTGCGCGTTTAGCCGAAACCGACCCGGAGCAAACACCGTGATTTTGCCCCCCCCTGATGAATCCGCGCGGCTCGCCGCGCTGAAACGCTACGCCATCCTCGACACGCCTGCAGAGGCCGAGTTCGACGACCTCACCCAGCTGGCCGCGCAGATTTGCGGCACACCCATCGCACTCGTGTCGCTGGTGGGTGCGAACCGCCAGTGGTTCAAGAGCAAGCTCGGCATCGCTGCCACCGAGACGCCGCGCGACATCGCGTTTTGCAGCCACGGCATCGCGGGGGCGGGCTTGTTTGAAGTGCCGGATGCCACGCAGGATGACCGGTTCAAGGACAACCCGCTCGCCATCGGCGAACCGAACATCCGCTTCTACGCGGGTGCGCCGCTGACCACGCCGGAAGGGCACAACATCGGGATGCTCTGCGTGAAGGATACCGTGCCCCGTCAGCTCACCCCTGAACAGCGCGAGGCACTGGCGCGGCTGGGTCGGCAGGTGGTAGCGCAGATGGAATTGCGTCTGGCGAACCGCCGCCTTGCGGAGCAGGCCGGATTTCAGCAGACCATCCTCACCGGCACGGCCTCGGCCATCATCGCTGCCACGCCGGAGGGCATCATCACGCATTTCAATCCGGCGGCGGAGCGGATGCTCGGCTACACGGCGGCGGAGATGATTGGCAAGCAGACTCTCGGCGTGTTTCACGACCCGGCGGAAGTCGTCGCGCGAGCGCCGGGATTGTCCGCCGAGCTGGGCCGCGAAATCGCGCCGGGCTTCGAGGTCTTCGTGGCGAAGGCCCGCGCCGGGCAGACCGAGACGCGCGAATGGACTTATGTGCGCAAGGACGGCTCGCGTCTGCCCGTGTTGCTCTCGGTGAGTGCATGGCTGGATGTGGCGGGGCAGGTGAGCGGCTTCCTCGGCACCGCTCGCGACCTGACCGAGCGCACACTGCCGGAGACGCAAGTGGAGGCCAGCGACTCCAGGCTGCGCGATTTTTTCCACCACGCCGTCGACCTTATCCAGGGCGTCGCGCCTGATGGCCGCCTGCTGTTCACCAACCACGCTTGGCGGGAGACGCTCGGCTATTCGGAGGCCGAAACGGAGTCGCTCAATGTCTTTGCAGTCCTCCATCCGGAGTGCCGTGAGCACTGCGGCGCGATTTTCCAGCGGCTCATGAAGGGTGAGGATGTGGGCCTGGTGGACGTCACCTTCGTGAGCAAAGCCGGACGGCGCATCGAGGCGGAGGGCAGCGTCAATGTCCGCTTTGAGAATGGCCAGCCGGTGAGCACGCGCGGCATCTTCCGCGAGGTGACCGCACGTCGGGCCGCCGAGGCGGAGGCGGGCCACGCCCGGCGCGAAGCCACCCGCCGGGCCGAGCAGGTCAGCACCTTCCAAGGCACCCTGCTGGCGCTGCGCGACCACGAGGGGGAGAAGATGTCAGCCTTCCTCCGCGTGGTCACTTCCGGCATCGCCCACGCGCTGAACACGGAGCGCACGAGCGTCTGGTTCTTTGATGCCAACCACACCGCCATCGAGTGCCAGGACTTGTTCATCCTCAGCACGCTCAACCACGAGCGCGGCCTGCCGCTGGCGGCGACGGACTACCCGCGCTATTTCAAGGCCATCAACAACCATGAGTCCGTGCTGGCGGATGATGCGCGCACGCACCCGGCCACCAGCGAGTTCACCACCGGCTATCTCGACCCGCTGGGCATCACCTCCATGCTTGACGTGCCCATCCGCGCGGGCGGCTACTTCGCGGGCGTGCTCTGCTGCGAGCACACCGGCCCGGCCCGGCAGTGGACGGCGGAGGAGAACAAGTTCGCCATCGCCGCCGCCAGCTACATCATGCTGGCCCTGGAGCAGGCCGAGCGGCGCAAGGCCGAGGTCGCGCTGCGCGACCTGAACGAACGGCTCGAATCGCTCGTCCAGGAGCGCACCGCCGCGCTCGCGGAGAGCGAGCGTTTCAACTCCGCCACGCTCAACGCCCTCTCCGCCCATGTCGCCGTGCTGGACGCGGCGGGCGTCATCCTCACCACCAACGCCGCGTGGCGGGATTTCGCCGAGGCCAGCGGCACCGCCTGGCAACGCGTGAGCGAAGGCGTGAACTACCTCGGCATCTGTGCCGCCGCCACGGACGAGCACGCGTCCGAGGCTCATCCGGCGGCGGCGGGCATCCGCGAGGTCATCGTCGGGAGCCGGGCGGAATTCACCATGGAGTATACCTGCCACAATGCGGGCGAGCTGCGCTGGTTCCTCCGCCGTGTCACCCGCTTCCCCGGTGAGGGGCCGGTCCGGGTCGTGATCGCGCACGAGGACATCACCGCCATCAAGCAGGCGCAGCAGCGGGCGGAACAGACGCAGCGGCAATTCCACGACCTCTTCGAGTTCGCGCCCGACGCCATCGTGATGACGGACGCCACCGACACCATCACCCTCGTCAACCGGCAGGCGGAGCAGCTCTTCGACTATGCGCGCGGCGAGCTGGTCGGCCAGCCAGTGGCTCTGCTCATGCCGGAAAGCAACCGCCCCGGCGATGTGGCCCAGCGCGAGCGCTATTTCACCACCGCCACGCCGCGCACCATGGGGGCGGGCCGCTCCAATCTGAAAGGCCGGAAAAAGGACGGCACCGTCTTCCCCCTGGAAATCAGCCTCAGCCCGATGGAATCCGAGTCCGGCCGGCTGGTCGTCACCGCCGTGCGCGACATCACGGAACGGGTGCAGGCGGAGCAGCAGATGCGGCAGGCGTTGGCCACGCTGGACGCCACCGAGGACGCCGCGTTCATCTTTGACCCCGAGACGCTGCGTTTCACCTATGTGAACGAAGGCGCGGTGCGGCAGCTCGGCTACACCCGCGAGGAACTGCTGGCCCTGACGCAGCTGGACATCAAGCCGCAGTTCACGGAGGCGCAGTTCCGCGCCTTGCTGGACCCGCTGGCCCGGGGTGAGGACGGGAAGCACCAGCTCACCACCCAGCACCGCCGCAAGGACGGGCGCGACGTGCCCGTGGAAATCAGCCTCAAATACGTCGCCCCGCCCGGCGAGCGCCCGCGTTTCATCGCCCTCGTGCGCGACATCACGGAGCGGCTGGCGGCGGACAAGATGGTCCGCCGCTCGCAGCGCTTGGAAAGCATCGGCACCCTCGCCGGCGGCGTGGCCCATGACCTCAACAACACCCTGGCCCCCATCCTCATGGCGGTCGAAGTCCTCCGCCTGGAATATTCCGCGCAGACCGGCGAATACCTTGACATCGTCGAGCAAAGCGCCAAGCGCGGCGCGGACATGGTGCGGCAGCTTGTCACCTTCGCCAAGGGCGCGGAAGGCGCGCGCGTCCTCATCCAGCTCCGCCAACAGCTCAATGACATCGAGAAAATCATCCGCAGCACCTTCGACAAGTCCATCCGCCTGGAAGTCCGGCAGGACAAGGAACTGGCCCCCATCGTGGGCGACGCGACGCAAATCCATCAGATTCTGCTCAATCTCTGCGTCAACGCCCGCGACGCCATGCCCGGCGGCGGCACGCTCACCATCGAGGCCGGCAATTTCACGGCGGACGCGGCCTTCGCCGGCTTCCTGGCCGACGCCCGGCCCGGCCCTTACGTCCGCGTGGCGGTGCGGGACACGGGCACGGGCATTCCCCCGGAGATTCTCGACCGCATCTTCGACCCGTTCTTTACCACCAAGGGGCCGGAGAAAGGCACTGGACTGGGCCTCTCCACCGTCGTGGGCATCGTCAAGGGGCACGGCGGGTTCCTCCGCGTCTATAGCGAGGTGGGCCGGGGCAGCACCTTTGAAATCTACCTGCCCATCTCGGGAGCGGACCCCGCCCAAACGGAGCCAGTCACGGCGGAGATGGCCCTCCTTGCCAAGAGCGAACTGATCCTCGTGGTGGATGACGAAGCGCCCATCCGCGCGATGTTAGGCAGCCTCCTGAAAGTGCTCGGCTTCACCGTCATCACCGCCGCCGACGGCAGCGAAGCCCTCATCGACTTCGGCCAGCATCGGGCGGAGCTGAAACTCATCATCACCGACATCAATATGCCCGTGATGGACGGCGTCGACCTCGCCCGGACCGTGAAGCGCCTCTCGCCCACCACGCCCATCATCGCCATGACCGGCCTGCATGACGAAAACCGCCTGTCCAGCCTCCGCGACCTGGGCGTCATCCAGCAGCTCGCCAAACCCTTCAGCCTCTCCACCCTCAACGAAGCCCTGCGGGCAGCTTTCTCAGGGGGGGGGGTAGAAAGACGCACTAAAACCCATGGCGAAAATCCTAATCATTGATGACGAAGCGCCCATGCGCAGGCTGGTGGGCGAGTTCTTGCGGCTCGCCGGCCACGAAACGGTCGTGGCCACCAATGGTCTCGAAGGCATGAAACTTGCCAAGGAGACCCAGTTCGACCTGGTCCTCACGGACATCATCATGCCGGAGAAGGAAGGCATCGAAGTCATCATGGACCTGCGCTGCCAGCAGCCTGGCCTGCGCATCATCGCCATGTCGAGCGGTGGGCGTCTCAACGCGGACGACTGCCTGAAAATTGCGCAGAAATTGGGGGCGAAAGCCACGCTCGCCAAGCCCGCCAGCGCGCGCTGCGTAATACCGATGATTCGTCATAATCATCTGCAATATAGTAGGTTACGCCGCATACAAGAGGCAAAACCTCGTTGTTTCAGCGTTCCGCACACTTCGAGACGACCAAAACGGCAGGTTTTAACCTCTCTCGAAGCTTCGGGCATACAGGAACCGCGCCAGTTCACCAGTCTCGAAGCTTCAAGACAGACGATTCCTTGAACTTTCGGTCATCTCGAAGCTTCAAGACCGTCAAACGGCTGGGTTTTCACATCTCTCGGAGCCTCAAGACCGCTGAACCGGCGGGTGTTTGACGCTCTCGTGTCTATTTCCCCAGCCATCGGCCAGCCGGTTTGGCTCTCGAAGTGGACAAAAAGGGCCAGTTCTCAACCGTAGATGGCGGCGGATGGCACCGAAGGGAAGCCCCCTCTATCCCGGCCCCATGAACCGGTCGCCCGAACACCACTCACCCGCCCTTCGGGCACCCTCTCCCCTCCTCCGAGGAGGGGAGAGGGACGGGGTGAGGGGTAACGGCTTAGGTTCAGAGGCTGAAATCGGGAGCCTCGGCGGCTCGTGGGTTCTCTCCCCCAGCGGGGCGAGGGAGAAAAGGGGGCACCCGTTGGCCGCGCACGAGGCGGGTGCGCTCCAAGCAGTGCTTGCCGTGGTCGCGCACGGCCCGTTAGGCTGAC
>SXTU01000304.1 GCA_005791875.1 Verrucomicrobiales bacterium
AGAAGATGATGGGCGCGATCATCATCTTCACCAACTGAATGAAGCCGTCGCCCAGCGGCTTGAGCGACTTACCGAAGTCCGGGTAACGCCAGCCGACCACGATGCCGAGCGCCACAGCAACCAGCACCTGCACATAGAGCCTGCGATACCAAGGCACGCGCGTGGCGGGAGCGGCAGGCGGTTCGGCGGCGTTCACGCGTGGCGGCAGGTTTGGGTTGGCACGCGCGGAGGCTAGGAGACTTTCCAATTGCAGGCAACGCGGCATCTGCGCGCGGCATCTGCGCGGCGTCTGCGTGGCGCGCTGAATTGCCATCTCCAGCCGTCAGTCGAAAGCCCCGTGTCCACCATACAGCGACTCGCGAAGAAATTTCTGCCCGAGCAGACTGCCGCCGCGATGGAGGCCGAGTCGCGCGAGTGGCGGGTGGTCTGTGCGTGCGGGCACGACCCCTCCATCTGGGACATCGGCGGCATCCGCTACAAAGCCACTGGCAAGCCCCGCACACTGATGAAGTGCCCCACCTGCGGCAAGCGCACCTGGCACCGCGTCCTCAAGCGGCCGCCCGCGACCGCCGGACGCAATGCCATTGCCGGAATTTCTCAAACCACATAAGAATCCACCCATGAACAACAGCGCCCCCGACCGTCGCTCGTTTCTCAAGCTCAGTTCCGCCGCCGCCGCCACTGCGGCATTTACTCCCGCCGCCTTCGCCGCCGAGAGGAAGCGCGGCGTCCAAAAGGCCATCATGTGGAGCACCATCGGCGTGAAGGGCACCGTCATGGAGAAGATGAAGGCCGCGCAGACCGCCGGCTTCCTCGGCGTGGAGCCGATGGGCGGCATGGACCGCGCCGACGTCGTCGCCGCGCTCAAGGAAACCGGCCTCAAGGCCGCCAGCGTCTGCTGCCACACGCATTGGGCCAAGCCCCTCTCCGCGCCCGACGAGCCGACGCGCAAGGTCGGCTACGACGGGCTCGTCCTTTCGCTGGAGGATGCGAAGGCCTACGGCGCGACCAGTGTGCTGCTCGTGCCGGGCGTGGTGAATGACAAGGTGACTTACGACGACTGCTTCAAGCGCTGCGTCGCCGAAATCAAGAAGACCGTGCCCGTTTGCAAGAACCTCGGCGTGAAGATCGCCATCGAGAACGTCTGGAACAACTTCGTCACCAAGCCGCAGCAGGCCGTGGACCTGCTCGACGCCATCAACAGCGAGTGGGTGGGCTGGCACTTCGACATCGGCAACGTGGGCCGCTACAGCCCGGCGCAGGAGTGGATTCCCGTCCTCGGCAAGCGCATCCTCAAGCTGCACATCAAGGAATTTGACACGCGCAAGATGACCGCCACCAGCCCGGGAGCGGGCTTCGGCGCGAAGTTCCTCGAAGGCGACAACAACTGGCCCGCCATCATGGCCGCGCTGGACAAGATTGGATACTCCGGCTGGGGCATCGCCGAGCAAGGCGGCGGCGGCACGCCGGAGGGTTTGAAAGACCTGTCGGATCGCATGACGAAGATTTTCGCGAGCTGAAGGGGAACGATCCAGATGGATTGAACCCCGAAGGACGCGAATAGCACGAGGGACAGTCGCAGCCGCCGGGAGCTGAACGGAACTGTCCACACCGATTGGTGCGCTGGCCCTGCCTTCGCCAATCAAGTCTTCTCCCCGCTTCCCCCATCGTGTCCTTCGTGCCTTTGTGGTTCCGATCGGATCGTTCCGGCCAAGTGCCGCAGTGTTTCCACACACTGGGTCCACCTCAGGGTAAAAACTGATTTCCCTTTCGCCGGGTTGTCGCCAACCTGCCGGGCGGATTTGGTTGGAGCAGCTCATCAAACCAAGCAGGAACAAGATGCGCAGGCATAGTTCCCGCCAATCCTGGCAACGAACAGAAACATGAAAAACAACGTGATAGTGGTGTGTGGTGGTGGCGGCTTCATCGGCGGCCATCTGGTGGCGGACTTGCGGCGGCAGGGCATCGGCCCCATCCGCAGCGTGGACGTGAAGCCCTTCGACGGCTGGTATCAGAAGTTCGATGGTGTGGAGAACGTCGTCCTCGATCTCCAGGAGAAGGTCGCCTGCGAGCGCGCGATGCAGGGCGCGTCCGTGGTCTATAACCTCGCCGCCGACATGGGCGGCATGGGCTTCATCGAGAACAACAAGGCGCTCTGCATGTTGAGCGTGCTCATCAACACGCACTTGCTCATGGCCGCGAAGGCCGCCGGCGTCGACCGCTTCTTCTACGCGTCCTCCGCCTGCGTTTACAACGGCGACAAGCAGAAGGACCCCGCCATCACCGGCCTCGCCGAGGCGGACGCCTATCCCGCGATGCCCGAGGACGGCTACGGCTGGGAGAAACTTTTCAGCGAGCGCATGTGCCGCCACTTCCGCGAGGACTACGGTGTGAAGACCCGCGTGGCCCGCTACCACAATGTCTATGGGCCGGAGGGCACGTGGGACGGTGGACGCGAGAAGGCCCCTGCCGCGGTCTGCCGCAAGGTCATAGCCGCCAAACTCTCCGGCAAGCACGAGATCGAGATCTGTGGCGACGGCAACCAGACGCGCTCGTTCATGTATATTGACGACTGCCTCAAGGGCACGCAGATGCTCACGCACAGCGACTACGTTGAGCCGATCAACATCGGCAGCTCCGAGAAGGTCACCATCAACCAGCTCGTGGACCTCGCCGAGTCCATCGCCGGCGTGAAGCTCAAGCGCAACTACAAGCTCGACGCGCCCAAGGGCGTCAACGGCCGCAACTCCGACAACGCGCTCATCCAGCGCGTCTTCGGCTGGGAACCTTCCATCTCGCTGCGCACCGGTCTGGAGAAGACCTACGCGTGGATTTACGATCAGATGGTTTCGCAAGCGAAGTCGAAGTAACTGCGACTGACACCGAGGCTTTCAACCCACGCGCCGTCTCCCTAGAGTCGGCGCGTTTGCTTTTGCCGATGCGCGTCCTGCTGCTCAACCAGACCTTCCACCCCGATGTCGTCGCGACCGCGCAGGTGCTGTCGGACTTTGCCGTCGGGTTGGTCGAGCGCGGGCACCACGTCACGGCCATCGCGAGCCAGCGCGCCTACGACAACCCGGCGCAGCGCTTCCCCGCGCGCGAGACTTGGCGCGGCGTGGAGATTCAGCGGCTTCCATCGGCGGGCTTCGGCAAAGCGTCGCTCTGGCGGCGAGCGGCGGACTTTGGCTTCTTCAGCACCGTCATCGCCCTGCGCCTGCTCACCCTGCCGCGTTACGACGCGGTCGTTGCCCTCACCTCGCCGCCGCTGGTCTCGTATCTGGCGGCGTGGTTCTGCCGGCTGCGCGGCGCGAAGCTCTTCTACTGGGTGATGGACATGAACCCGGACGAGGCCGTGGCCGCTGGCTGGCTCAAGCCCGGCAGTGTGCCGACGCGCGCGCTCGAAGTGATGTCGCGCTTCAGCCTGCGACAGTCGCACCGTGTCATCGCGCTGGACCGCTTCATGCGCGACCGCATCGTGGCGAAGGGCATTCCGGCCGAGCGCGTCGTGGTCATTCCGCCGTGGGCACACGATGAGGCGGTGAGGTTTGATGCCGAGGGCCGCGTGAAGTTCCGCGCCGCGCACGGGCTGACGGACAAGTTCGTGGTGATGTATTCCGGCAACCACAGCCCGGTTCATCCGCTCACGACGCTGATGGAGGCCGCGCGCGCGCTGGCGGACGACGCACGCTTCACCTTCTGCTTCGTCGGCGGTGGCAGCGAGCATCCGAAGGTGAAGAAGTTTGCCGAGGAGCAAGGGCTGAAGAATATCCTCTGCCTCCCCTACCAGCCGCTCAACGAGCTCGCCGGCTCGCTCTCGGCAGCGGACCTGCACACCGTCGTGCTGGGCGACCCGTTTGTCGGGATGATTCACCCCTGCAAGATTTACAACATCCTCACCGTCGGTGCGCCGGTGCTCTACGTCGGCCCGGAGCCGAGCCATCTCGCGGACATCCTTGCGAGCATGAGCGGCTCTCCGCACACCGCGCGCGTGGCGCATGGCAATCCGGAGGGCGCGGTTGCGGCCATCAAGCGCATCGCCGCGCTCGGCGCGCGCGGGGAGAAGGAACTGTTTGCCCGCACCGCTGCAAAGTTCTCCGTCCACACGCTGCGTCCGCAGCAGGTGAAGCTGCTCGAAGTAGGCTTCCAATCACCGTGACCCTGATTCAGAACATCACCTTGAGGCCGGCCTGCACCCAGCGGGTGTCCTGCGGCGAGCGGAAGAAGGTGGCGCCGGTGCCGCTGCCCGCGCCGTAGTAGTAGTTGTCGAGCAGGTTGTTGATGCGGACGTAGCCGGAAATGTTTTGCGACCGGTTCCGCACCTCGACGTAGAGGTTGACGGTGACGAACGCTGGGACGCGTTGCTGGAAGTTCGGGCTGCCGGCTGCGGTCACGAAGCTGGCCTGCGGGCCGTTGACGTTGTCCATCAGGTTGCGCCCGAGCTGGTCGCTCGTGTTCGGCACGCCGGAGTTAAGCAGCAGCTTCGTGCTCTCGACCGTGTGCGACGCCAGCACGTAAGCCCGCGCCCGCAGCGTGCGCGTCTGCATGTTGAAGTCGGGGAAGTCGGAATAGCTTTTGGTCACGATGCCGGTGATGCGGCTGTTGCCCTTGTCCCACAACACCTCCGTGGCCACCGTCTGGGTCAGCACCGTCACGCGCCCGGACTTCTGCGCGGCGCGGAGGGATTTGAGGGCGTTATATTTTGCCTGCACTGGGCAGATGGGCACGCACTTCGAATTGCCCTCGGACCGCAGACCGCTGGTGGGATCGTCCGCACCGAGCACCGGCTGGTAGCCGCGCGCGTCCGTCTCCGGGTTCACGTAGTCGGGGTTGGGCAGCGAGTTGCGCGCCTGCGGCATGGTGACGGCATCGAGCGCGGCGGGATACATGGCGTGGGGAAATTTCTTCGGGTCGAGCTTCGCCGCCTTTATGGCCGGGCTGGTGCTCTGGTCCGCGAACGAACGCGAAATGGGCTGCATCGGGAAGCGGTAGTCGCCGTAAGTCTTCGCCGGGTCCGCGCCGGGGATGCGCTGGTCGGCGGCGTCGCCCGCCACCCCCCAGTTCGGACTCCGCGCGCTCGTAATAGGGCCGCAGCGTCTCGTAGCTAAAGGGCCAGTCCAGCCCCACGCCATACGGGGACTTCAGGCGCAGGTCATTCGGCACCATGCGCGGCGTCTGGCCCAGCCAGTGATTCGTGGTGCCGCCCGCCGTGCGGTCGGACTCGCTCCCATACGCCAGCGGCCCGCGCTGAACGTAGAAGCCCGCCGCGTCAATGGTGCCCTTGGGAATCGGGTTGAATTGCAACACCGTCGGGGCGGGCGCGTAAGGGCTGTCGGGAAACGGCGAGTTGGGAATCTTGAACAGCGTGCCGTGGAAGCGCCGCACGTAGCTCGCGTAGCCCTCGGCCATGACGCTCGTCGCGCTGCCGGCCTCGACCACGAGCACGCGCACATCCGGGTCTTTCGCGGTGAGTTCCTTCGCGAGGATGGAGCCCATCATGCCCGCGCCGATGATGAGCACGTCGGCATCGAACGGAGCGGTTGCTGCGGGGGAGGATTTTTTCTTAGCCATGAAGCGGGATGGTTTGCGGGACATTCGGAGGAAAAGTCCAAGTGCCGAAGCCCGGGGCCTTTGCCGCGCGCGGGTGGGAGAAGACGGTCGCTCCGCCAACTGCTGCACGTGCCCGCCGCCTAGGTCGGCCTCATCGCCAGCGAGCAGCGCGCCCGGCTCCTGCTCGACTGGCTCGGGCCTGACTCCGTCGCGCATCCGTCGTTGCACGCGCCCGCCGGGTTGGACCTCGGCACGCGCGGCCCGGCGGAAATCGCGTTGAGCATCCTTGCTGAAGTCATCCCGTGTCGTCTCCCGGGCCAGGCCGCCGACACCTTCGCCCGCACGGTCGCACGTTAATCTTCGAGCAATCGCCTCGCGTAGGGCCGCCGCACTCCTGGCTGGCGACGCGTTCAGCGCGCCACGGACACGGGCGCCCGCACCGGCTTCCCCGGCACCACGCCCCGCTGCAACGCGCCGTCCCGCACCACGAAGACTCCGCCCACCAGCACGTCGCGGATTCCTTCCGACGGCAGGTCCGGCTGCTCGTAAGTGGCGCGGTCTTGCACTTTCGTCGCGTCGAAGACCACTAGGTCCGCGTCTGCGCCAACGCGCACGCGGCCTTTGTTCTTCATCGCCGGGACGCGTTCCTCCAGGCGGCGCGCGGGCATCAGAGAAAGTTTCTCCACCGCCTGCATCAGCGAGATCACCTTCGCCTCGCGGACGTAGAGGCCAAGGATGCGTGCGCTCGTGCCGACCTGACGCGGGTGGCCGCGCAGGCCGTCGCTGGCAATCATCGTAAGCGGATGCGCCACGGCGTCACGCACGACCGACTCGGGGTTCGAGTGGACGATGACCATGCCGCCGGTCTGGCGAAACTTCGCGAAGCTCGCAGCGGTGAGTCGCTCGCCGGTCGCGGGCCATTGCAGGTCGCTGAAGGTGATGCCCGCGCGCTGCTGCCAGCCGGAGTCGAAAATCGCCGAGCTGATGTCGGTCATGCCGGCGGTGTAGGGATAACACTCGACGGTGAGGTCAAGCCCACGCGCACGGGCTGCAGTAATGAGTTCGAGCGCGCGCACTGTGGAGCGGTTCGCCGTGCTCTGGATGTGGCAGACGTGGGCGGGCGCGCCCGTGACTGCGGTCGCGGCGATCAACTCCTCGATGGACGAGAAGACATTCTGCGGCCCGGTGTCACCTTTCGCGCGGATGTGGACCGAGCATGGCGCGCGGAACTTCGCGGCGGCGCGGAACATCTCCAGGATTTCCCACTGCGTCGCGGCGGGGGTGTATTGAATGCCGAAGCCCACGGCCACCGCGCCGCGTTCCAGTCCGCGCTCGATGAGGCGGCGCAGGTCGGCGATCTGCGCGTCGCTGGCGTGGTTCGTCGCCGTCACGGAGTTTGCGCCGGGCAGGAACGAAGGCCGGTCGCCCATCGTCGCCATGCGGCAGTGGATGTGGCTCACGCTCACGCCGTGGTGGATGAGCGATTTGCCCGCCCGCGCCGCATACCACGCGTCCACGTCCGCCGTGCCGACCTCTAGCTCGAAGACCGCCGTCACCCCGTCCTGCGCCTTGAACTGGTAATCCTCCGGCTGCTGCCCGTGCTGGTGAAGGTCAATGAAGCCGGGCGCGATGACGAGACCGCTGGCATCCACCGTCGTCCGCCCGCGCAACGCCGACTGCGACACCGCGCGAATCACACCATCGCGGATGCCGACGTGGCGGACGGCTTCGAGTTTGGATTCGGGGTCGAGCACGCGGCCGCTGGCGAGGACGAGGTCGAAGTCCTGGGCGTGGGCGGAACCGAGGAGGAGAAGAAGAAACACCAACGCGCACGCATCGCGAGCCTTCTCCCTTCGCGGAGCGAGGGGAGAAGGTGGCCGGAGGCCGGATGAGGGGTGCGGCCACCAACGCCGTCGCAGCCAACCCCTCACCCCGGCCCTCTCCCCTTGCTCCGCAAAGGGAGAGGGAGAAGAGTCCCTTCGATGCCGCGTTGGATCTTGCGTGAGCATGGCTGGAAGTCTTGGGCCTAAATCACACAACACGCAACACGGAGCACGCCTCCGCCTCCTCACGTCGGCGGCTACAGAGCAGCGGGCGACATCCCAACGCTCACAATGCTGCACGCCTGAATCACGCTCAGCCCGAGCCGCTCCGCTTCCGCGAGCACTTCGTCCGACTCGGTGCCGGGGTTGAGCCAGAGTTCGTCGCAGCCCTTCGCGGCGATGGCGGGAAGCACCTTGAGCGTCACGGGCGGAGGAAGATAGACGCTCACGAGGTTGGGGCGACCCGGCACGTCGGCAATGCTCGCGAACGCGGGCATGCCCTCGACGAACGGTTCCTTTGGATTGACCGGCCACACCGTGAAGCCCTGCTGCACGTAGGCGCGCACGGCCTTGTTGCCGAACTTGCTGCGGTTGGTGGAAGCCCCGATGACGGCGACGGATTTCATGCCGCGATTATCCTCCTCCCGAGTCAGCGCGCAACTCCGGTGCGACTGGAACCCTCGGCTGCGGCGGCTCGCGTCGGAACGAACGCACGGCGAGAAGCATCGCCGCGATGGTCAGGGCGCTGCTGAAGAAAAACGCCGCGCCCGGCAGCTTCACAGGCGCACCGGCACTGATGAAGAAGCCAAACAAGCCCGTCGCCAGCGGCGGCCCGAGGACGCCGGCCACGGTGGCGAGACTGGTCAAGGAGCCTTGCACCGCGCCTTGCTCGTCTGCGCCGACGCTGCCGGAGATAAGCCCTTGCACCGCCGGCCCGCTGATGCCCGAGAGCGACGCGGCCGCGATGACGACGTAGGCCATCCAGCCTTCCGTCGCGAGTCCGTAGGCGATGATGCCCGCGGCGCTGATGGTCAGGCCGCCGGTCACAGAGCGGCGCTCACCGAGTCGCGGGATGATGGCGCGGGTGTGCGAGGCCGAGGCAATGCTCCCGCCGCTGAACTGCTCCACGAGCTTCGGCAGGATGGGCACGATCAGCCCGATGCCCAGGATGTCGAGGAACAGCGTGATGAAGATGAAAACGAGCGCCGGCTGGCGGGCAGATTCGGCCGGCGCGGATGACACGGGCTTCGGACGGAGGATGGCGGGGGCTTCTTCCCAGCGGAATCAAAAAGCAGACCAAATGGCCCGCCCGTCTGCGCGTTGCGTCACCAAGGGGAGGGGGCAAGGCAGTCCCTCGAATCTATCACCTTGAGGTTGGATGGTGGAGCCGACAGGAGTCGAACCTGCGACCTTCTCATTGCGAACGAGACGCTCTACCAACTGAGCTACGACCCCAACCAATTCACCCAACGCTGCTTACACCATCATTCGAGTCCACAAAAAACAGGCTTGTATACCGCTTTTGGATACCGGTAGAGTTGGCCCATGCCGAAACAACCTGAAGCGACTCAGGCCGGCCGGCTTGTCCGTGTTGGCGAATGTCTCTACCGTTATTCATCGAACAGCGCGTATTATGCGGTGCTCAAACATCACGGCAAGATTTTTCGCCAGAGCCTCAAGACCACTGACCGGGCCATCGCGAACCGCGAACTCAACGCGCTGAAGAAGTCGATGGCCAAGATCGATCCCGGGGCCGGCAAGCTCACCGTGGAGGCGCTGGCCGACCGCTACCTCAAGTCCATCGCCTACCTCGATGACAAGACGGTGCGGACGCGCAAAAGCATTGCCAAGCAGTTCAAGTCGACCTGGCCTGGCGGCATGGAGCAGGCGATCCAGGGCGTGCGCGCCTCCGAGGTCCAGACCTGGCTGGGCCTGCACAGCAACCGCGTCGGCAAGGCCACGCTCAACGAATACCTCCGGTTTGTCCGCCAGATGTTCACGCTGGCGCTCAATGATCGCATGGTGGTGGAGAACCCGGCGGCGGGCATCAAGCAGCGCCGCCTCGACAAGCCCATCCGGGAGACGCCGACGTGGGAGCAGTTTCAGGCCATCGTGAAGGACATCCGCGCCCAGAAGCTCAACGCCGACGCGGAGGACTCCTCCGACTTCGTGGAGTTCCTCGGGCTGGCGGGACAGGGCAACTCCGAGGCGGCCAACCTCAAGGTCCGGGACGTGGACTTCACGACCGGCAAGATGACGCTTTACCGCAACAAGACCGACACCGGGTTTCAGGTGCCGATCTTCCCGCAGGTCCGCGCCTTCCTCCAAGGCCTGATCGGACGCCGGCAGTTGAAGCCGGGGGACAGCCTGTTCCGGGTGCGGGATGCGAAGAAGGCCCTCTCGTCGGCCTGCAAGCGGCTGGGGTATTCGCATTTCTCCCATCGTGCGTTTCGCCGGTGCTTCATCACGCGCGCGATCGAGCTGGGGGTGGACTTCAAAACCCTCGCGGCCTGGCAGGGCCACAAGGATGGCGGTGCGCTCATCGCCAAAACCTATTCCCACCTCCGGACCGAGCATTCCGACCGCATGGCGGAGAAGATGGTCGGCGAGCAACCGAAAGCTGGTTGACAGCCGGTGGCAGGTGAAGCCGGCCACGGTAGATCCTGCGCGGACTATTTTGGCTCCACAACCGTCAGGCCCCGGACGAGGTCGAAGTGGCGGCGATTGAACGTGGCGACTTCGCTCCCGCGCTCTATGGCGGTGGCGGCGACCACGATGTCGTAGTAGCCAATCATCTTCCCCTTGGCCTCCAGCTCGGCCCAGATGCGTGCGTGATGGTAGGCGGTTTGCTCCGTGTAGGTGATGATGGGCAGGGAGGCCACCACGGACTGCAAGTATCCCTCGCGTTTGGCCCGCTGCGCTCCCTTGGCCCGTTCCACGCCATGCCAGAGTTCAGCGATCGTGATGGCTGCAACTTCGAACTCCTCATCGGGCCGCGCGGCAACCCAGCCGTGAAGGTCGAAACTGCCCTTCTCGCCCCGGATGATCACATCGGCGTCGAGGATTATTGCCATTTGTCCACCGGGGGCTTGAGGGACTTGCGAGCCGATTTGAGATCCTCGTTCCACCGGCGGACATCTTCATCACTCAATTTGCTCGCGGTGAGCATCCCCGCCAGGTCCCGGCCGGTGCAGCGCTTCTCGCCGTCCGGAACGAGCCGGGCAAAGCGGACGCCGTTCTTGAGCAGAACGAAGGTGGTGTTCTGGTAGTGGGCGCGGTTGACGCAGTCGGCGAAGGTCCGCGCCGCCTCGGTCACGGTGATGGTTTTCTCAATCACAAAATCAGATTATCAGAGTTTGAGGGATTGTCAATTGAACTGCTCAGGCGAGCGATCCGGCAGGATGGCGGACCACCCCGGAAGCCCTGATAAAGAAAAGGGTGCCAGGCTTGCGCCTGACACCCCGCCGCCTTTCGGCGGAGAACAAGCAGGTTGTCGAAACAGCCTGCCGCTACTTCGGAATCATCCTGGTTCGCTGTGGATCATCCATCGCTCAACCGTTGTTCACAGTCTTCGCAACGAACTCATCCACCGAGGCGCGCAAAATCATCTTGTGCCTTACGGCGTTCGACGACTTCAGCAACCCACGATCCAGCAACCGATAGCCGGTCTTCTTGCTGAGCCCGAAGAGCTGGGCGACCTCCTCCACGGACAAGAATATCCGCTTTGAAGGATCGATGGTGTCGAGAGGCATTTTACTGTCTCCGGCCTGGGTGCCCGGAGTTGAGCAAAGCCCTTCTCCGTTATTCTGAAGGAAATCAGCCGGCTTCCGCAATGGCGCAACAGCCTACTCGCTCACCGGGAAATGCTGGCCTGCCGGGATGAACGCCAGCCGGCCTGACTAATGGCACGCCGGAGAGTTCGATCCTCTCCGGTGCTTCAACCCCAACAACCTCGCCGCCGATCAATGCCGAACCTCAACTGGAAGACGCTGCAAAACGGTGCCGCTGTGATCCTGGTCCTCTACATCCTGCCGAAAATCCTCCCGTGGCTGCTGCTGTTCGCCGTCGTTGCTGCGGTGGTTTGGTTCAATCGTCGGCCAAAACGCCGTGGCAGGGGAAAGCGGTGTCGGTGTCGTCGGGATCAATGCCGTTGCCGCTAGCCCCTTCCATCAACTCCTCAGCCTATCCTGACTTGAACGTCGGGGTAGGCTGGGGTGCTGGGCTGGGAGAAACCCTGCGGCCGATTTTTTAGCCATGAGCCTTCGGATTCCTGCTACGCCGAGTTTGGATTCTTGGGGTTCAGCCCTGTCAATCAGCTTCCTTCTCATGCGTAGGGTGGTAGTTAGGACGAGCCTTGACTGACAGGAATGCCACCTCGTCGAGGCGGGAGAAGACTGCGGCAGGCATGTGCCCGCCGAAGCAGCAGCCGGTAGGCACCCAGCGGCGTGGGCGGCGCGGTGGAGCGAGCTGGGCCTGAATTGCACCAATCACGCTACTTCACATGACATCGTAAAACGACAATTACCCTTCCCCTCGCCTTGACTCAGGGATTTTGTTACCGAGTCGTGGCCGTTGCCTCAGTAGAATGTTACCCAAAACTGGAGGCAAAGAATGGAAACTGTCAGCAGGTCGGCGCGGAAGGAAATCTTGGCAGCGGTGCGCGTTCGGTATGGGC
>SXTU01000044.1 GCA_005791875.1 Verrucomicrobiales bacterium
CAACTCGTTTGCCTCCTGCTCCTGAACCTCACGCTCGTCACCAGTGCTGCCGAGTTGAATCTCCCGCTGCTTCCCGCCGAAGCGAAAATCATCCAGGGCATGGCGGCCACGGAGGGCGTTGAAGTCGTCCTCGCGTCAAAGGCGGGGTGGTCGGCCAGAGGCGCTGCGGAGACGCTCGTCAGCCTCGGCGTGGCGAAGGATGACATCGCCTCGGTGACGGTTCAGTCCAAAGTGCGGGAACCCGTTGCCTTCACCGTCACGCATGACAAAGCGGGCCATGTGCTGGCCATCACCGGCAACGGTCCGTGGCTGCGCAACAGCACGCTGCGCTCCTTCAAGGCGCTGCCGGAACTGCGCATCATCCGCATGGACCACAATGGCTTCGTCGGCAAAGACCCGCGCATCCCGGAGTTCGATGGCGCCGGGTTCGATGCGCTCACGGACTCGAAGCTCGCGGACATCAAGTTAGGCCTCAGCTTTTCCGACAAGGGCATGGAGCAGTGCGCGAAAATCAAAGCGCTGCGCAGCTTCGGCGTCGCCCATTCGCAGGCCACGGAGGCGGGCATCGCGTTTTTTGCCGGGCATTCGGGGCTGACGAGTTTTTCCATCAGCGAGATGGCTAAGCCGGCCGTCACCGAGAAGGCATTGGGAGCCATGACGAAGATTCCGAATCTCACGAAGGTCGGCTTGGGCGAGTGCTATGTGACTTATGCCGGCGGGTTCGCGCTCCTCGCGCCATTCAAGGGCAAGCTCACCGAGATCAATCTCGGCATGTGTCTCGCAACACAGGCGGACTTTGACAAACTGCGGGCCGACCATCCGCAGGCGAAAATCATCACCACACCGGTGTCCGAGATTCCGAAGCGGCACATCTTCGTGGCCATGAATCTGGCGAAACAGGCCCCGCCCGAACTCGCCGCGCCGCTGAATGCGGCTATCGAACAGTTCCGCAAAAAGTAATCTTCACGAATCCATGATGCGCTTTTCCATTGTTTCGCTGCTGCTTGCCGCAGGCGTTTCGGCGGGCTTTGCCGCTGTGCCGGATTTCGAGCGCGAGGTGCGGCCGTTTCTCAAGCAGCACTGCTATTCCTGCCATGACGCGAAAAAGGCCAAGGCGGGCTTTCGCATCGACCAGCTCGGCACGGATTTCCTCAGCGGCACGACGGCGGATGACTGGCATGAGGTCATCAACTCCATCAACAGCGGCGAGATGCCGCCGAAGAAAGAGCCGAGGCCGGATGCGAAGGCGGCCTTTGCCGTGGTGGAGTGGGTGGGCGCGAATCTGAAGAACGCGGAGCGCCAGGCACGCATGGCGGGCGGACGCATCCTGATGCGGCGGCTGAACCGCCAGGAGTATGCGAACACGGTGGGCGACCTGTTCCGGCTCGACCCGCACTTTGTCGAGAAGCTGAAACGCGAACTGCCTGCCGACGGGAAAGCGGAGGGCTTCGACCGCATCGGCAGCGCCTTGTTTTTCGACCAGACGCAGATGCTCGGTTATCTCGACTGGGCCGGGCAGATTGCCCGCGAGGCCGTTCAATCCGCTCCTCCCGCGTCTGCAAAATACATCTGGGAAGCAAATCGGCACCTTGGCGAGGGCGTGCGTGAGAAGGTCAATGAAAACATCGACCACCTGATCGATACCGGTCCTCCGACCCACTTCAAGACGGAGAAGGGAATGCTTGTCCGCTCCGCGAATATGTATGGAAGCAAGAACGCGGAGTTCATCGGAGTCCCGGCTGGCCCTCGCCCTTCGTTAACCAGCTTGGTCAAGAGGGACGGCTACTACCGCATTCTGTTCAAAGGGGGCAGCTCCCCTGGGGATAGGGGTGAACAGATCCGGGTCAGGCTCATCTACGGCGGAGGAACGCCGCTCGAACAAACGTTCGAGTTCAAACCCAATGGAACGCTGGACAACCCGGAGGTCACGGAGATGACCGTGTTCCTTCGCGCGGGCGAACCCGACATGACCAGAGGCATCTCGATCACTTGGAACGGCATTTGGGATGCGCGCATCAATCATCCCGGCTGGGAAGCGGTCAAACATGGCATCGATAGGGCTATGGGAAAAGTGGCGAAAGCCGGCGCGGAAAAGGATGGCGATGGGCTCAAGAAGGCCCGAGCAGATCTCGACAATGCCTTGGCGGAGGCGAAGGCGTTCACTGGCACGCGATGGATCCACAACGAGAAATACAATATCGACACGCTACCAAGACTCCTTCTCGACACGATCGAGGTCGAGGGGCCCGTCGCCAAGGAATGGCCGCCGGCGAGCCACAAGGTGCTCGGACTTGATGACAACACGCCGCAGGATGAGAACGGGCTGCGCTCGGTGTTCGCGGGGTTGCTGCCGCGAGCGTATCGTCGGCCAGTTGAAAAAGCGGAAGTCGACAAGCTCGTGCGCATCGCCGCCGGTGCGATGCAGCGCGAGAAGATGCCCTTTCCAGACGCGCTGCGGCTCGGAGTGCAGACGATGCTCTGCTCGCCGGGCTTTGTTTTCATCCAGGAGCCGCAACCGCGCGCCGCTGCCGCCACCAAGGGCACGCGGCCGCTGAACGACTTCGAACTCGCCAGCCGCCTCTCCTATTTCCTGTGGAGTTCGCTGCCGGACGACGCGCTGCTCTCGCTCGCGGCCAAGGGCACTCTGAAGCAGCCCGCAGCCCTCCGCGCCCAGGTCACGCGGATGCTCACCGATGCGAAGAGCCGGCGTTTCGTCGAGAACTTCGGCGGTCAGTGGCTCGATGTGGAGCTGTTCGGCAGCGTCGAGCCAGCGAAGGAATACAAGAGCTATGACAATGAGCTGAAGGCCGCGAGCCGCGAGGAGCCGCTGATGTTTTTCCAGCAAGTGCTCACGGAGAATCTGCCGGTCGCGAACTTCCTCGACTCCGACTTTCTCGTCATCAACGAACGCCTCGCGCGGCACTACGGCATCGCGGGCGTGAGCGGCGAGGCGTTTCAAAAAGTCGCGCTCAAGCCGGAGCATCATCGCGGCGGCGTGCTCGGCATGGCCGGCCTCATGACCCTGCTGGCCGATGGCACGCGCACACTGCCCGTGCGTCGTGGCGCGTGGGTCCTGGAGAAGCTGCTCAACGACCCGGCACCGCCTCCGCCGCCGAACGCGGGCGACATTCAGCCGAACACCGCCGGGAAGAACCTCAGCGTGCGCGAGCGTCTCCAACTGCACCGCAACGAGCCGAACTGCGCGAGCTGCCACGCCAAGCTCGACCCCTACGGCCTTGCGTTGGAAAACTACGACGCCATCGGTGCCTGGCGCGACCGCCAGAATGGCGAAGGCATCGCCGGGCCGAGAGCGCCCGTCATTGACGCCAGCGGCGCGCTCAAATCCGGCCGCGAGTTCCAAGACCTCACCGGCTACAAGGCCGCGCTGCTGGCAGAGCAGGACAAGTTCATCCGCGCCTTCACGGAAAAACTGCTCACCTACGCCCTCGGCCGCCCCGTCGGCTACGTGGACCACGCGACCATCGAAACCATCCTGAAATCCGAGCCGCGACTGCAATCGCTCGTGCAAGCGGTCGTCGCATCCGAACCCTTTCAAACCAAATGACCGCCGGCAACAAAGTGGCCCCAGGCAACAAAGTGGTCCGCACAGTCCTCTGTGCGGCACAAGCGTCTCCTGACTCTGAACCGCACAGAGGACTATGCGGACCACCTTCCCACATCACACCTCCATCACTCCGCCCTGCGGCACACCACAAAGGCATCCGTGAGCCGTTGCCGCAGCTTTTCGTCATCAAAGGTCGCAATCAGCCTCTCAATCTCCACCGGGCGGATGAAGTGGTGCTTCAGCATGCCGCGAATGAACGCGATGTCCTTGGGCCGCGAGGCCGCGAGCTTGGCGATGGTGAGGTCCACCGGGTCGATGCACCACCCCGTGGCACCGCCCGTGTTCTCATTGCACACCGGCGTCAACCGCGCCTCCCAACCCGCAGGCAACAGCGCCGTGTCCGGGCTCACGCCATCGGCAAAGTAGCCGTAGGTTTCGTTGAAGCGGGAGTAGCGCCCCAGGCTGCCCTCGATGTCCTCGCTCAGCTCAGGCCTGTTTCGAGGGTAAATGTCCAACTCCATGGACTGCCGCAATTCGCGCGGCGCATCGGGATGTTTTCCGAGCACCGACTGGCTGCCGATGATGATGAACTCTTGTTCGCCGGTGCTGCCGCTAGACGCCCGCAAAAGATGTTCGAGTTCGGAGCGGTTCATACCTCTTCAGAATCTCGCGGCGTTTCCCTTCCGGCATCAGCGCAGCAAAAGGTGAGCTCTGACGCAGGCGCTCGCCATCCTCACTGCGATCAGCCAACTGGCGGAGCACGCCGTCGATCCCCTGGGCTTCGATTATCTGCTTCCACTCACGCAGCGCATCCTTGTTCTGCTCCGAGTAAACCTCATCCGCCAGCTTTCGCTCAATCCAGTTCACCACGAGCAGAAGTCGTTCAGGCGATTCGCGAAGTTCCTCCGCGATCACCTGATCCATTTCGTAGTTACGATCCTCGATGACTTGATGCCAGTTCACGCCCTCAGGATACCCGCCACCCCACTCATTCGCAACACCGCAAACCATCACCACCATGAACATCCAACACCACCGCTCCCTCTCCCGCCGCACCTTCCTGCGCGGCACTGGCGTCTCGCTCGCGCTGCCTTGGCTTGAATCCATGTCCTCGCTGGCACGCGCGGCATCCACGGCGGGTGGCATCGCGGACTCCGAGCGACCCAAACGCGCGCTCTTCACCATGTGGGGCCTCGGCATGAATGGACGCGACTACACGCCAGCCAAATTTGGCCGCGATTGGGAGGCCACGACCATTTTGAAGCCCGTGGCGCATCTGCGCGATGACTTCACCCTCATCAGCGGCCTCAAACTCACCCACTCCGGCGGCCACGGCGGCGACCGCACTTTTTTGACCGGCACCGCCACCCACAAAGCCGATGCCAAACTCCGCATCTCCGCCGACCAGGAAATCGCCGAGGCCATCGGCAAAGCCACGCGTTTCTCCAGCCTTGTGCTCGGCATCCATCGCGGCACCGGCTTCGGCAGCGGCACCATTGACAAGACGCTCGCCTGGACTCGCGGCGGCACGCCCATCCCTGCGGAAAACCGCCCGCACCTCCTCTTCGACAAACTCTTCCGCGCTGAAAGCCCCGAAGAAGTCGCCGCCCGCAGAGTCGGCGCTGGCCGCACCGGCAGCGTGCTCGACGCCGTGCGTGACGAGGCCAAACGCCTGCAAACCCGCCTCGGCAAAGACGACCAAGCCAAGCTCGACGAATACTTCACCTCCATCCGCGACGTGGAGCAAAACATCGCCACCGACCTCGCCTGGCTCGACAAACCCAAGCCGCAGGTCGCCGCGATTGATTTCGGCAAGAACGTCCAGGCGCTCGACCCCGAGCTGCAAGCCAAGGGTAACTTCGACTACCGCCGCTATCAGCGCCTCATGTTCGACGTCATCACCCTCGCGCTTCAGACCGACAGCACGCGCGTCATCAACTACTACGCCCGCCGCGACCTCAACGACGGCACCCATTGCTACGCCTACAAAGGCTGCCCCTACGGCTACCACGAAATGACCCACCACGGCGAAGAGCCCGACAAGCTCAAGTGGCTCACCACCGTGGACACCTGGTATATGGAGGACTGGGCCTACTTCATCGAAAAGCTGAAGAGCGCCAAGGAAGGCGACGGCACCCTGCTCGACCACACCATGCTCGTCTGGGGCAGCAGCGGCGGCACCGAGAACGCGCACAACAACACCGACCTGCCCACCATGCTCGTCGGCGGCCAAAAAATCGGCATCAAGCACCAGGGCCACCTCCAGCAAAAAGACACCCGCCTCGGCAATCTCTGGCAGACCATGTTCGGCGTCATGGGCGTGAAAGTCCCCGCCAATTTTCAAGGCGGCGAGGCCGATGGAATCATCAAGGAACTCGTGTAACGCAGCCACTCGATGCAGTTCCTCGGTTACATCATCGCACTCGCATTTGCCGTCGCCGCTCACGCGCAGCGCCCGCCCAACATCCTCCTCATCATGGTGGACGACCTCGGATACTCCGACCTCGGCTGCTATGGCGGTGAGGTGCGCACGCCGACGCTCGATTCACTCGCTGCGGATGGCGTGAGGCTGGCGCGGTTTTACAACTGCGCGCAGTGCTGTCCCTCGCGGGCTTCATTGATGAGCGGGCTGTATCCGCATCAGGCGGGCGTGGGCGATATGAACGAACAGGGCGCGGCGAATGACTTTTGGCGGCGCATCGGCTCACCGGCGTATCTTGGTTTCAAAAAAGAGGGCGTCGTCACCTTGCCGGAGTCGCTGCGGGAGGCGGGCTATCAGACTTTCATGGCCGGGAAATGGCACCTCGGTCAGGATGAAGCCTGCTGGCCGGGACAGCGCGGGTTTGACCGGCATTTCGCACTCATCGGCGGTGCTTGCGAGCAGTTCACCGGCTATCGCTCCTGGCAGAAGAAGGGTCCGATCTCCAAGTTCGTGCTCAATGGCAAAAAGGTCGAACAACTGCCGCCCGACTTCTACACGACGGACTCCTTCACCGACCACACGCTGCGTTTCATTGAGGAATCCGACAGCTCGAAGCCGTGGTTTGGCTATCTGGCCTACACCGCGCCGCATTGGCCGCTCCAGGCGCATGAGAGCGATGTGGCGAAGTATGCGGAAACCTATCGCGCTGGCCCCGATGCCATCCGCCAGCGTCGTTTCGAGCGCTTGAAGCAAATCGGCCTCGTTCCCGAATCCGCGCCATTGCCGCAGCTCGACGCCGAAATCACCGACGAAGCCAGGAACGCCAAAAAAGAGCGCAACGAGCAATGGATGCGCCACTACGCCGCGATGATCGACCGCGTGGACCAAAACCTCGCCCGCATCGTCGAGACGCTGCGCAAACGCGGTCAGTTCGACAACACGCTCATCCTCTTCCTCAGCGACAACGGCTCCGACGAAGTGCGCGGCCCGCTTTGGGGCCAGGTGAGCAACACGCCCTTCCGCAAGTTCAAGGTCTGGGTGCATGACGGCGGCATCGCCTCGCCCTTCATCGCGCACTGGCCCGCAGGCATCCCGGCCTCGCAGCGCGGCAAAATCGTGACCGGTCCCGCGCACATCATGGACATCTTCCCCACCTGCCTCGCCGCCGCATCGGCAAAACATCCGCCCACCTTTGCCGGACACACCGTGCAACCGCTCGAAGGCACGAGCCTCCTGCCCGCCCTGCGCGGCGAACTCGCCACGCTACCGATGGACCGCCCGCTCTTCTGGGAACGCATGGGCAACGAAGCCATGCGCCAAGGCCACTGGAAACTCGTGCGCGGCTACGGCCCTGCGGGCGAGAACGGCGGCATCGCCACCACCGGCCCGCGCACCGGCGCCTGGGAACTCTACGACACCACCACCGACCCCGGCGAAACCCACGACCTCGCGAAACGCGAGCCGGGCAAGCTGGCAGACCTGGTCGCCCGACACCAAGCCTGGTCACAGCGCGTCGGCGTTGTCCCGCGCGAGGAGGTCGTGAAACTGATGAAACCCGCTCCCACGAAATAGAGGGCCTGGCCTGCCTCGCATTTCTCGCTGGCGCCTGCGTTTCGGCTTTAGACTTCCCGCCGACGAGGCCAAGTTAACGCCTAATGAAACCCACTCTTGCAGTTCTCACCGCCCTGCTGCTCGCGCCGCTGGGCGCGATGCACGCCACTGATCCGGCGAAACCAAACGTCGTTTACATCATGGCCGATGACCTCGGCTGGGGCGACGTCAGCGCGCATGGAGGCGGGGTCCCGACCCCCAACATCGACCGGCTGTTCTCCCAAGGGGTGGAGTTGACTCAGTTCATGGGCTGGTGCGTCTGCTCGCCGACCCGCGCAATGCTGCTCACGGGACGGCATCCGATCCGCGTGGGCACGGCGCCTGAGGTCGGCGGGGAACTGGCGAAGGAGGAGACGACCATCGCCGAGGGATTCAAGGCCAGCGGATATCGCACCGGCGTCTTCGGCAAATGGCACAACGGCGACGATCCGAGCACTCCGGAATTCCAAGCTGCGTTCAAAGAAGCCTTCAAGGACATGCCCAACAAAAAGCACTCGGGCGGTCACGGCGCGAACGCGCATGGATTCGACGAGGCGTGGGTTTACTACGGCGGCGGCGCGGACTATTTCAACCGCCGCACCGTCCAGGGCCGCGGTCCGGTTTCATGGTGGCACAACACCGAGTTCCGCCCGAAGGACGAGGGTTACACCGACGATATACTCACGCAGCGGGCCATCGAGTTTATCCGCGAGAACAAGGAGCGCCCGTTCTTTTGCTACATCCCGTTCCACATTGTGCATGCGCCGCTTCAGGCGAAAGAAGAGGATCTGGCCGCAATCGATCCGAAGAAGGCCGCCGCACTCCCCACCGCCAGCGGCAAGACGACGCCCGAGAACAAACGCCTCCACGCCGCGATGCTGCATTCCATGGACAACAACATCGCCGCCATCCGCGCCGAACTCGACAAGCTCGGCCTGAGCGAGAACACCATCCTCGTCTTCACCAGCGACAACGGCGCGATGGAGGCCGGCAGCAGCCTTCCTTTGCGCGGCCACAAGCACACCATCTACGACGGCGGCGTGCGCCTGCCCACCGCCATCCACTGGCCCAAAGGCGGGCTGGTCGGCGGCCGGAAATGGGACGGCCTCTGCGGTGCGCTCGACATGTTCCCGACGCTCATGGCGATGACCGGCTCGACGATCCCGCAGACGCGCCCGCTCGACGGCAGGAACGTCTGGCCCGCCTTGCGCGACAGCCAGGCCAGCCCGGTCGAAAGTTATTACTGGGTGTGGCGCGGTCAGGACGCAATCCGCACCGACAGGTGGAAGCTCCACCGCTTCTTCGACCGCTTCGAGCTTTACGACATCAAGAAAGACGAGGCCGAATCCAACAACGTCGCCCAGGCGCACGCCGACGTGGTCAAGTCACTCACGGCGAAGATGGACGCCTGGGCCGATTCCCTCGGCGTCGCGCTCAGCCACCAGCCCGCGCCGGCCAAGTATCACGCGCCGGCCAAGCCGGAGGGCGAAGTGCTCGCCGTCACCGTCACTGTCACCGACAAAGCCAAACCGAGTGATCGCCTCGCCATCGCCGTGGCCAACTGGAGCGGCTCGCAATTCGCCACCGACTGGATCGAATACGACGTCGCCTTCTCGCCCGGAACGCCCGCGCGACATCCATGGTTCTCGACGCTCGAAGGCAACAACTCGAAGCCCTTCGGCCCGCTCTTCAAACGCGGCGACGGAGTGGACCAGTTCGGGCGCGACCAGAGCACCGGCCATGGCATCACTGACGGCAAGAGCGTGTGGGAGCACCGCATCATCGGCCTGAGCAGCACCGCCCCCGGCCCGCTCGGCAAACACGGCGTCGTCTTCAACGGCGGCAAACCCGGCACCTACACCATCTACCTCGACAACCTCCGCATCCGCCACGCCGACGGCAGCACCACCCCGCTGTGGACCAGCGGCAAGGACACTCGCGCTGGGAAATTCACTGCGGACGAGAAGTTCAAAGATCTCCAAATCCACGCTGTGGCTCTCTCGCAAGTCGGCAAGTAAGCCGGCTGCCGAGTAGTTTAAGTTCCCTGCGCTCAGCGCCGCCGCCAGATGACTGCCTGAACGATTAACCATGAAACATGCCCTCACACTCCTTGCCGTCCTGCTGCTCGCGCCTCTCGCCGGACTCCACGCCGCGAACTTGCTCCTCACAGACAATAGCCAGCCGCGCGCGGAAATCGTCTTGCCAGAAAAGCCGCCATCGTCGCTGCCACCAAAGCGAGGTGGGCGAAAATCAAGGCATCGAGGAAGTCGTGATTCAGCACAGCAGCGATGAAGTGCGAGTGGAATAGTCTCAAGTCGCACCTGGCCGAAGCAAAGGATCACTCCCTCGCGTCGGCTGCGGTTCGTTCAGCGATGGTGGGGAGGCCAGTCGTCCACCAGCAATCCTTGCCAGCCCAGCTCTGTTGGCGATCATCACCGAATCCAATTGCCTGCCGTTCCTCCAGCCGACAGATTCCCCACAGCCCCGACGTAGAACACCGGGGCGGCCAGCGGAGTAATTCATTCCCAACATTTTCGCCCTTCGTCTCGTTCGCAATTTACGGCTTTGGCGAGCCGACTGTATGCTCACCTCGCACGAGTGAAGAAACTTTGGCAGAAACTTAAAGCTATCGCAGCAACCGACGAACCCGAGCATTTACGGCGCGGTCGGTTGGGGGAGCGCGCGGCCAAGGCGTTTCTGCAAAAGCAGGGGATGAAGTTTTTGGCGGCCAATTTTCGC
>SXTU01000305.1 GCA_005791875.1 Verrucomicrobiales bacterium
ATCCTGCGCCAGTGACTTCCACCGCACGATGCTCGAGCTGCCCACGAACACGATGCCGCCCTTGCCCGGCGGGGTCTTCGCGTCCGCGCTCGCGAAGGTGTCCATCGCGCCCTGCCACTTGATGCACGACGTGACGATGTCATAGCCCGCCTCGCTGAAGTGAAGCCTGTCCGCCACGAACAGCTCCGCGCGCGGCTGGCCGTCATCGCCCAGCAGGTGCGGGAAGAAGTTGATGAAGCCAACCTTGCCATCGGCCTTCGCGTAGTCGGCGATGAGCTGGTTCGCCTTCCTCACTTGTTCCACCTCGCTCCAGCGCGACGGCGAGGTCGGGATGGACAGGTAACTGATCTTCGTGTCCGGCAGGGCGGCGCGGACCTTGGTCACGAATGCCTTGAAGTCCGTCAACACTTGCTCCGGCGACTTGCCCGAGTGCAGATCGTTGCCGCCTGCGTTGAGGTAAATGGTCTTCGGTGCGTAGGGGATCACCACGCGATCCGCGAAGTGAATGCAGTCGCTCAGGTGCGAGCCGCCGAAGCCACGATTGATGACCTTCTGCTTGCCGAAACGCTGCGGCAGCGACTTCCACAGGCGGATGTTCGACGCGCCGTAGAAGAGCGTGGCGTCCTTGGGCTGCGCGTTGGTCTTGTCCTCCGCCTCGTAGGCGGCAATGGCCTTCTCGAAGCGCGTCGGATCAGCGGTTTTCTGCGCAGCGGGCGCGAAGGGCAGCACAAGCGTCCACGCGGCGAGCAGGGGGAGGAGCCGAAGGCGGGTCAGGAGTGAAGAGCGAGAAGACATGGCCGGCATACTTTCGTCGCCGGGCATCGAGGAAAAGCGAAAAGTTCCGCCTCACTTCCTCTCCCGGTCACGGAAGAACTGAATCACGCCCGAGGTGATGTCGGGCACCTCGCCGGCGGTGTGGTAGAGCACCGAGCGGGAGGACGAGTAATCGTGCGAGGTATCCACCACCAAATCGTAATGCTCCTTCTGTTTCACATAGTCGGCGACGAGCTGCGTGAGAAGCTGGGAGCCATGATATTTCGTCGTCAGCTCGGCGCGCCTCTCGACAATCGCCGCCACCGGGGCCTTCGCTTCCGCCACGCGGTTGGCTATCACACCGTGGCCTTGAAGAGCAATGGCACGGTGGTGGCGTGGGGAGCCAGCAGCGATGGTCAAACGACCGTTCCTGCCGGCTTGAGCGGTGTGATGGCCATTGCGGCTGGTGGTTTTCACACCGTGGCGTTGAAGAGCGATGGCATGGTGGTGGCATGGGGGAACAACGCCTCTCGTCAAACGACCGTGACTGCGGGTTTGAGCGGGGTGACGGCCATTGCGGCTGGCGACTATCACACTCTGGCACTCGTTGGCTCAGGGGTTCTTGGCCCCACCGTCACTTACTCCTCGGCTGGGAACAACCTGACCCTACTTTGGCCGGACACAGCGACGGGTTATCGAATTGAATCGGCATTAATTTTAACGCAGACCGTCATCTGGAACAACATGATTGGAACGTTTCAGACCAACGGTGGCTCCATCAGCATTGTCCTGCCCATGACCGGCTCGCAGAAGTTCTATCGTCTGATTAAGCCGTGAACAAAGAACTGTCTAACGAGTTGCTGCAAAGCGGGAAGGAAGCCGCCGCGATTGAGCGCGGGGCGGCCAAGCCTTCCCGCCAGTTTGAAGTCAGGACCACCAACGATGTTGTTCTCGCGCGGCTCGCGCGGCTTCGCACCCGGCTCGCCACTGGCAAGGCGGGGCCGACGGTCGAGCAGTTGCTGGACGAAGACCGAGGTGAATAGCTGGCGGCGACGACCTGACCGCATTGGATTCATGCCCCTCACCGAAACGCAACTGCTCCGCCGCCTCCGCGCGTGGACGGCGTGCTTCATCTTCGGCCTCGTGGTCAGCGGGTTGACGGCGATTCCGCTGGAGACGGAGCTGGCGGTGCTGGAGCGCCTGGCCGGGCAGGGGACCGAGGGCTTCCCGGGCTGGATTCATCGCGTCGCCGAGGCGCTGCGCGAGACGAACGCGAAGTTTCCCTTCCTCGCTTACGGCACGGACTGGCTGGCGTTCGGGCATGTGGTCATCGCCCTCGCGTTTATCGGCGCGTGGCGCGACCCGGTGCGGAACAAGTGGCTGTTCCAGATCGGGATGATCGCGTGCGTGGCGGTGGTGCCGTGGGCGCTGGGGTTCGGCGCGGTGCGCGGGATTCCGCTGGGCTGGCGGTTGGCGAATGGGGTGGAGCAGGGGAACTACACGAATTGACGGCGGGCACTGATGACTTCCCTCTCCCCCATCGGGGGAGAGGGTAGGGTGAGGGGGCGGGCAGCGGAGTAAATGGACCGGACGGATGTTCGATGGTGGCAGGCGACAATGGATTTGTGCGAGTGTTGGACTGTTGGACGCCTTGCCCCCTCACCCCGGCCCTCTCCCCCGGTGGGGGAGAGGGAGGAAAACTTCGGCACCGAATTTCCTCCTGTCACACCAGTCGAAACAGGGTATTTTCGCGCCACTGCAACGCATGAAGTTTATCACCGCCATCGGAACGCTCGCCGCCTCCGCCACCGCGCTGGTCGGCGCGCCGGTGGATTACGTGAAGGAAATCCAGCCGCTGCTCGCGCAGAATTGTTACCAGTGCCACGGCGCATCGCAGCCCAAGCACGGCCTCCGGCTCGATACGGCGGCGTTCGCGCTCAAGGGCGGGCAGACCGGTCCGGCCATCAGGCCGGGCAAGTCTTCCGACAGCTTGCTGGTGCAGGTCATCTCCGGCACGCACAAGGACATCACGCGGATGCCCTACAAGAAGCCGCCGTTGTCCGCCGCGCAAATCACGCTGGTGCGCCGGTGGATTGACGAGGGCGCGAAGGCTCCGGCGAATGAGGTGCCGGGTAGCAGGGTGCATTGGGCGTTCATCGCGCCGAAGCGGCCGGCGGTGCCGAGTGTTCAGTATTCAGTAACCAGTGTTCAGTCGGCCAAGGCGCGCCCGGACGCCAAACTGAACACTGAAAACTGGATGCTGAATACTTCCCCCTCGGCGCACCCGATTGACGCTTTCATCCATGCACGTCTCGCCAAGGAGAAGCTCGCGCCCTCGCCCGAGGCCGACCGTGTCACGCTCATTCGCCGGCTCTCGCTGGACTTGCTCGGCTTGCCGCCGAAGCCGGCGGACGTGGATGCGTTCGTGAGCGACACGTCGCCGGAGGCTTACGAGAAGCTGGTCGAGCGGCTGCTGGCGTCGCCGCACTATGGTGAGCGCTGGGGCCGCTGGTGGCTGGATGTGGCGCGTTACGCGGACTCGAACGGCTACAGCATCGACGCGCCACGCAGCATTTGGCGTTACCGCGATTGGGTCATCGCCGCGCTGAACCGCGACTTGCCGTTCGACCAGTTCACCATCGAGCAAATCGCTGGCGACATGCTGCCGGGCGCGACGATGGAGCAGAAGGTTGCCACCGGTTTCCATCGCAACACGCAAATCAACCAGGAGGGCGGCATCGACAAGGAGCAGTTCCGCATCGAGTCCGTCGTGGACCGCGTGGCGACGACGGGCTACGCGTGGCTGGGCCTGACCATCGCGTGCGCGAACTGCCACGACCACAAGTTCGACCCGATTTCGCAGAAGGAATACTTCGGCCTCTACGCGATGCTGAACAATCAGGACGAGCCGGACTTGCCGTTGACTTCGCCGGACGATTCCAAGCGCGTGGCGGACATCGAGGCGCGGGTGGCGGGTTACATCGGGGACTTGTTTAAGAAGGAAGCCGACATCGTTGCGCGCGAGTTAAAATGGGAGGCCAGCATGACGCCCGAGCAACGTCAGGCGATGCCGCAGCTCTGGCGCGAAATCTTCGACATGCCGCCCGCGCAGCGCACCGACGCGCAGAAGCTCGTGATGGTCACGTCGTTCGTGGAGAACGCGGCGGAGAACAAGACGCACCAGGCCACCATCAAGAAGTTCCGCGCCGAGAAGCCGAAGGCAGACACCACGATGGTGATGCGCGAGGCCGCGAAGCCGCGTCGCACGTATCTCCAAATCAAGGGCGACTTCACCCGCGACGGCGGCGATGTGAAGGCGCATTTTCCCAGCGCGCTGCACGCGTTCAAGGGCGCTGCCGACCGCGAGCCGAACCGCCTCGACCTCGCGCAGTGGCTGGTGGATGACGCGAACCCGCTCACTGCGCGCGTCGTGGTGAACCGTGTGTGGCAACAGTATTTCGGCAAGGGCCTCGTGGACACGGAGAACGACTTCGGCACGCAAGGCGCGCTGCCGACGCACCCGGAGTTGCTCGATTGGTTAGCGGTGGCATTCCAAAAGCCTTCCGGTAGCAGCCGAGGTAACGAGGCTTCATCTGAGAAGGCTGTTAAACAGAGCCTCCTCACGTCGGCTGCTACCCAGCCTTGGAGTTTGAAAGGGCTTCACCGCCTCATCGTTACGAGCGCCATCTACCGCCAGTCCTCCGCTGTGCGCGCCGACCTGCTCCGCGTGGATGCGAACAACAAACTGCTCGCCCGCCAGAACCGTTTGCGCCTCGACGCCGAAATCGTCCGCGACGTGGGCCTCACCGTGAGCGGCCTGCTCACGCCCACGCTCGGCGGGCCGAGCGTGTATCCGCCGATTCCCGAGAACGCGATGGCGCTCGGCCAGCGCAAGCAGCCGTGGCCCACCAGCACCGGGCCGGACCGCTACCGGCGAGGTCTTTACACCTTTTTCTATCGGGCCACCCCGCCGCCCGCGATGAATGTCTTCGACTCGCCGGACGGCTACAGCACCTGCACCCGCCGCATCCGAAGCAACACGCCGCTGCAAGCGCTCGCGCTGCTGAACGACACTGCCTTTGTCGAGTTCGCCGAAGGCCTCGCGACGCGCGTGCTGAAGGAAGTCCCGGCCAACGATTCCGCCCGCCTCGACCACGCCTTCCGCCTCTGCCTTGCGCGCAAGCCGAGCGCCGGTGAAGCCACGCGCCTCGGCGACTTGCTCAAGGTCGAGCTTGCCGCTGTGACCGACGCAGAAGCCAAAGCCGTGAAGACTCCCGTCGGCGTGGAGCCGAAGCAGTTCGCCGTGTGGATGACGGTGGCGCGGGTGTTGTTGAATTTGGATGAGACAATTACTAGGGAATGACATGAGCCACCTTCCAGTGAACGACCCATTACTTGCTTCTACCCGCCGCCAGTTCTTCAACCGCTGCGGCATGGGCATCGGCTCCGCGGCGCTCGCGTCGCTGATGGCAGACAAGGCGAACGCCGTGGTGCCGAAGCTGGTGAATCCCTTCGCGCCGAAGGGCGGGCATGGCGAGCCGAAGGCCAAGCGCGTCATCTACCTGTTCATGGCGGGCGGGCCGAGCCAGTTGGAGTTGTTCGATTACAAGCCCAAGCTCGTCGAGCTGAACGGCCAACCCATTCCGCAGAGCTACATCGAGGGCAAGCGCTTCGCGTTCATGGGGAGCAGCCACGGCGTGAAGTGCCTCGGCACGCGCAAGAAGTTCGAGCGCTGCGGGCAGGCGGGCACTTTGGTGAGTGACATGCTGCCTTACACCAGCGGCGTCGCGGATGACATCGCGGTGGTCACGACGTGCGCGACGGACCTCTTTAACCACGCGCCGGCCAAGCTTTTCATGAACACCGGCGCGGGGCAGTTCGGTCGGCCTAGTCTCGGCGCGTGGGCGACTTACGGAATCGGCAGCGAAGCGAATGACTTGCCCGGCTTCGTGGTGTTGCAAAGCGGGCCGCGCGGGCCACGCGGCGGCGCGGTGAACTGGGGCAGTGGCTTTCTGCCGACCACCTTTCAGGGCGTGCCGTTGCGCGGACAGGGCGAGCCGATTCTCAATCTCACCAGCCCTGCTGGCGTCTCCGCCGAGCGCCAGCGCCGCACGCTCGACGCCGTGCGCGACCTGAACCTCCAGCGCCTCGTCGCGACCGGCGACGACGAAATCAACACGCGCATTTCCGCCTACGAGATGGCGTATCGGATGCAATCGAGCGCGCCGGAGCTGATTGATATTTCCGGCGAGAGCAAAGCTACGCTGGACCTCTACGGCGTGGACCCGGCGCGGCCGTCCTTCGCGCGGAACTGCCTGCTGGCGCGACGGCTCATCGAGCGCGGCACGCGGTTCGTGCAGCTCTACCACACGAACTGGGACAGCCACGGCGGCCCCGGCGAGACGCTCGAAGACGACTTCCCGAAGGTCGTGAAGGACGTGGATCAAGGCTGCGCCGCGCTGGTGAAGGACTTGAAGGCGCGCGGCTTGCTCGAAGACACACTCGTCATCTGGGGCGGCGAATTTGGTCGCACGCCGATGGGTGAGAACCGCGATAAGACCGGACGCAATCACCACATTGACGCGTTCTCAATGTGGTTCGCCGGCGGCGGCATCAAGGGCGGTCAAACCATCGGCGAGACGGACGAGTTGGGCTTCGGCCCCGCGCACGACCGCTGCCACGTCCACGACCTCCACGCGACGATTCTGCACCTGCTCGGCCTCGACCATCTGAAGCTCACCTTCCGTTTCCAGGGGCGCGACTACCGGCTCACGGATGTGCATGGGGAGCTGATTCCGAAGCTGCTGGCGTAGCGGAGGAGCGCGGCATTCATGCCGTAGAAATGTCCACACACCGTGCACGCTGCGTAAGTCCGAACCTCTCTCGTCCTCCGTTGCCTTCTGCGGCGTGAATGCCGCGCTCCCCGCACAATTCCCTTGAGCCATCGCCGCCATCGGGTTTGCATCGGTGCACATGCAAGCTGACCCACCGCGGCACTTCCTCTGGCTGGCCTTGAAAGTAGGCGGCGGCGTGCTGCTTTTGCTGATGCTGCTGGTTGGCGTGCTTCTCACCTACGTCACGATGGAGAAACGCAAGTATGACCGGCTCACGGACACGCACGACCTCAAGCAGCGAGCGACAAAGATGGGTGAGGGCTACATCGCCGAGCGCAAAAACGCAGCGCTCGTCATCGGCATCACGCAGCGGGGGAGGCGCGCGGTGCTGGGCTTCGGTCGCGTGGGCGCGACGAATGCCGCTCCACCGGATGCGCAGACGATGTTTGAGGTCGGTTCCGTTTCGAAGGTCTTCACCGCCATCGCGCTGGCGCGGCTGGAACTGGACGGGAAGGTGAAGTTGACCGACACGGTGCGCGCGTCACTGCCGGATAAAGTGGCGCTCGCCAGCGCGCTGGAGCCGGTGACGCTGCTGCATCTGGCCACGCACACGTCTGGCTTGCCGCGACTTCCCGGCAACCTGGATACCTCCGAAGCGAACCTCGCCAATCCTTACGCGAAATACGATGCCGCGCAGCTCTACCAGTTCCTGGCCGGCGCGAAGCCGAACAACCCGCCGGGCCGTGTGATGGATTACTCGAACGTCGGCTTCGCCCTGCTCGGCCATATGCTCACGCTCAAGGCGGGACAGCCTTACGAGGAACTGGTGCGCGGCGCGTTGCTTGAGCCGCTAGGCATGACGAACACGGCGATTCGTCTGACGGAAGAGCAGCGCGCCATCCTCCCGCGCGGTCATTCGCTCAAGGGTGAGGCGGTGCCCGGCTGGGACTTCGATGTCTTTGCGCCGACGGGTGCGTTTCGTTCCAACGCGGGCGAAATGCTGACGTTCATCCAGGCGAATCTTGCGGATGCTGAGACGCTGGTGGGCCGCTCGCTGGCCCGTGTCCGCCAGCTTCACCACACCGGGAGTGCTGGCGACCTGCCGCTGGGCTTGCAGCGGGAGGTGAGCTTGCAGGGCGGTTTGGAAATCTACTGGCACAACGGCGGCACTGGCGGCTACGCAAGCTTCATCGCGTTCAACCGAGCGCAGCAGATCGGTGTCGTCGTGCTCTCGAACTACGGCGACGCCATGGCAGGCAGGCACGACGTCGACAGGATCGGCATGGACCTGGTGAAGCTGGGCAGCAAGGTGTCGCTGGAGTGAAAGCGGGGGCGCTGGACGCCGGCACTGAGGGTTTAGGGTAGAGGAAATTCAAGCCATCGCGCCGCTCGGAGCTTGACTGGCAGCCTGATTTTAAGTGTCGTTTTCGCGTGCTAGAACTGTTCAGCATCCAATGTCCGGTTCGCTACAAAATCGTTAACAAGATTTTTGAGGGCGGCATGGGCGTGGTTTACGAGGCGGAGCAGCATGGCGCGAGCGGATTCATCAAGCGCGTGGCCATCAAGGTGATTCGCCAGAGCTACGCGAACCAGAAGCTCTTCAAGGAGAACTTCATCGGCGAGGCCAAGCTCGTCGCCGACCTCATCCATACGAACATCGTCCAGACCTACCATCTGGGAGAGACTGACGGGATGTTCTTCATCGCGATGGAGCTGATCCGCGGCGCGAACGTCGAGCAGTTCCTCCAGAAGTGCACCGAGCAGAGCCGCCAGTTGCCCAAGGAGCTGGCTGTCTTCATCGCCAGCCGCATCGCGCGCGGCCTCGCTTACGCCCATGCCAAGAGCGCCACGGACGGCAAGCCGCTGGGCATCGTGCATCGCGACGTGAACCTGAAAAATGTCATGATCGCGTTCGAGGGCGACGTGAAGATCACGGACTTCGGCATCGCGAAGGCGCGCGGACTTTTGCAGGATCAGGAGGGCGAGGTCGTCGCTGGCAAGGTGGACTACATGAGTCCCGAGCAGTCGAACTTCCAGATCACCGACAAGCGCTCGGACATCTTCTCCGTCGGCATCGTGCTGGCGCAGTTGCTCCTCGGGAACAACATTTTCAAGGGCGCGAACATGGGCGAATCGCGCGAGCGTGTGCAGAGCATGGCGATCCCCGACTTCCGGACGCTGGACCCGCGCATTGACGAGTCGCTAAACAAGTTGCTGCACAAGTGTCTCGAACGCGACCTCGCCCGCCGCTATCCGAACGCCGACGAGCTGCTGCACGACCTCGAACACTACATCTACCACGCGGGCTACGGTCCCACGAACGAGACGATGGGGCGCTCCATTCGGCAGCTCTTCGGGCAGGTGGACCACAAGCAGATCCAGAATGCCAAGGGCCACACCGTCCGCATAGACCGCGCCGTGCGGACCGCGAAAATCTAGCCGGCCATGAAGCGTTCGCGTTCCGATTCGACCGTCACGCTCGGTCTGGTCCAGACCAGTTGCTCCGCCAGCCCTGCCGAGAACCTCCGCAAGACGCTTGCCCTGGTGGAGGGTTGCGCAAAGGCCGGCGCGCAGATCATCAGCACGCAGGAACTCTTCCGCTCCCAATACTTCTGCCAGAGTGAGGACCACGCGAACTTCAAGCTCGCCGAGTCCATCCCCGGCCCGAGCACCGACGTCTTCTGCAAGCTGGCGCGGAAGCACAAGGTCGTCATCGTTGCCTCGCTGTTCGAGAGGCGCGCCTCCGGCCTCTACCACAACACTGCGGCAGTGATTGACGCGGACGGCTCGCTCCTGGGCATCTACCGGAAGATGCACATCCCGGACGACCCGCTCTTCTACGAGAAGTTTTACTTCACCCCCGGCGACCTCGGCTTCAAGGCGTGGCAGACGCGCTACGCGAAGATCGGCGTGCTGATCTGCTGGGACCAGTGGTCTCCCGAGGCCGCCCGTCTCACCGCGATGCAAGGCGCGGAAATTCTCTTCTACCCGACAGCCATCGGCTGGCACCCGAGCGAGAAGGCGGAATACGGCGTGAACCAGCACGGCGCGTGGGAAACCATCCAGCGCAGCCACGCCGTCGCGAATGGCTGCTTCGTCGCCGTCGCGAACCGCATCGGCTTGGAGACACCCATCGGTGGCGACGGCATTCAGTTCTGGGGCCAGAGCTTCGTCGCTGGCACCAGCGGGCAAATCCTTGCGAAGGCCAGCGCGGACAAGGAAGAGAACCTCCTCGTCCCCGTGGACCTCGCGAAGGTGGACGTCACGCGCACCCACTGGCCCTTCTTGCGCGATCGCCGCATAGACGCCTACGGCGACCTGACCAAGCGGCTCTCCGACTGAGCGCGAAACGCTGTAGCGGTGCTCTGTGAGCGTCGTTCGAGAGCGTCAAGTAGTTCAAAAACGGCGGTCGCAGACCGCCGCCACAGCGAGCGACAGGCTTTTAACCATGACCATTCCTCGTGTCTGGATCACCGGAGCTGGCGGTTTGCTCGGTAGCTACCTCCTCAAGACCGCGGCGCAGTTCGCTCCCAACTGCGAGGTCATCGGCTTGCGGCGAGACGACTTGGACCTCACAGACTTCGTGGCGTTGCGCGTGCGTTTGCAAGCGGACCGGCCCGACGCAGTCATCCATTGCGCCGCCATTGCGCATCCTCCCGCCTGCCAGCGCGACCCCGACGCCGCGCGCAGGATGAACGTCGAGGTCACGCGCATTCTGGCGGAATTCGCCGCTGACATTCCGCTCTGCTTCTATTCCTCCGACCTCGTCTTCGACGGCACGCGCGGCAACTACGTCGAGACGGACGCGACGAATCCCGTGAGCGTCTATGCCGAGACCAAAGTCACCGCCGAGCAACTCGTGCTCGCGAACCCGCGCCACACCGTGCTGCGGCTCTCGCTGAATTTCGGCAAGTCTCCGACCGGCAACCGCGCCTTCAACGAGATGCTCCGCAACGATCTCGCGGCGGGAAAGAACTTCTCCCTGTTCACCGATGAATTCCGCTGTCCGACATCCGCCCTCGTCACAGCGCGCGCGACGTGGGAACTGTTGGGCCAACGCGCTGCCGGACTCTTCCACCTCTGCGGCGCAGACAGGCTCTCTCGATGGGAAATCGCGAACCTGCTGCTTCCCCACTGGCCAGCATTGCCCGGCAAGATTCGGCCCGACACGGTGAAAAGCTATGAAGGCCCGCCCCGTCCGCCGGACAGCTCGATGAACTGCGCGAAGGTTCAGGAACTACTTTCGTTCAGGCTTCCCGGCATGACCGAGGCGCTCGCGCAGCACGCCGAGGAAGTCGCATGAGCGCTCCGCCTTCCGCCCGTGGCGGGGACACTCCTGTCCCCGTTGTCGGCCCTTCCATTTGTTTTAATCCGTCCGGCGGACAAGAGTGTCCGCCCCACGCGTATCGCGGCCGTCTCGCGCCGTCGCCGACCGGCCATCTGCACTTCGGCCACGCACGCACTTTCTGGTCGGCTCAACTTCGCGCCCGCGAAGCCGGTGGCACGCTCATCCTCCGCAACGAAGACCTTGACCGTCAGCGCTGCAAACCGGAGTTCGTCACCGCGATGCTGGAGGACCTGCGCTGGTTTGGGTTCGACTGGCAGGAAGGCCCGGACATCGGCGGGCCGCACGCGCCCTACACGCAGAGCGAGCGGATGCGGCTCTACCGCGCCGCGTTCGAGCAGCTCCGCGCCGCCGGCTTCCTCTATCCTTGCACATGCTCGCGACAGGACGTGCTTCGCGCCCTGCAAGCGCCACACCAGGGCGAGGACGAGCCGATCTATCCGGGGACGTGCCGGAAAGTGACGAGTGAGGAGTGGCAAGTGGCAGGTGACGCGCGTCCGGCCCCAGCGGAGAACTTGTCACCCGTGACCCGTCACCTGTCACCCTCCTGGCGCTTCCACGTGCCGGACGGGCGGGCGATCACGTTCAACGACGGACACCTTGGCCCGCAGTCGTTCACAGCGGGGAAAGACTTCGGCGACTTCATTGTCTGGCGCAACGATGACCTCCCTGCCTATCAACTCGCGTGTGTCGTGGACGACGCGGCGATGGGGGTCACAGAAGTTGTGCGCGGCGCGGACCTGCTGGCCAGCACAGCCCGGCAGCTTCTTCTTTTCGAGGCGCTCGGCTTTGCCGCCCCGGCTTTCTTTCACTGCCCGCTGATGACCGACGAGCATGGCGTGAGGCTGGCCAAGCGGCACGATGCCCTGAGCCTCCGGACGCTTTGGGAACGGGGGGCCACACCTGCGGAGCTTCGGGCGGCGTGGTAGATCAGTTTCCGCCGACTGTGCCGATGGCGCGGCGCAGACCAAATTGCGCCTTGTTCAACTCTGCGACGGCCGCCACGTAGTCGCTGCGCGCGCGTGTCAGCTCCTGCTCGGCGAAGATGTTTTCCAGCACCACGCCGATGCCGCGCTCCTTGCGCTCGCGCGTGAGGCGGAAGCCTTCCTCCGCCGTTGCCAATGCGCGACGCAACGTCGCGAGCTGGTCGCGCAGCGAATGCACCCGCGTGTGCGCCTCGACGACTTGCCTGATGATGTCGTCCTTCAACTTGTCGTTGGCGAGCGCGGCGGCGCGCATCCGCGAGTCCGCCGTCCGCTCACGGGCGGAGTCGAAGATGCCGCCGGGGCCGAAGCGCCAGCCGAGCGTGAGCGCCATGCTTGTGTTGCCGCCGAAGTTGTCCAAATCATTGTTCCGCCCGCCGCCCAACCCGCCGAGAAAGCCCTGCGCGCCGAGGCTTGGAATGAGCGGCCCGACCGTCGCGGCGTCGTGCTGCTTCGCGGCGGCGTTGGCCAGGGACGCGCCCTGCTTCAACTCCGGCCGCGCGCCGAGCGCTTGCGCCACGAGTGAGTCGAGCGCGGTGTTGGTGGCGGTGAGCGTGAGCGGCAGCAGCTCGCTGTCGGCGGGGACGAGGTTCACTGCCGGGTCGAGCCGAAGCAACTGCGCCAGCCGCGCGGCGGCGATACGCTGCTGCTCGCGTGCCTGTTGGTGGGCGAGTTGGTTGCGCTCGGCTTGGCCGCGCGCGCGCAGGGCGTCGCCCTTGAAGAGGAGGCCGAGCTCGACGCCCTGTTGGAGCTGGTCGGCGTAGGCGCTGGCGACGCGCGTCGCCTCTGCCGCCACGTCTCCTACAGCGCGGGCCTTGACGAGGTCGAAGTAGCCGAGTGCGGCGTCGGCGGCGCTGTCCTGCTGCTGCGCGGCGACTGCGTGGTCGGCGGCCTTGGCGAGCTGCTTTGCGGCGAGCGACTTGAACCACGCATCGCCCAAGTCCAGCCGCGCTTCCACGTTCACACCGGGTGTGAGCTGCTGCTTGCTGGTGTCAAAGAGATTGCCGGTCACGTCCTGAATCCGCCCGTCGTGCCGGCGGTAGCCGACTCCGGGCGTGACCCACGGGAAGAAGTTGTAAACCGCCGCGTCCCGCTGCGCCTCCGCCTCGCGCAGCCGCTCGCGGGCAATTTGCACGTCGAGGTTTTGCGCGCCGGCCAGTTTCAGGACAGTGGGGAGGTCAATGGACTGGTTCGTCGCGGCAGCCGCGAGGAAGGTGGACGAAAGGAGCATAACCAATGACCAATGACTAATGGCCAATGGAGCTGGGATACGCACCGGCTGCCGGCTGACGTGGCAGGTCATTGGGGCATTGGCCATTGAGGATTGATTGGTCATTGGGAATTTGGCATTGGTCATTTCCCCTCCTGCACGTTGACCACCTGCCCATCTGCCAAGGTCATCTTCCCCACGAGAATCACCTTCGCCGACTCAGCGAGGCCGGAGATGACTTCCACCTTTGCGCCGTCGTTGAAGCCAATCTTCACGGGCGTCTTCTTCGCCTTGCCGCCGTCGGCCACGAAGACAAACGCATTGGCCTTTTCCATCAGGAGCGACTCGCTCGGAACCAGCATCACATCGGTGTGCTTTTCCACGCCCACGCGCACGGTGGCATACATGCCGGGGCGCAGCGCGTGGCCGGGGTTCGGCAGCTCGGCCTCGACCAGCATGGTGCGCGTGGCTTCGTCCAGCGCGCCGGCGAAGCGCGTGACCGTGCCCTCGAAGGTTTTACCCGGCAGGCCATCGAGGGCGACCTTCACCGGCTGGCCGCGCGCGACAAGCGCGGCTTCTAGCTCCGTCACCGCGACTTGCACACGGACGGTGTTGAAATCCATGACCGTGGCCACGGCGGCACTCTGGGCGGCTCCACCGGCAGTGGCAGCGGGAACAAACGCGCCGAGGTCAACGAAGCGCGCGGTGACGATGCCCGCGAACGGCGCGGCCAGCCGGGTGAAGTCCGCGAGCGATTCGGTGCGTTTCACGTTCGCCTCGGCGACGGTCACGGAGGCGTGCGCGGCGGCAAGCGCGGCACGTGCGGCTGCGAGGCTGGCCTTGGTCGCCTCCGCTTGGGCGGCGACGGCTTTGATGGTTGAGTCGGCAGCGGCGCGGCGGGCTTTGGCGGCTTCGGCGTCCGCTGCGGCGGCTTCGGCGGCGGCTTTGAGCACGCCGATTTGCGCGCGCGTGGTGTCGAGCTTTGCCTTGGAGGCGTCCACCTGCGCGGGCACGACGAGGTCGGGCGCTTTGCGGCGGCCCTCGACGAGGCGCGCGTGGTCGAGGGTGGCGAGTTCCAACTCAGCTTGGGCCTTGGGCTGCTCGGCCTGCGCGCGCGCGGCGGTGGCCTGCGCGGCGAACAGTGCGGCTTCGGATTGGTGCGCGAGCGCGGCGGCGTTGGCGATGTCGGCTTGGCCGCGGGCGACTTCGGCTTGGGCTTTGGCCAGGTCAGCATTGGCGCGCGCGGCGTCGGAGCGGGATTTGGTCAGCTCGCCTTTCGCGCGGGCGAGGTCGGCTTCCAGCTCGGGGGCGTCGAGTTCGGCGATGAGTTGGCCGGGCTTCACCGCGTCGCCCTTGTCCACTTTGATGGAGCGGACGTAGCCGGGGACGCGCGCGTAGAGCGTGGCTTGCTGGAGGGGGCGGATGGTGCCGGGCTGCGCGACGAAGCGGTGGACATTGCCGCGCGTGGGCGTGGCGACGCGGACGGTGGGGGCGGTTGGAGCGGCGCTGCCAGCCGGGCCGTATTGGGCGTGCGCGGGGAGCGCGGTGAGTAGCGTAGGGAGTGCGAGCAGGAGGATTGGACGGATGGGTCGCATAAGTTTTATGGCTTGGCCGAATTGAACTCCGGGCTGTCCGTGTCGTCGGGGTCGAGGCTGGCGGAGCGGGTGTGCTTGCGAGTCATCACCACGGCGAAGACCGACGGGAGGATGAAGAGCGTGGTGAGCGTCGCGGCGGCGAGGCCACCGATGACGGCGCGGCCCAGCGGTGCGGTCTGCTCGCCGCCTTCGCCGAGGCCGAGGGCCATCGGCAACATGCCGGCCATCATGGCGAAGCTGGTCATCAGGATGGGGCGGAGACGAGAGGTCGCGCCTTCGAGCGAGGAGGCGGTGGCATCCGCGCTGCCGGTGACGCGCGTGCGTTCCGCGAAGGTCACAAGCAGGATGGCATTCGCCACCGCCACGCCCACGGCCATGATGGCACCCATGAAGCTCTGGATGTTCAACGTCGTATGCGTGAGCCAGAGCGTCAGCGCGACGCCTGCGATGACGGCGGGCACGGTCAAGATGACCACGACGGCGAGACGCACGGACTGAAAGTTTGCGGCGAGCAGCAGGAAGATGACGACCACGGCGAGCAACAATCCTTGGCGCAGGCCGACGAACATTTCTTCCATCGGCGGAATTTGGCCGCGCACGGCGACGCTTGTCTTGGCGGGCGGCGCGCCGGTTTCCTTGAGGGCGGCGTGGATGGCTTTGGCCACGCTGCCGAGGTCGGAGCCGTGGATGTTCGCGGTGAGCGAGACGACGCGCACGAGGTTGTAGCGTTCGTAAGTTTGCGGCGCGGTGCCTTCGCTCACGGTCGCGATGTTGCGGAGCAGCGTGGCTTTGCCCCCGGCGGTGGTGACGGGCGTGTTCTTGAACTCCTCGACCGTGGTCACGCGGCCCTGCGGCACCTGCACCTGCACGCTGAAGGCGATGCCGCTCGCGGGGTCGGCCCAGTAGTTCGGCACGGTGAAGCGGCTGCTTGCGGTGCTCGCCACGAGCGACTTGGTGGCGTCGCTCATCCGCACGCCGAGCAGGCCGGCGCGCTCGCGGTTGATGTTCACGTCGAGCGTGGGGTAGTCGAGGACTTGGGCGAACTGCACGTCGCGCAGCGCGGGAATCTTCACCAGCCGCTCGCGGAGCTTGTCGGCGAATTCCTTGCTCGCGTGGAGGTTCTGGCCTTGCACGGCAATCTCGATGGGCGTGGGCGCGCCGAAGCTCATCACGCGCTCGACGATGTCGCTGGGCTCGAAGCTGACGAGCACGTCGGGCAGCTCGGTCTTGAAGGTGGCGCGGAGTTTTTCCTTGAGCGGCTCGGTGCGGACGGAGCCGGGCTTGAACTGGATTTGCAGGACGCCTTCCTCAGGGCCGGCGTTCCACTGGTGGATGAGGTTGACCGGGTAGTTCGCCGCGTGGACGCCGACGAGGCCGATGCTCATCTTCACGTTGTCCGCGCCAGCCTCGCGCTTGATGAGGTCGAGCACGCGAAGGGCGATGGCTTCGGTCCTTTCCAACTGCGTGCCGGGCGTGGCGCGGAGGCGAAGCTGGATTTGGCCGTTGTCCACTTTGGGGAAAATCTCGGTGCCCAGTCGCGGGAAGACGAACCAGAGCGCACCGGCGGCGAGGCCGAGATAAACCAGCAGCACGAGCCAGCGGGCCGCTAGGAGGGGACGGAGCAATGACGCGTAAGCTGGTGAACCTTTCTCTTCCTTCGCGTCCGACTCGTGTCCCCGCAGCAGCCACACGCTCAAGACGGGCACCAACGTGCTCGACAGCACGAAGCTCGCGACCATCGAGAAACCCACGGCCAGCGCGAGCGGCGTGAAGAGCGCCTTGGCCGCGCCTTGCATGAAGAACGCGGGGATGAAGACGGCGAGCACGCACAACATCGCGAGGAAACGCGGGCCGGTGGTCTCGACGGTGGCGTCGAGCACGGCGCGGGCAAGCGTCCGTCCGCGTGCCAAGTGCACATGTATGTTTTCAATCGCCACCGTCGCCTCGTCCACGAGGATGCCGACGGCCAAGGCCAGGCCGCCGAGCGTCATCAAGTTAATGTTCTGCCCGCTGACCCACAGCGCGAACGTCCCGGCCAGCAGCGCGATGGGAATGTTGATGACCACGATGAACGCGCTGCGCCAGTCGCGCAGGAACAGCAGCACCATCAGGCCCGTCAGCACTGCGCCGAGCGCGCCTTCCTTCACGAGGTCGCGGATGGCGCGCACGACATAGGGCGACTGGTCGAACTCGTAAGTCACCTCGATGTCGTCGGGCAGCACCTTCTTGAACTCGGGGATGTTCTTCTTTACCAGTTCGACCACCGAGAGCGTGCTCGCGTCCGAGCGCTTGGTGACGGGCATATAGACGGTGCGCTTGCCGTTCGCGAGCGCGTAGCTGGTGATGAGGTCCGCGCCGTCGGCCACGTCGCCGAGGTCGCGCACGAACACCGCGCCGTTCGCACCTGTGCGGATGGGCACGGCGGCGAGGTCTTGAATGTTCTTCACCACCGCGTTGATGGGGACGAAGGGATACTTGTCGCCGAGCGGGAGATTGCCGGAGGGGCTGAGGGTGTTCGCGGCGGCCATCGCGGTCACGACTTCGTCGGCGGAAATGCCGTAGCTGCGGAGCCGGTCGGGCTTGAGATTGACGAGAATTGTTCGCGCGCTGCCGCCGAAGGGAGGCGGCGCGGACACGCCCGGCAGCGGGGCGAATAGCGGGCGCACCTGATTCAGCGCGGCGTTTTGCATCTCGCCGACCGTGCGGTTGGCGTTGGTCGAGGAGAAGACGAGGTAGCCGACCGGCACGCTGCCGGCGTCGAAGCGTGTGATGAATGGACCCGGCGTGCCCGGCGGCATGAAGGCGCGCGAGCGGTTCACGTAGGCCACCACCTCGGACAACGCGGACGCCATGTCCGTGCCCGGGTGGAACTGGAGCTTCATTATCGAGGCACCTTGGATGGACTTGGACTCCACATGCTCGATGCCGGGGATGTAGAGGAAGTGGTATTCGTAGAAGTAGGTGAGGTAGCCCTCCATCTGCGCGGGGTCCATGCCGCCGAAGGGCTGGGCAACGTAAATGGTCGGGATGCCCAGCGGCGGGAACACATCGCGCGTCATGCGCTGAAGCCCAATCCACGCCGCGAGCGCGATGGCAATGACGCCGACCACGACCGTGAGCGGGCGGCGGAGGGCGAGGCGGACCAAATTCATGTGGGGAGAAACACTGCGAGGGGGGCGGGGGAGTTACAAGGCAGGAAGTGTGACAATCGGCTCGTCCTCGGGAAACCCCTTGTCTCGCCGCGTCCCGCACGCCTTATGACCCGGACGGCAGCGTGGACCGCGCGCGCCTCGGCTACCACGCGTGGGCGCTCGACCCGCCGCGCCTCGTCCCCGGCGTCTCCGACTTCTGCGACGACGCCAGCATCTCGCCAATGGCAGCGCGCTCTTCACCGCCGCCAACACCCGCGACCTCGCGCAGGACGCGGTGGATGACGGCCGCGCCGTGCGGGACAACAACTTCATCCTGTTGAGCAAGCTTGGCGTCGCCTTCCCAGGGAATGTGGAAGGGCAGTTCGAGGAGGAGGATGATTTCCCCGGCGAGGTGGCCGGTTGCCGCGACATCGAGGTCGTCAGCCAGCAGGTCCCACCGCGCGCGCGCGTCGCATGGTCAGCCTCGTAACGCGCGTCAACACGGCCCGCGCCGCGATGGTCCCGCCGTTGTCCGCCATCACCGTGAAGCATCCCGATGGCAGTGGCACGGACGTGGCCGTGGCCATGCTGACCACGGCGATGAACAATCATCCCGGCCTGATGCAGACTGTGCAGGACCGCATCGCGGACTTGAACAAGGCGCGCAACGCCTTGCGCAAAGCCGCGGGCAAGGTGGACCGCGACAACAAGCGGTGGTTCGCCGCCTGGGAAGGCACGTATCCGGAAGGCTCCGTGGGACGCGATGCTCTCTCGCAGATTGACACCGGCCCGCACACGCCGCCGCCGGATGCGTTCCAGATCAACACGGTCACGCCGGCGGTCGGCGGAAGTTTCGCCGCAGTGTATGTGGCTGGCGGCGGCAACCACGCGACGACGCTCCATCTGCAATGGAAAGTGACCGGGGTGGACTTGGACTTCGGCCACAACACGCTCGTGGTGCTCGCGGGCCAGACGGTCGCGACCGGCGCGGCAGCCGGTGTGGACGTGATATTCCGCACGAAGGCGGAGAACAGCCAGGGTGTCACCTACAGCGCGCAGCAGACGGGCGCGGCGCTGTAAACCCTGTAAACATTGGGCGAACGCTGCCTCCGGCTGGTGTGAAACGGGCCACTGGCCGGAGGCGGTTCTTTTTGGTTGTCACGCGTTTGTAACTTCCCCGACCTTTGTTTGCCACAGGACCGACGCAGATTGGCGGCGTCAAAACCGACACCGATTCATCACCAACAACATGAAGCACACGACCAAGACTGTTCTGGCTGCCTCGACCGCCGCGCTCGCGGCGTTCATCTGCCAGCCCGCCGCCCAAGCCCAAACCGCCGACAGCTTAATAGACAAGCTCGTCGAGAAGGGCATCCTCACCAACAAGGAAGGCCAGGCCCTCCGCGACGAGGCGGACAAGGATTTCACCCGCGCCTACCAGTCCAAGAGCGGCCTGCCCGACTGGGTCACCGCATTGCGCGTCAGCGGCGATGTTCGCCTGCGCTACGACGGCATCTACCAGGACCCGCCCGCTGGCGTCGCGCCGACCTTCACGGATCGCAACCGCATCCGCCACCGGACGCGTCTGGGACTGACGGCGACGCTGCAGGACGACTTCGAGGTGGGCATCCGCCTGACCTCGGGGGAAAACAAGGCCGCGGCGGGTGCCACCCCGGCGGGTGATCCGATCTCGGGCAACGACTCCTTTACTGGCAACGGGTCCAAGAAGCTGCTGTGGATTGATCTGGCCTACGCGAAGTGGAACGCCATCAACAGCCCGGATTGGTCCATGACCTGGATCGGCGGGAAGATGGAGAATCCGTTCCAAGTGTCCGAGATCATATTCGACTCCGACTACACGCCCGAAGGCTTCGGCTTGCAGCTCGGCTACAACGTGGCCGAGGGACAGGCGCTGAAGTTCAACGGTGGCTTGTTCTCCATCGCGGAGCTGGGCGGCGGCGCCGCGACGGGGAGCAAGGACTCGTATCTCTACGGTGCGCAGTTCCGCTGGGAGTCGGCCTGGACCCCTCATTGGGCGTCCTCGGTCGGCGTCGGGGTCTTCGGCTTGAGCGACAAGCAGAACCTGACCGTGGCGGCAGGCGTTCCGAATGTCAGCCAGGGGAACAGCCGCACGGCTGCCGGTGTGCTGACGTCCTCATTCTGTCCCATCGCCACGGATGCTTCCGTGACTTACACGATGGAGAGCTTCCCGTTTTATCCGGGCGCGTTCCCCATCAAATTGATGGGCGAATACATCAACAATCCGGGCGGCGGCACAATTGATCCCGCGAGCAACTCGGGCGGTGGCAAGAAGCGCAACGAGGCTTATTCCATTGGCATGACGCTGGGCAAGTCGGGCAAGAAAGGCACCTGGGACCTGACCTACAAGTGGAAGAACCTCGAAGCCAACTACTGGTATGAGGAGGTGGTGGATAGCGACCACGGCGCGTGGTATACCGCCGCCCCGACTGGCGGCGCTGCTGGCTACCAGGCCGGCACGAACCTCCGCGGTCACTACATGCGTGCGGCGTATTCGCCCTATGACTCGCTCACGCTCTCGGTCAACTACTACCTGTTCGGCCAGATCGACAAGCCGGCCGGTGCGGCGTTCGGCCAGGCAGGCCGCATCCAGATTGACGCGGCCTGGAAGTTCTAATTTGCAGTGTATTCCCTGCGGGGTCGGCGGCGTGCATTCCGCCGGTCCCGCCGAAATCTCAATTCAGCAACCCAATATGAAATCCATGAAATCCCTTGCAGTCCTCGCGGCGGCCCTCGTGCTCGCTGCTCCCGCCCAGGCCGGCAACGTCACCGTCAAAGGCTCCGACACGCTCGTCGTGCTCGCCCAGAAGTGGGCCGAGACTTACATGAGCAAGAACGCCGACACGAAGATTCAAGTCACCGGCGGCGGCACCGGCACCGGGTTCGCCGCGCTGCAAAACAAGTCCACGGACTTGTGCAACGCATCGCGCAAGATCAAGCCTGCCGAGCAGGCGACTTGCATCAAGGCCTTCGGCAAGCGCCCGACGGAATACAAGGTCTGCCTTGACGGCCTCAGCGTTTACGTCAGCGCGGACAACCCGGTGAAGGAACTCTCCGTGTCGCAGATTGCCGACATCTTCAACGGCAAGACGAAGAACTGGAAGCAGGTGGGCGGCAACGACGCGCCGATCACGGTTTACAGCCGCGAGAACAGCTCGGGCACTTACGAGTTCTTCAAGGAGCATGTGCTGCAAGGGAAGGACTTCGCCTCCAGTGCGCAGACGATGCCCGGAACGGCGGCGGTGCTCCAGGCCGTGGCGAAGGACAAGAACGGCATCGGTTACGGCGGCGCGGCCTACGGCGCGGGTGCCAAGCATCTCAAGGTGAAGAAGGACGACGCTTCGCCGGCCATTGAGCCGACTGAGGAAAACGTCGTGAAAGGCACGTATCCCATCTGGCGTTACCTCTACGTCTATGTGAACCCCGCGCTCGACAAGGGCGACATCGCCAAATACCTGACGTGGATTCGCGGGGACGACGGCCAGAAGGTCGTGAAGGACGTGGGTTACTTCCCGCTGCCGAAGACGCTCCGGGAGTAAGCGAATTCCTCCTGACCCACCCAACCCGGCGGGCTTGTCACCAGATCGTAACGTGCCAAGCCCGCCGGGCCCTTCTAGGATGCCATCGTGAACAACGTGCCCACCAGCGCCAAGCGCACCGTCGGTTGGATGGGCATCCATCGTGGGCACAAGGCCCGGCCTGTCGAGTGGCTGGCAGAGAAGTTCATCTTCCTGGTCTCGCTCACGGCGATCCTGATGGTGTTCCTCATCTTCGTGTTCGTCGCCCGCGAGGCCCTTCCGCTCGCGCTCGGCCAGATGAACAGCGCTGCCGCCCGTCCGGCGATCTCGACGGAGGAGTTCGACAAGCTCAAGCCGCCGGAGCAGCAACTCTACCTGGAGCTGACGCCCGCCGAGTTCAAGCGCATGGACAAGGAAGCGCTGCTGGCGCTCGCGGAAGTGCGACAGGATGAGGCCAAGGAAGCGCCCAAGGACAAGGACGCCAAGGTCAACACGACGGAATGGCGCTACCTCTTTGGCGCGCACGAGTGGTCCGACAGCCGCCCGGAGGACCGCTACGTTTGGCAGCCCATCGGGCGCATCCACAAATACAACCTCTGGCCGCTCATCATCGGCAGCCTCAAGACCACCGCCGTCGCGCTGATCTTCAGCGTGCCGCTGGCCTTGGCGGCGGCGATTTACGTGTCGCAGCTCTCGTCACCGACGCTTAAGGAGTGGCTGAAGCCGGCGATTGAAATGCTTTCCGGCGTGCCGTCGGTGGTGCTCGGCTTCTTCGGGCTCATCGTGATGGCGACGTTTCTTCAGAGTGTCTTCGGCTACCAGTCGCGGCTGAACGCCTTCGTCGCCGGCATCGCGCTGGGGCTGGCGGTGATTCCCGTGGTGTTCTCCATCGCGGAGGACGCGCTGACGAGCGTGCCGCGCAGCTACACGCAGGCGGCGCTGGCGCTGGGCGCATCCAAGTGGCAGGCCGCATGGCAAATCGTGCTTCCCGCCGCCGCTCCGGGCGTGTTCGCCGCCGTGGTGCTGGGCTTCGGGCGGGCCATCGGCGAGACAATGGTGGTGCTCATGGCCAGCGGCAACGCGAGCATCATGTCCTTGAGCCTCTTCGACTCCACGCGCTCGATCACCGCGACCATCGCGGCGGAACTCGCCGAGGCGGTCTTCGGCGGGCACCACTACCGGATGCTCTTCCTCATCGGGGCGCTGCTCTTCATCGTGACCTTCCTCACGAACCTCGCGGGCGACCTCATCATGCACCGGCTCAAGGGCCGGCTGGAGGGGAGGGCGAAATGACCACTGGTTCCGCCAAATTGCCCCGCCTCGACTTTCGTTCACGCGGCTTCGACTTCGTCTCCTTCGCCTTCACCGGCGTCACCGGGCTGGCGACGCTCTTCATCCTCGCCATCCTCGCCATCATCCTCGCGAACATCGTGTGGCACGGCTGGGGCACCTTCTCGTGGCGCTTCCTCACCGGCAGCGCGGACCAGGACATGTTCGATGTGAACAAGGCGGGCATCCTCCCGATGGTCATCGGCACCGCGTTGCGCGTGCTTTTGATGACCATCGTCGTCGTGCCCATCGGCGTCATCACGGCGGTCTATCTCACCGAATACGCGCACTCTACCGCGCTCACCACGCGGGTGATCCGGGGCGCGGTGAACAATCTTGCGGGCGTGCCCAGCATCGTGTTCGGCCTGTTCGGCCTGGGCTTCTTCATCAGTTTCATCGGCGGTGCGATGGACGCCGGCGCGGCGGAACCGCACTGGGGCAAGCCCGCCATCCTCTGGGCCTCGCTCACGCTTGCGGTGATGACGTTGCCGCTGGTCATCGTGGCCACGGAAGAATCCCTCCGCGCCATCACGCCCGGCCTGCGCGAGGCGAGCTTGGCCCTCGGCGCAACGAAGCTGGAGACCATCCTGAAGATTGTCCTGCCCGAGGCTTTGCCGGGCATTCTCACCGGCGGCATCCTCGCCGTGGGCCGCGCGGGCGGCGAAGTCGCGCCCATCCTCTTCACCGGCGCGGCCTACTACATGAGAGACCTGCCCAAAGCCCCGACCGACCAGTTCATGGACCTGGGCTACCACGTCTTCATCCTCAGCACGCAATCGCCGGACATCGAGAAGACGCGGCCCATCCTGTTCGCCACCGTGCTGGCGTTGCTGCTATTGACGCTCTCGTTAAACTTGGTCGCCGTCATTGTGCGTGCGCGGGTGCGCAAGAAGATGCGCGCCGGCCACTGATGACTTAAATTTCACCACACATGGCTGCCTTCTCTCCCTCCCAAGTCACGCTGAACGCCCGCCCGCCCGCCGAAGGGGCCGGCCCGCCGCTGATTCAGACCGACAGCGTCAACCTCCACTACGGCACCGCCCAAGCGCTGAAGAGCATCTCCGTGACCCTGGGCGAGCGGCACGTCACGGCGTTCATCGGGCCGTCGGGCTGCGGCACGTCCACGTTCCTCCGCTGCTTCAACCGGATGAACGACCTCATTGACTCCGTCCGCATCACCGGCTCGATCAAGATCGGCGGGCAGGACATCTACAGCGCCGACGTGGATGTCATCGAACTGCGCAAGCGCATCGGGATGGTCTTCCAGCGGTCGAACCCGTTCCCAAAATCCATCTACAACAACATCACCTACGGCCTCAAGCTGCACGGCATGAAGGCGAAGTCTGATCTCGATGCCGCCGTGGAGCAGAGCCTGCGCAGCGCGGCGCTTTGGGATGAGGTGAAGGATCGCCTCAACACCAGCGCGCTCGGCCTTTCCGGCGGCCCGCAGCAGCGCCTATGCATCGCCCGCGCCATCGCCAGCAAGCCGGAGAGTCTCCTCATGGACGAGCCGGCCAGCGCGCTGGACCCGATCGCCACGGCGAAGATCGAGGAGCTGATAATCGAATTGAAGCGCCAGTTCACCATCGTCATC
>SXTU01000045.1 GCA_005791875.1 Verrucomicrobiales bacterium
ATCGCGAAGTGGAACATCGAGTGCAGCGCCAGCCGGGTGATCTCCGGCGTGCGGTAGTAGGGGACGATGAGGGAATACTTCACCGGCAGAGACAGGTCGCGGCCTTACTTCTTCCTTACCCAGTAGCCGAAGAAGTTCGTCGTCAGGTAAGGCTCGATGTCGGTCGTGAGCTCCAGCTCCGGGTGCTGCGGCATGTATTTCGCGATGGAGCGCAGTGGGCCGCCGTGCTCACGGAACTTGCGGAAGTTCAGCACGTCCACATGCGTGTCCTCCATGATGAGCGCCTGTCCTGGCGAGACCAGCGGCGCGTAGTGCGTGAGTTCTTTGTCCACGAACTCGGCGTGGTGGTTCGCGTCCACGATGACGGAGCAAGTCCGGCTGCCAACGAGCGCCTTCACCTTCGCCACGGTCTCCAGTGCGCCTGAGTCGCCGGTGATGAAGGTGGCGATGGGGATCTTCGGCTTCTCCAAGTCATCCAAGTCCACCGATACGATGGCGTTGATGCCTGCGATCGCCGCGAACGACGACACGAACAGCGCGCTGCCGCCGTATTGCGTGCCCAGCTCGACTACCACCTGCGGGCGACAGCGGCAGAGCAGCTTCTGGATGGCGAGCGCGTCGGACGGGAACTTGCGCAGCGAATGGCCGCCCCATGTCTGGCTGTCGTCGCGGCGGTCAAGGGCGGCTTTCACGGCGCGCTTGCGCCAGAAGCCGACGGAGAAATCGTAGTTCATCAGCGGGGAAACTCTACCACCCGTGGCTCCGGGATGGGAATGATGAAGCGCCCGCCGCCGCGCTGGTATTCGGTTTCGCGCGCGATGATCTCGTCCGCGAAGTTCCATGCCAGCAGCAGCGCGTAGTCGGGCTGGTCCTTGAGCAACGTCTCCGGCGGGCGCACCGGAATCCACGAGCCGGGCGCGACTTTGCCCTGCTTGAACGGCGTGTTGTCTATGATGTAGTCGAGGTCCGAGGCGGTGAGGCCGCAGGTGTTGAGCAGCGTGTTGCCCTTGGCGGACGCGCCGTAGCCGATGACCCGCTGGCCGCGCGCGCGGATTTGCCGCAGCAGCGCGGGCAACTGCGTTTGGATGTGCTTCACGCGTTTCACAAACGGCTGCCACGCCGCCGGCTCGTGCAAGTCCAGATGCCGCTCGCGACCGATGAAGCGCGCCACGCTCTCGTGCGCGGGCGCGGGATCGGAGCGGCGACGGATTTGCAACAGCACCGAGCCGCCGTGAATCGGATAGTGGTCCACGCGGTGCAGCCTGAACGGCGACTTCGCCAGCAACGCCTCTACTGACCGCACCGAGACGTAGGAGAGATGCTCGTGATACACCGTGTCGAACTCGGTCTTCTCGAAGAAGTCCACGAGGTAGGGAACCTCCAGCGCGATGAGCGAACGCTCGTGCGTGATGGCGTCCAGCGCCGCGACCACGTCCTGCCAGTCGTCAATGTGCGCGAAGACGTGCCGTCCGCACACGAGGTCCGCCGCGCCCCACTCGGCGCGGATTTCGCGCGCGTTGTGCGAGTTGAAGAAGTCCGTCCACGTCGGCACGCCGTCGCGCTCGGCCAGCTCGGCGATGTTCCGCGCCGGTTCCACGCCCAGCACCGTGCAGCCGAGCGCTTGGAACTTCTGAAGGTAAGGCCCGGTGTTGCTCGCGATCTCCAACACGCGCGGCGGCTTGGCGAAGCCGGCTGTCTCGACCAGATGTTTGCTCTGCGCCTCCAAGTGCGCCTGCATCGTGCGCGAGGTGGACGTGACGTAGGCGTAGCGCGAGTAGAGCACGCCGGGGTCAACGACCTCGGCGAGCTGCACGAGCGAGCAGTCCTGGCAAAGCCGCAGGCGCAGCGGGAGGAACGTCGCGTAGGCTTTCACCTCGGACGGTTCGAGGAAGTCGTTGGCCAGCGCCGTGCGGCCGAGGTCAACGATGAGCGCGAGGTTGCGCGAGCTGCAGGCGCGGCAGTTGTGGCGTTCGTGAATCATGCGGGAGGAAAGTGGAACGGCGACTTCGGATCGGTCTCGTGACGGATCTCATCCACGGGTCCGCGTCGGCCTTCGCCGCGAAAGAGGATGCTGGCCACCGTGACGACGAGGCCGGAGACGCAGCCGACGTTGCGATAGCCATGCACGACACCACGCGGAATGAAGATGCGCGCTGGCCGGCGTGCTCCAGTGCGGATGAGCCAGCCCCGTTGCGGTCCCGCCGCGCCGGGCCGCGCGTCCCACAGCGCCAAATCGAAGTCCGACGGGCCGGCGAAGGTGAAGTAATCGTCCTGCTCCACATGCTCGTGTGGGCCGCGTTGCACGCCGGGGAGCGACCAGGAGGAGCAAGCCATGAGCGGCGCGAAGCCAGCGGGGATTTCATCGCTGCGCCACAGCTCGTGCAAGCTGCCGCGCGGGTCATTGAAAATGGAAAGCGGCTCCACGCGCACACCGGGCAGGCCGGGGATTTCGCGCGGGCCGCCGGCGTCCACGGAAACCTCGTGCCACTCAGTCGTCATCGCGGGGCGGAGTATGCGGTTGCCACGGAGGCTGGCGCAACATCTCGCGCAGCCCGCGCCGCCATGAGCCGGGCGTTTCGCCGAGGAAGGCGGCGAGTTTCTGGTTGCTCAGGATGTTGTAGGGCGAGCGGCGGATGTTTGGGTTGAAGTATGCGGTCGTCACCGGGATGACCTCGATGGGCTTCGCCAGGACGCCCGCGTCCAGCGCCTCGGCGACGATCACCCTCGTCCACTCGAAGCGCGACAGGCCCTCGTCGTTGACCGTGTGGAACAAGCCGCTCGCGCCGCCTTGCACGAGCGCGAACGTCCAGCGCGCGAGGTCCGGCGCGTAAGTCGGCACAGAGGCTTGGTCGGTCGTCGCGCGAATGACGTTGCCGGCGATGGCCTGCCGGAGAATCACGTGGACATAGGTGCGCGGCTTCGTCGCGTGCTGGCCGAAAATCCAGCTTGGCCGCAGCGCGAGATGACGCGGGCTGGCCGCGAGCACGGCGCGTTCGCCCGCGAGTTTCCCAGTGGCGTAGTGGTTGATCGGATTCGGCGCGTCGGCCTCGGAGTAAGGCGTTGTCTGCGCGCCGTCGAAGATGTAGTCGGTGCCGAAGTGAACGAGCCGAGAGTCGCGCGCCGCGCACAGCTCCGCGAGGTGTTGTGGACCGGTGGCGTTCACGGCCCACGAAAGATCGCGCTCCACCTCGCACTGATCCACGGCGTTGTAGGCGGCCGTGTTGATGACGACCTCGGGCCGCAGCTCGGCGAGCCGTTGCTCCATGAGTGAGGCGTTCGTCAGGTCGAACTCCGCGTGGCTGAGGCAGATGAGTTCCACGCCGTCGGTAGCCTGCTGCCGCAGCGCGCCCGCGAGCAGGCCGCCGGCACCGGTGACGAGGATTCGCATCGCGCGGGACTCTGCGAAACGGGCCGTTTGAAAACCAGCTCAAAGCCCGCTTCCCCGGCCCGACCAACCGCGCTAGTGTCCGCGCCGATGCGGTTCAAATCGGAAATCAAGTTCGCCGTGCTCGGGGTGCTGCTGCTCGCCGGCTACACGCTGCTGGCGTGGCAGCTCGGCTGGCACGACAAGGACTTCACCAACGCCCAGCACGGCAAGAAGATCGCCGGCGCGGTGTTTGTCGCGAGCATCTGGCTGGCCGTGCGCGAGCGGCGGGATCGGCGGCAAGGCGGGTTCATCGAATTTGAGGAGGGCTTTCAGACCGGCATGATCGTCAGCGCCATCACCGCGTTCGGGAACGGCGTGTTCATCGCCTGCTACAACCATTTCATCAACCCCGGCTGGCTCCAGCGCGCATTGGAGTGGCGGAAGGCCGGGGCGTTGGCCGGTCTTACAGAGCGCGAACTGGGGCGGCCCGAGGCGAGCGCGACCGTCTCGCAGATGTTGGTGTTCGACCTCCTGCTCGACCCCATAGGCAAGGTCCTCATGGGAATGATTCTCACCACGGCCATCGCGGCTGTGCTGCGACGGAAGCAGCCGGGGGAAGCCCTTGGCCAGCCGCCAGCGGTCAGATGACGAGGCTGGAGCGGCCTGACGTTCCGGCTGCTTTTGATATTGCCGCAGTTGAAGGTCCACGCGCCCGCCGCTAGGCTCCCGTGCATGAGCGCGTTCCCGGTCAGTGTGGAGAAGGAAACCCAACTCTCCCAACGCATGGCCGCGCTGGGCGTGCGCGAGGGCGACATCGAGGAATCCTTCGTGCGCTCGGGCGGCCACGGCGGGCAGAACGTGAACAAGACTTCCACGTGCGTGATGCTGGTCCACCGCCCGACGGGCCTCCAGGTCAAGTGCCAGGAGACCCGTCACCAGGGACTCAACCGCGACATCGCGCGCCGTCTGCTGCTCGACAAGATTGAGGCGTCGCGACGGGAGAAGTTCACCGCCGCGCGGGACCAACGGGAGAAACTCCGCCGTCAGAAGCGCAAGCGTTCCAAGGGCGCAAAGAACCGGATGCTCGCCGACAAGTCGCACCACGCGGGGAAGAAGGCGGCGCGGCGACCGGTCGCGATGGAGTAGCTGGCCAAGACCGCAAAGGCCGTCTTGCCAAAGCGTCCCGGATCGCGTCTCTTCACTGCGTCACTGAGCCCAATCGCCGCCATGCTCACACTTCACGGCCAGCCAGTTCGCCACTGCGATGGACTCGCGCGCCGGGGCTTTCTCACGGCGGGGTTGCTGAGTCTTGGCGGGTTGAGCCTGGCCGAATTGCTGCGCCTCGAAGCGCGCGCGGGCGTCCGCTCCTCGCGCAAGGCTGTCATCCTCCTGCATCTCGACGGCGGCCCGCCGCAGATGGACTTGATTGACCCCAAGCCCGACGCGCCGAGCGAGATTCGCGGCGAGTTCAAGTCGCTGCCCACGAAGATCCCCGGCCTGCACCTCACCGAGCTGATGCCGCAAGTCGCGGCGCACGCGGACCGCTTCGTCTTCCTGCGTTCGCTCGTCGGCGCGGACGGCCAGCATGATGCCTTTCAATGCCAGTCTGGGTTCACGGCTAAGGAACTCGCTCCCATCGGCGGACATCCGGCCTTGGGCAGTGTCGTCACGAAGCTGCTCGGTCGCCCGCAGGACGCCGCGCCGAGCTTCGTGGACCTCATGCAAGGCCGACCGCTCGTGCGCAACAGCGCGCGTCCCGGCTTCCTCGGCCCGGCCTGCTCGCCATTTCGGCCGGACCTCTCGCATCTCTTCGAGCGGCAGTTGGAGCCGGGCATGGTGAACGAACTGTCCCGTCAACGCGCGGGTCACACGTTGCAACTCGAACTCACCGAGGGCTTGTCTGCTGGCCGGTTGGGCAATCGCGTGGAGTTGCTCGCGCAGTTCGATCGCCTGCGTCGCGACCTCGACAGCAGTGGGGCGATGAACGCGCTCGACCAGTTCAACCAGCAAGCCGTCGGCATTCTCACCTCCGGCAAGTTCGCCGCCGCGCTGGACCTCGCGAAGGAAGACCCGCGCGTCATCGAGCGCTACACGCCGCGGATGGCCGGGCCGGCAGAGCGCGATTACACGACCGAGGGGCCGAAGGCTTTGCAGAAACTTCTGCTGGCGCGCCGGCTCGTCGAGGCGGGTGTGCGGTGCGTGAGCGTGTCGCTCAGTGACTTCGACACGCACTCGAACAACTTCGACCGGATGCGCCATCTCGGGCCGTTGCTGGACCATGGATTGCACACGCTGGTCGAAGACTTGCGCGAGCGCGGACGGCTCGACGACGTGCTCGTGCTGGCGTGGGGTGAGTTTGGCCGGACGCCCAAGGTGAACCGCAGCGCCGGGCGCGACCACTGGCCGCGCGTGAGCATGGGCATGATGGCTGGCGGCGGCTTGAAGACGGGGCAGGTCATCGGCGAGACGGACAAGTGGGCGGCGGAAGCCACCGCGCGGCCGGTTCATTATCAGGACGTGATCGCCACGCTCTATCACCATCTCGGCCTCGACCCGCACCAAGCCACGCTCACGGACATCACCGGACGGCCGCAGCATCTGGTGAGCACCGGGCAGGTCATCAGCGAGATTGTTTAGCCGCGCCATGAAACCTTTGCGTGCCGCCGATCCGTTCTCCCGCCGCGAATTCGTGCGCGCCGGTTCCGCGCTCGCTGCGTCCGCGGTGGCCGCCGGGATTGCAGACACGACGCAGGCGGCGGACGCCCCCGCACCGACGAAGCCCGCCGCACTTCGTCCCTTGCTCACGCCAGCGGACAAGTTCCGCGACGTGTCCCGGGGCAAGCCCATTCCTCATTCGCTCAAGGGCGACGCGCTTGTGGAAGCCCGGCTCACCCCGGAGACTTGGCGGCTGGAGATCACCGCCGACACGACGCCGAATCCAGCGATCAAGGACCAGCCCGGCCTGAGCACGCCGCTGACGCTCGCGGACGGCACCGCGCTGGACCTGCCCGCGCTGCTGAAGCTCGGCGAGAAGCACGGGGTGAAATTCCTCAAGGCCATGCAGTGCCTGAACATCCCCGCGCCGCTCGGCCAGGGACTTTGGGAAGGAGTGCCGTTGCGCGATGTGCTGCGGCTCTGCGGCCAGTTGCGCAACGTCCGCCGCATCTACTACTGGGGCTTCCACAACAACGACCCGAAGCAGATCTTCCAGTCCTCGCTCAGCTACTCGCAGGCGATGGAGACGGCACCGGGCGAGCTGCCTGCGTTCCTTGCCTACCGGCTCAACGGCGAACCGATCCCGCTGGTGCGCGGCGGTCCCGTGCGCATGGTCATCCCGTGGGCGCACGGCTTCAAATCCATCAAGTGGCTCCAGCGCATCGTCGTCACGAACGACTACAAGGCCAACGACACTTACGCCGAGCAAAACAACGACCCCGAAGCACCCCTGAAGACAGGGGCGTATCTCGACACACTTCCGGCGAAAGTTCCCGCCGGTCAGGCAGTGCATGTCGGCGGCCTCGTCATCTCCGGTTTGTCGGGGCTGAAGCGCGTCGAGTATTCGCTGACTCGTGGCGATGCGAAGGCCGATGCCGCCGAGCAATGGACCGAGTCGCAACTTGAAGCCCCGCCTACAGACTGGCGCAGCGTGCTCCCCGCTGGGGTGTCCGCGCGGCAAATCCTCGGCTTCAATCCGCAGACCGGCCAGCCCGCGACGTGGCCGTTGCGCTACAGCATGATCTCCTGGTCCGCCGTGTTGAAAGGACTCGCCCCCGGCAAGTATTCCGTGCGCCCCCGCGCCGTGGACCTGAACGGCTTCGCGCAGCCGGAGCCGCGACCGATCCAGAAGGCCGGCAGAAACTCGCTCGATGCTCGCGAGTTCGAGGTGGTGTGACTGTCGGGTTCGCGTGACTGATTTCCACGGGCTTTTCGGATCACGGAGCAGGGGATGTTACCGCGCGGAGACGGACCCTTCCCTGCGGGCTTTGCGCAACCTCCGCGTTGAAGTGGAGCGCTTCAGTCCCAACTGAATCGTTCCGGCTAGGCCAGCGTCGCCGGCGAGATGGTCAGGTGCTGGATCTCCTCCAACTGCGCCTCCAGCGAGAAGGACACGCCCATCGCAAGGTAGATCAGCGAGCCAAGCGCGTTCATGTTCGCGTCCTGCTCGGAGGCGGCGTCAATCCGGCCCTTGAAGCAGCGGTTCACCTCCTGAAGCTGCTCGTAAAGCAGGTTCAAACCCTTCATCTCCCAGTCCGGCTCGCCGCCCTTCTTGTGAATGAGAAACTGCTGGATGAGATACGCGCCCACGGTGCGGAAGATGGTTTCCTCCATCGTCGAGAACGGCAGGTGCGTGCGGGCAAGCCCCTTGAGCCGCGAGAGGATCGGGCAGCCGCTCGTCGCCATCACGAGGCCGAAGAGCGCGCGCAGGCCGGTCTGCGCGTCGGTGCGCTTGACGTAGGTGCGCTCCGGCGTGCGGACCTCCAGCGTGACTTCCACGTAGGAGATCATGGCGCGGAAAGTCTCGGTGATCTTCTTCGCGTCGAGCGCGGCGGGGCAGTGGCGGAACTCGTCGCCTGAGAGCGGGCAGAGCGTGCATTGCTGGAAGTCCAGCTTGGTCCAGAACGGACGCTCCACCTTGTCGAAGCGGGCCTGGTAAGTGCGCTCCGTGTCCACCTCGAAGTTGAATGTCTGGCCGTCGTCGAGCTTGAACACGTATTCGATGGTCACGCGCCGAGCGTAGCGGGCCAGGGCAGATGGGGCCAAGGGATTTTGCCGCGCTGATTGTTTTCCAAGACCTGACCAGAGAAGCATTGGGCGGACGCAGCGCCGCGCGTGAGTCGGCGCGAGAGGCCTTTGCCCTTGCCAACGGCGGGGGGCATTTCTACCGTCAGGCGCATGGATTCGCAGTTGGTCCAATACATCCCGGTGCTGTTCCTCCTCCTCGTGGCTCTCGCCATCGCCGGCGGCATCCTCGTGCTGTCCGAGATCGCCGGGCGCTTCTTCAACCGCAAGATCGCCGCGCGCACGACGCAGATGAAGGACACCCCCTACGAGTGCGGTATGTTGCCCATCGGCGGCGGCAGTTCTCGTTTCTCGGTGAAGTTCTACCTCGTGGCGATGCTCTTCATCCTCTTCGACATCGAGGTAGTGTTCCTCTACCCGTGGGCCGTGGTCTATCGCGAGCAGTTGGCCCAGAACTCCGTCGTCATCCTTGGCTCGATGGCATCCTTCGTAGGCATCCTCTTCGTCGGCTACTTCTACGCGCTGAAGAAAGGCGCGCTGGATTGGAAGAGCTGAATGAAACGCGCAGCGCGGAAGCCGGAGCGCGAAACCCAGCCGGGCCAAGTCGCCCGGCCTTTTTGTCGGCAGCATGGTTCCCGCGACTGAATCCTGAACACCGATTACTTTTCCCATGAGCATCTCCATCAAATTCGGCACCTCCGGTTGGCGCGGCCTCATCGCGCGCGACTTCACCTTCGACGGCGTCCGCCTCGCGGCCCAGGGCATCGCGGACTATCTGAACGCGGAGCGCGCCAACCCGGCCTCGCCCATCGCCCTGCGCAGGCCCGTCCTCATCATCGGCCACGACACGCGCTTCCTCGGGCGCGAGTTCAGCCTCGCCGTCGCCGAGGTCCTCACCGCCAACGGCCTCACCTGCCTGCTCTGCCAGCGCGATGCGCCCACGCCCGTCATCGCGCACACCATCCGCCATCGCAAGGCCATCGGCGGCATCAACATGACCGCCAGCCACAACCCGGCGGAATATCAGGGCCTCAAGTTCTCCACTTACAACGGTGCGCCGGCTACCGCCGAGGTCACCAAACAAGTCGAAGCGAACATCGCCAAGCGCCAGTCCGAGGGCTGGACGTTCAAGGCCGCCGTCGTCGGCACTTTCTCGTGCAAGACCATTGACCCGCAGCCCGACTACTTTAAGCAGATGCGCAAGCTCATTGACTTCGCCACCATCCGGAAGGCGAAGCTCAACGTCGCCGTCGAGCTGATGTATGGCACCGGGCGCGGCTACCTCGACACCCTCCTCACCGAGGACGGCGGCGCGAAGGTCACGACCTTCCACAACGAGCTGAACCCGCTCTTCGGCGGCCATCATCCGGAGCCCGACGCGCACGGCATGGAGGAGGTCACCAAGTTCGTCCTCAGGGGCAAGGCGCAGTTCGGCCTCGGCCTCGATGGTGATGCCGACCGCTTCGGCGTTGTGGACAAGAGCGGCGTGTGGCTCACCCCGAACCAGATTCTCGCCCTCGCCCTCTATCACCTGAAGAAGAACCGCGGCTGGACCGGCGCGGTCGTCCGCACCGTGCCCACGAGCCACCAGGTGGACGCCGTCGCCGAATTGCTCGGCGTCAAACTCCACGAGACCCCTGTCGGCTTCAAATACATCGGCGCGCTCATGGAGAGCGAACCCGTCATCGTCGGCGGCGAGGAGAGCGGTGGCCTCAGCGTGAAGGGCCACGTGCCGGAGAAGGACGGCGTGCTCGCCTGCCTGCTCATGGCGGAACTCGTCGCCACGGAGAAGAAATCCCTCGGCCAAATCCTCGCCGCGCTGGAGAAGCAGACCGGCGAATTCCACACCACCCGCATCAACGTCAAAATCAACCCCGAGACCAAGGACGCCCTGCTCGGCAAGTTGAAGGCCGGCCTCAAAGACGTGGGCGGCCTCCCTGTGGAGAAGTTCATCACCACCGACGGCTTCAAGTTCCTCCTCCCGAATCGCGAGTGGGTCGCCTTTCGCGCCAGCGGCACCGAGCCGCTCATCCGCTGCTACATCGAGGCCAAGTCCGCCAAGCAGTTGAAGAAGCTCGAAGCGGCGTGCCGGAAGCTGCTGGCCTGAGCCTGAGTGCCGCATCCTCTCCGCCTCGAAGCGGGGAGAGGTTTCTTCTCAGAGTATTCTCGTTGCGTTGAGGTGATTGGGAGGTAGGCTCCCGGCCAAGTCCTTTTACTTCACCTCAACCAAACCATGTCCATGAACCTACCCAAGACTTCCCGGCGCACGGCACTTAAAGCCGGCGGCGTCGGCCTGCTCAACCTCGCGGTCCCCGGCCTCGTCGTCGGCAAGGACAAGTTCGACACGTCGGGCAAGGCTGTGTCCTCTAAGAAGTGCTGCATCTTCGTGCTCCTCTGCGGCGGCCCAAGCCACATTGACACATGGGACTTGAAGCCGGACGCGCCGTCCGAGATTCGCGGGCCTTACAAACCCATCCGCTCCAAGGTGCCCGGCATGCAGTTGAGCGAACTGCACCCCAAGCTCTCCCAAGTCACCGACCAGTTTTGCCTGATCCGCTCGATGACGCATCCGCGCCCGATCAACAACCACTTCGATGCCATGCACAATTTGCTGTGTGGGCAGGTGGTCGAGCGCGTGCGGGAAGGCGTCCCCGACGACCTGCCCTACATCGGGTCGGTGGTGGCCAAGCATCTTTCCAACGAGCGCAACCTGATCACCAACGCGTGGCTCATCAAGTGCGTCGGCGCGCCGGTCTTCTGCGCGCCGAACATCGGCTCCGGTGGTTATCTCGGCTCAAGCTACGCGCCGGTGTTCATCGGCTCCGCTGACAACCATCCGGCGATGCCGAAGTTCAAGCTGCCGGAGATTTATGACTCCGGTGATCCCGCGCGGATGCAGGAGCGGCGCAAGCTGCTCGACACCTTGGAGTCGAACCGCCTCGCAGAAGAACCGCAGGCCAAGGACTGGCATGAGCTGCGCGAACTGGCCTACGACGCGATGACCCGGCCGGAAGGGCGCGCGGCATTCGACTTGAAACAGGAGCCGCTGGCTGTCCGCGAGCGTTACGGCATGCATCCGCTCGGCCAGAACCTCCTGCTCGCCCGCCGCATGGTGGAGGCCGGCGTGCGCTTCGTGACAGTCAATGGTTGGGTTGGCCCTGCGCCCGGGGAAAGCGGTGGTGGGCCGCCCAGTTCCAGTTGGGACATGCACGGCGGCAACATGGGAATGGGCAACGCCTTCAGCAACGGTTCCTATGGCATGAACCACTGTCTGCCCCGGCTGGATGAAGCTCTTTCCGCCCTCCTGACTGACCTGAAGGAGCGCGGCATGCTGGACGACACCCTTGTCGTCGCGATGGGCGAGTTCGGGCGCACGCCGGTCATCCTCACGCAAGGACCACCCGGCCGTCAGCACTGGCCCCAGTGCTTCTCCGCGATCGTGGCTGGCTGCGGTATTCGCGGTGGAGCCGTCTATGGCGAGTCGGACAAGACCGCCGCCGCTCCGAAAAGCAACCCCGTGACGCCCCAAGACCTCCACGCCACCATCCTGCACGCTTTGGACGTGCCGTTGAGCGACCTCGGCAAGAACACCGGCATCATCCGCCCGCCCTTCTCCTCGGGCAAACCCGTGATGGCGCTGTTCGGATAGTCCCGAGGCCCGAAGTAGATTAGCTGCAAAGAACGCAAGGCGACGCAAAGAGAAGCCCAAGTGGAGAGCGGAAGCAGTTCCAAGCCAAGTGATGGAAAGTCTGTCGGTAGCTGCTGTCCTGAAAAGCACAACGCCCAGTTGTGAACTGGGTGTTGCTTGAGGTCAGTATGGCGGGCGGCTACTTGTTGAGCGCGCCGCGCACGAGCTTCTCCAAGTGTGGAGGCCGAATTCCAGTCAGAGACTCGTCACCGTCTGGTCTTCCGTCTTCAACTCCCCTTCCCAGCGGGCCATGACGGCGGAGGCGAGGCAGTTGCCGACGAGGTTCACCGTCGCTCGCGCTCCTTTCAATCCTCCGGGCGCTCGCCGTGGGGGGCCATCTTCACGAGCTTGGGGTCGAACTGGCCGAGGACTTCCACGAGATCGGTTTGCGCGGCCATGACTTGGTGGATGTCCTTATAGACCATCGGCACCTCGTCGAGGCCGGCGCTGATGAGGTGGACGCCGGCTTCCTTCAACACGCGGTTGACCTTGTGCCACTCGAAGGTCGCTGCGGCTTTCTTCCGGCTCATCACGCGGCCCGCACCGTGCGAGGCGGACTTGAGCGAGGCCGCGCTGCCCTTGCCGCGCACGACGAAGCCGGGGGAGGCCATCGAGCCGGGGATGATGCCGAGCACGCCGACACCGGCGGGTGTCGCGCCTTTGCGATGCACGATGACTTCGCGCTCCACGCCACCGATGACGTGGCGTTCCTTCCACGCGAAGTTGTGGTGGTTCTCCACGTCGAGCAGCACGCCCACGCGGAGGTGCTCGGCGAGGTGCTGGTGAATCAGCGCGTGGTTCGCGGCGGCGTAGTGGCCCATCAATTCCATCGCGGCCCAGTATTCCTGGCCCTCGGCGGAATCGAGCGAGAGCCACGCGAGTTGCTTGTGCTCCTTGGGCAACTCGGGGTGTTGCTCCATCGCGAGCTTGCTGTAATGCTCGCACACGGCAGCGCCGGTGCCGCGGCTGCCGCTGTGCGAGAGGAGGGCAACGTATTCGCCGGGTTCGAGGCCGTTGATTTTCTCGCGCGCGGTGAAGACGCCGAACTCGACGAAGTGATTGCCGCTGCCGCTGGTGCCGAGCTGGGACCACGCGCGGCCTTTGCGCAGCTTGGTGACGGGGCTGACGTTCCAATCGGCATCGAGCACGGCGTGTTGGCGCGGCTCCGTGAAATGCGCGCCGATGCCGAAGCGCGTCTCGTCCGCGATGGCTTTGATGAGCCGTTCGCGGCGGCGGTCCAACTCGCGCACGGGGAGGTCGAGCACGGTCATTTTCATGCGACACGCGATGTCCACACCGACGGCGTAGGGGATGACGGCGTTGTCGGTGGCGAGCACGCCGCCGATGGGCAAGCCGTAGCCGACGTGGGCATCGGGCATGAGCGCGCCCGCGACGGCCACGGGGAGCTGGCAGGCGCGGGCCATTTGGTTGACGGCCTCGGGTTCGATGCCCTCGCCCCACTGTTGCCACGGCGCGGACGCTGGGTGGATGGGGCGGGTGGAATTGAGCAACACCCGGGCGAACTCACCGCGCAAGGGGTCGGCGGTGAAGTAGCCGGGCGCGTGGACGATGGCTTCGACCTCGGCGGGCAGCTTCAGTTTGTCACCGCCGTTGAGCACGAAGTCCCCGATGAAGGCGATGCCGCGTCGCGTGGCTTCCCCGGGCGGCACGCCGAGGGCGATGAGGTCTTTGGTGTTCATGGTCGGCACGGGGAAGCTAGCGAATCAGCGCGCTGGGAGAAACCACTTTTGCCTCACGCAAAGTCCGCGAAGGACGCAAAGGGGGCTTGGGGCAGTCAGCTTCACAGGTCTTCCTTTGCGTCCTTCGCAACCTTTGCGCGAGGCCATGCCGTTTGCGCAAACCTTGCGCAGCTCCACCCGTTTTGCGCACGGATTGCCCGACGGAGATGATGAGGTCGAGGGTTTCAGGCCCAAAACCGTAAATCCATCTTGGCATGGGTGTTGCTTAAGAGTGCCAAACCGCGCCCGCTGTTGCGAGCGCACAACCGTCAACTCATCAACCAAGCCAGAAGGAACCGTATGAAGAAGTTAGCCCTCCTCGCCGCCGCGCTCGTTGCCGTCGGCGGACTCACCAGCAGCGCCACCGCCCAAGAGCAGAAGCGGGGTGGCTTCAACCCCGATGAGATGCGCGCCCGCATGGCCGAGCGGATGCGTGAACTGCTCGACGTGAAAAACGACGACGAGTGGAAGCTGATTTTCGCCCGCCTCGAAAAAGTTACAGAAGCCCAGCGCGATGTGCGCAGTCTCAACGGTGATATGCGCCTGCTGTTCAGCCGCAGTGGCGACCAAGGCGGCGGCGACAACAACCGCAGTCGTGGCCCCGGCGGTCCGGGCGGCAGTCCGTTCGGTGGCACGCCCAATCCCGACTCCGAAGCCTTCTCCAAGGCCGTCCAAAACAAGGCTCCGACCGAGGAGTTGAAGCAGCGCATGGCCCGCGTCCGCGAGGCCCGTAAGAACGCCGAGGCCAAGTATGAAAAGGCGGCCGATGACTTGCGCCAGGTGCTCACCGTCCGCCAGGAGGCGACACTTGTGGCCATCGGCACGCTGAAGTAATCACGTTCACAAGGGAAACAGGGATGAGCCAATTGAACATTGTTGACGGGACGATGCGGGCGCTGCTGGAGCGGATGATCTCCGCCCGGCAACTCTCGCCGCTCGACGCGCAGACCTTCGCCAAGCAGGGCGGGGCTGCCACTGAGGACGCCGCTCTCCGCTGGCTCGCGACGGAATACGACGTGCCGTTCACCGCGCTCGACGCCGTCGAGCCGGACCGTCAGGTGCTCTCCCTGTTTCCCGCGCGCGTGCTGTTGAAGGAGCATTTGCTCCCGCTCCGCCGCACGAACGGCGTCATCGAAGTCGCCACCAGCCGCCTCTTCGCCACGCAGGGCCTCGACGCGCTCAAGGCCATGACGGGCCTCTCGCTCACGCCCGTCCTCGCGCCCACCGAGGTCATCGAGCGCGAGATGAAGAAGCATCTCGGCGTCGGTGCGGACACCATCGGCACGCTCAACGAAGAGGCCGGCCTCGAAGTCGTGCAGGAAGGCATCGCGGACGACGACCTCGACAGCGCCGCCGAGGACGCGAGCATCATCCGCTTCGTGAACCAGGTGCTGCGCGACGCCATCGAACTGCGCGCGTCGGACGTGCATCTGGAGCCTTTCGAGGACGAGTTCCGCATCCGCTACCGCATTGACGGTGACTTGCAGGAAGTCCCCGTGCCGCCGTCGCTGAAGCGCTTCCAGCCCGCCATTGTCTCGCGGGTGAAAATTCTTTCGCACCTGAACATCGCGGAGAAGCGCGTGCCGCAGGATGGTCGCATCAAAATCCGCGTGGACACGCACGAGGTGGACATCCGCGTCTCCATCATCCCGATGCTCCACGGTGAGGCCGTCGTCATGCGTCTGCTCCGCCAGAACTCGAAGCTGCGCGGCATGGGCGACCTCGGCATGAACCACCGCGAGCTGGAGTGCTTCCGGCGCGTCGTGCAGCTACCGCACGGCATCGTCCTCGTCACCGGCCCCACTGGCTCCGGTAAGACCTCGACGCTTTACACCGCGCTGAACGAGATCAACGACCACGTCCGCAAAATCATCACGATTGAGGACCCGGTTGAGTATCAGCTCAAGGGCGTCAACCAAATCCAGGTCAACGAGAAGTCCGGCCTCACCTTCGCGCGCGGGCTGCGCTCCATTCTGCGACACGATCCGGACGTGGTGCTCATCGGCGAAATCCGCGACCACGAGACGGCGCAGATAGCCGTGCAGGCGTCGCTGACCGGCCATTTGGTTTTCTCGACCTTGCACACGAACGACGCGCCCGGCGCGATTACGCGCCTCGTGGACATGGGCGTGGAACCGTATCTCGTCGCCAGCTCGCTCGAAGCCGTGCTGGCCCAGCGCCTCGTGCGGGTGCTCTGCCCGCATTGCAAGGTCGTGGACGACTCGCCCACCGCTGCCACTTACAAGGCGAAGCTCGGCATTCCGCTGGCCCACCCGATTTACAAGTCCGTCGGCTGCCGCGAGTGCCGCAACACCGGCTTCCACGGGCGCAACGCCATCTTCGAGTGGATGGACACCAACGTGGAAATCCGGCAGTTGATTCTCCAAAACACCTCCGCCGACAAGCTCCGCGATGCCGCGCTGCGCAACGGGATGCGGACGCTCGCGGAAGACGGCTGGCGGCTGGTGCGCCAAGGTGCCACGACCGTCGAAGAAGTCCTGAGCGTCACCACCGCGAAGGAAGTTTCCCGCACCAGCGTGGACGAGAAGGACGATGGCGGGGAGACAGCGGCGCAACTGGCTGTGGCCCTTTAATTCATGACGACCTTTCAATATCGCGCACTGCATGCGAATGGCTCCGTTGCCGAGGGCGTCCTCGAAGCGAACGGACGGCAGGAGGCGTTCAAGCAGATGGAGTCGCGCGGTCTGCGGCCCATCAACCTGACCGAGCGCGGGGCCGGCAGCACCAAGACCATCACCGCGCCGTCGAAGCCCGCGGCGAAAGAAGCCAAGGCTCCCGCGAAGCCTCAGTCGAAAGACACCTCTCCGAAGGACGCAAAAGCCGCCGCCAACATCCCCGCGCCCACCAGCCTGAGTTTCGGCACGCCGAAGATTTCAGCGCGTATGCTGGAGAACTTCACGCGCCTGCTCTCCAGCCTGCTCGCGGCGGGCGTGCCGTTGAGCCGCGCGCTCGTCATCCTTCAGCGCGAGGCGTCCAGCCCCGTCGCGCAGGCGAAGTGGAAGGAAGTTCACGACCTCGTCGTGGACGGCATGACGCTCGCCGACGCGATGGCGAAATCGCCGGATGTTTTTCCGCGCGTTTATGTCGCAATGGTCGAGGCTGGCGAGACCGGCGGCTTCCTCGACGTGGTGCTCAAGCAAATCGCCGACTTCCAAGCCAGCGAGAAGGAAATGAAGAGCAAGGTCATGACCGCGATGCTCTACCCGGCCATCCTGCTCGTGCTCGCGCTGGGCGTGCTCATCTTCCTGCTGGTGTTCTTCATCCCGCGCTTCCAGCTCGTCTTCCAGGGCTTCGGCGCGAAGCTCCCGCTGCTCACCCAGATCATCATCGGCGCGAGCGACGTGCTGCGCAGCTACGGCGTGCTGCTGTTGTTGGGTGTCTTCATCAGCGGCTACCTCGCGCGGAACTGGGTGACTTCGTCCGCCGGCCGCCGCGCGTGGGAAGGCTTCATTCTCCGTGTGCCGACCATCGGCAGCCTCGTCGCGCAGTTCGCCATGTCGCGCTTCTGCCGGATGCTGGGGACGCTGCTGGGCGCGGGCGTGCCGCTCATCGCCTGCCTGAACGTCGCGCGCCGCTCCATCGGCAACCAGATACTCGTGGACGCCGTGGCGCATTCCATTGACCGCGTGAAGGAAGGCAAGGCGCTTGGCCCCAGCCTCGGCGACTGCCGTGTGCTCTTCAGCGGCTCGACGCTGGAAATGATTTCCGTCGCCGAGGAGAGCGGGAAGCTCGATGGCGAACTCATCCGCATCGCCGACGTGACCGAGGGCGATCTCGACCGGCAGTTGAAGACGGCGGTGGCGATGGCCGAGCCGCTGATGCTCTTCGTCATCGCCGCGTTCATCGGCACCATCTTCATCGGCATGGTCATCCCGATCTTCACTTTGCAGGAGCACATCAAGTAACCCTTCACTCTCAAACACACATGAACATGAAAGTCAGAATCCAGAATCCAGAATCCAGAATCGCGCCACGCGCGGCTTCACGCTGATCGAGCTACTCCTCGTGCTGGTCATCCTCGGCATCCTCGCGGCCATCGTCGTCCCGAAGTTCTCCGGGCGCACCGAGCAGGCGCGTGAGACCGCCGCGAAGACGCAGATCGCCGGCTTCAGCACCGCGCTGGACGCCTTCGAGGTGGACACTGGCGGCTACCCGAAAGGCAGCGAGGGCTTGATGGACCTCGTCCAGGCCCCGCGCGAGGCGACGGGCTGGAAAGGCCCCTACATGAAAGACATGCCGATGGACCCCTGGGGCCGCCCCTATGTCTATGTCTGCCCGGGTCGCAACAACCAGAGCAGCTACGACATTTCCTCTCTCGGCGCGGACGGCCGCGAGAGCGAGGACGACGTGACCAACTGGTCGAAGGCGAAGTAACGCAACGCCGATGAAGGCCTCGCCGCAACAAACAACCCCTGTGCGCTCGGAGCGCGGACGCCGACCGGTTCCGCGTTCCGCAATCCGCGTTCAGCGTTTGCCGAGCGCCTTCACCCTCATCGAGCTCATCCTCGTCATGGCGCTCATCACCATCGTGGTGGGCGTCTCGATGCCGTCGCTGAAAGGCTTCTTCAAGGGCCGCGACCTCGACTCCGAGGCGCGCCGGTTCCTCTCGCTCACGCGCTACGCCGCGAGCCGCTCGGTGGCCGAGGGCATTCCCATCGAGCTTTACGTGGATACGCAGCAGAGGCTCTACGGCCTCCGTGCGCAGGCGGGCTTTCTGGAGAACGACACCAAGCGCGTGCAATACAAGCTGCCCGAGGATCTCAGCTTTGAAGTCACCGCCGCCCCGGCGAAGAAAGTTTCCGGCGAGGAGAATCCCGACGATGACACCGACCTCGCCAATCCCACGGACGTTTCCGCCAACGGCAATCCGATCAAGACCATCCGCTTCTACTCCGACGGCTTCATCGGCAGCAAAAGCCCCGCTGCCATCATCCTGCGTCAGCGTGGCGCGGACGAGTCCGCCGAGGGCGACGCCGTCGCCATCGCTCAAAGCCCCACGCGTTTGAACTATGAGATTCGCACCATCCAGCCACAGCGCTAGTGGGGCAGGCTTCCAGCCTGCCGCTACGGGCGTCTCGCCCGCGCTGGCCTGTGTGCAAAACGCGGGCAGGATGCCCGCAGCGGCAGCTGGGACGGCTGCCCCACTAGGGCGTCGCCAGTGCGCCGCGTTCACGCTGGCCGAGGTGCTGGCGGCGCTGCTGTTCATGGCCATCGTCATCCCGGTGGCGCTGGAGGGCCTGCGCATCGCGAGCCTCGCCGGGCAGGTCGGCGAGCGGAAGTCCGTGGCCGCGCGCGTGGCCGACCGCGTCCTGAGCGAGATGGCGATCACGGGTTCGGGGCCGGGCGGCAACGACAGCGGCTCGATCGTCGAGAGCCAGCATGAATTCCAGTGGACCGTCCAGTCCGTCGCGTGGGCCGAGGACGCCGCGTTGCAGGAGACGACGGTGCGTGTCGTGTATTTCGTCCAGGGCAACGAATATGAGGTGTCGGTGAGCACGCTGATGGAGGGGGGGACGCTGTGAAATTCGTTCTGTCCAAAGTCCAAAGTCGTTCGGCTGCCGGACGCGCCTTCTTCTCCCTCTCCCCCACGGGGGGAGAGGGCCGGGGTGAGCGGGCCGCGCGTGCAGCAGACAGTTGCACTTCCAAATCCACCGCGTCCCGTTCGGCTCGAACTACCGGACGCGTCCCTTGCTCCGCAGCCCGCCCCCTCACCCTAGCCCTCTCCCCCGATGGGGGCGAGGGGACCCGCGCTCAGTGCGCCGTTCGGCCTCGGATTCGCCATTCGCCATTCGCCATTCGCCATTCACTTTCCGCCTTCACCCTGCTGGAACTTCTCATCGCCGTTGTCGCCTTTGCCATCGTGCTGGCGGCCATCAACGGCGTGTTCTACAGCGGCCTGAAGCTGCGCAACCGCTCCGCCGCGTCGCTGGAAAAATCCCTGCCGCTCACGCAGGCGCTCACCATCCTCAAGCGCGACCTTGCCAGCATCGCGCCGCCGTCCACGAACACGACGAAGCTCATCGGCGAGCTGCAATCCTCGCCCACCGGCACCAGTGGCAGCCAGCCGCAGTTCGGTTCGCTGGCCGGCGCGACCGGTGGCATGAGCGGGCAGTCCTCGCAGGTCAGCCCGGATTTCTACACGCTCTCGGGCCTGCTCGACTCCGACTCGCCGTGGCCGAACGTGCAGAAGGTGGCCTACCTGCTCGTGGACTCCACGAACCGCAGCGCGCTGGGCAAGGACCTCATCCGCGCCGTCACGCGCAACCTGCTGCCCGCGGGGGGCATCGAGGAGGAGCCGGTCGAGCAACTCCTCCTCACGGATGTTTCCGATGTGCTGTTTTTCTTTTTCGACGGCACGGACTGGCAGGAGTCGTGGGACTCGACGGCGGACGAGACGATGAAGCTCCCGCGCGCGATCAAGGTGCAGTTGCAGATGGCATCCGAGGACCGTGCCAGCCAGCAGCCGCCAATTGAGCTGGTCGTGCCGCTGACCGTCGAGGCCAGCACGAACACGACTTCTCAGGCGACTGGAGGGGCGCAATGAGGATGCCGTTCACGCATCGTGAGGTGGACACTCTTGTCCACCGTGAAACGTCCCGTGTCACTGTCGGCGGCATGGCGGACAGGAGTGTCCGCCCCACGGAGCGCGCCTCTGTTCTCATCATCGTGCTCTGGGTTGCCTTCGGCCTCGTCAGCCTCGCGATTTACTTCGCGAACTCCTCCTCGCTCGAACTTCGCGCCGCTGACAACCGCGTCGCCGCGCTTGAGTCCGAACAGGCCATCGCGGGCGCGGCGCGCTACATCAGCAACGCCCTTGCGAACGTCACCGAACCCGGCGTCCCGCCCGACTCCGCCACGCTCAAAGTCGAGGCCATCCAAATCGGCACCGCGCGCTTCTGGCTCATCGGCCAACCGCTCGACGAAGAGGACGACCTCGAAGTCACGTTCGGCCTCGTGGACGAGGGCGCGAAGCTCCACCTCAACACCGCCACCGCCGCGATGCTCGCCAAGCTCCCGCGCATGACGGCTGAACTCGCCGCCGCCGTCGGGGACTGGCGCGATGCGGACAGCGACCCGTCCGAGAACGGCGCGGAGGACGAGATTTACGGGCGGCTCAACCCGCCTTACCGCTGCAAGAACGCGCCCTTCGAGAGCATCGAAGAGCTGCGGCTGGTCTATGGTTTCACCCAGGACATCCTCTACGACGAGGACGCGAACCTGAACGCCGTGCTGGACCGCAACGAGGACGACGAGGACGCCACCTTGCCGAACGACAACCGCGACGGCGTGCTCAACCGTGGCGTGCTGGCCTATCTGACCATCCACAGCAAGCAATCGAACATGAAGACCAACGGCCAGATGAAGGTGAACGTCGGCACGGTGGACCCGAACGGCCTGCGCACCTTGATGACGGACGCGGGCATCAGCAGCCAGACCATGGGCCAGGTTCTGGCGCGTTTCCCCGCCGACAACGGCCAGGGCGGACAGAACGGCGGGCAAAACCAGAATGGGCAGAACGCTGGCGGCACCAGCACAACCAACAACAGCGTGCTCCAGTTCTACACCCGCAGTGGACTCAGGGCAGAGGACTTCGCGCTCATCGAGGCCGACCTCACCGTGTCCACCAACTCTGTCATCGAGGGCCTCGTCAACGTGAACACCGCCACCGCCACCGTGCTGGCCTGCCTGCCCGGCCTCGACGCCGAGAAGGCCGGCGCACTTGTCGCCGCGCGCACTGGACAGACCGAGCAGCATTCCATCGCATGGGTGAAGGACGCGCTCGACGCGCAGGTGGCTGACCAGCTAGGCCCCTTCATCACTGGCCGCAGCTACGTTTACTCCGCAGACATCGCGGCGCTGGGCCATCACGGGCGCGGCTACCAGCGCGTGAAGTTGATCTTCGACACGACCGAGGGCGGCGCAAAGATCCGCCAGCGTCAGGACCTCACGCACCTGGGCTGGGCGCTGGGGCAGAACGTCCGTCAGCAGATTGCCGAGTTGCAGAACCCACCATGAAAGCACCCAAGCAAACGACCGCGACCTCGATTCTCGGCCTCGTGCTGGACGGTAACCGGCTGGACATCGTCAGCCTCAAGCGCACGAACGGCTCGGTGGAAATACGCAAGTCCGCCACGGCCACGCTCTCGCTCGACCCGCTTACAAACGACCCTGACTTGGTCGGCGCGGAAATCCGCACGCACCTGGACAAGGCTGGCGTGCGCGACCGCCGCTGCGTGGTCGGCGTGCCGCTGAACTGGGCGCTCACGCTCGCGGTGAAAGTCCCCGCCGGCCTCCCGCCGGAGGACGTGCAGGCGCTCCTGCTGATGGAGGCCGAGCGCGGTTTCCCCTACGCGCCCGAGGCGCTGATGCTGGGGCAGTCAATCGTCGGCGTGCCCGATGGGGACCGCATGGCGACGCTCGTGGCGGTTCCGCGCGACCACGTCACGCGATTGCAGGAGGCGCTGGAATCCATCCAACTGCGGCCGCTGAGTTTCACGCTCGGCATCGCCGCGCTTCAGCCGGTGGCGGAATCGGAAACCGCCGGCGGGGTGGTCGCGCTGGTGGCCGGTGAGAAGGGCGTCGCCTTGCAAGTCACCGCGCAAGGCGGCATCGCGGCGCTGCGTTTGCTGGAGGGCGCCATCGAGCAGGACGGCTCTGAGCGACGGGTGCAGGTGGACAGCCTTTCGCGTGAGCTGCGCATCACGCTCGGCCAGTTGCCAGACAACGCGCGCGGCGCGGTGCGGAACCTGAAAGTTTTCGGGCAAGGCGATCTGGCCGAGGAGCTTTACGAGCAGATCCGCCCGCGCGCCGAGGCGTTGGGGATGCGCGCGCAGCTCGTGAAGGAGTTCGCGCCGCTGGAGTTCGGCGTCGCGCTGCCTGCGGACACTGCGGCCTCTGCTGCGTTGTGCATCGCGGCGCGGCATTTGACCAGCAAGCCGGCGGCCTTCGAGTTTCTGCCGCCGTATGTCAGCAAGTGGAAGCAGTTCACCGAGCAGCACGCGTCCAAGAAGCTCGTCTATGCCGCCGTCGCGCTGGGCGTGGCCGCGCTGGCGGTGGCCGGGATGTTTGGCTGGCAGCAAGTGCAGCTCAACAAGCTCAACGGCCAGTGGGATGGCATGAAGGTGCGCGTCACGCAGGTCAAGGACATGGAGGTCAAGATCCGTAAGTTCCGCCCGTGGTTCGACGAGTCGTTCCGCGCGTTGAGCATCCTGAAGAAAGTCACCGAGGCGTTTCCGGAGGACGGCGCGGTCGCCGCCAAGTCCGTCGAGATCCGCGACCGCTCCGGCGTGACTTGCAGCGGCACGGCGCGGAACAACGCGGCGCTGCTCAAGATGCTCGACCAGCTCCGCGCCTCGAAGCAGGTCACGGATGTCAAAGTCGAGAACGTCAAGGGCGGCCAGAACGGACAGCCGCTGGAGTTCACCTTTAACTTTCACTGGGCCGACAGCGCCCAAGCCAGCCGATGAACAACAAGAGCCGCGAACAATTGCTGGGCATTTTAGCCGTCACCGCCGTGCTGCTGATGGTGGGCGACAAGTTCGTCCTCCAGCCGCTCACCGACAGTTGGAAGGCGCGCACCAAGCGCATCGCCGAGCTGGAGAAACAGGTGGACGAGGGCGCAAAGAAACTGGAGCGCGAGCGCGCGGTGCGGGACAAGTGGGCTGCCATGAAGGCCAACACGCTCACGAATGACGTGTCCGCAGCCGAGGGGCAGGCTTTGCGGGCGTTCGAGCGGTGGGGCCGGGACGCGAACCTGACCGTCAGCGGCCTCAAGCCGGCGTGGAAGCGCGCTGCCAGCGGCGAGGAGCACCAGACGTTGGAGTGCCGCGCGGACGCGACCGGCAGCCTATCGAGCCTCGCGCGGTTTTTGTATCAGGTGGAGAGAGACCCCCTAGCCATGAAGGTGGACGTGGTGGACCTGACCACGCGTGACACCGAGGGCCGCAACCTCACCCTGTCGCTGCAACTCAGCGGCCTGGTGCTAACCCCGAAGAAGAATGAAAACTCCGCGAAATAACCCCGACCAGGACGGCATCATCGCGCTGGCAGCCGGTGACAAAGCGTGCGACTGTCCGGCCATGAACCCCCCGTCTCCATTGGCGTTCGCCTTGAGCGGCGCGCTGTTGCTCGCCGCCTTCGCCGCGTCCGCGCAGTCGTCCCGCACGAATGGCCCCGCGCCGCAGTCCTCTGGCAAGCAGTCCGCCAGCAAGCAGGCCCCTGCGCCGCCGGCAGTTTCGCCCGCGCAGAGCTTCGACGCGTTCAAGAACATCCCCGACCGCAACATCTTCAACACCCGCCGCTACGCAGGACGGACCGAGGCCGCGCCGCAGACGGTGCGCCGTGATCCGGTGATCGAGTCCTTCTCGCTGCTGGGCACGCTGGATTATCCGAAAGGTTCCGTGGCGTTCTTCGAGGGCAGCAGCTCCAGCCATCGCAAGGCGGTGAAGGTGGATGAGACCATCGGCGACTGTAAAGTCACCGGCATCGAGCCCAATCTCGTGCGGCTGGAGTCGGCGGGGAAGCCGGTCGAGCTGAAGGTCGGCTACATGCTCCGCCGCGAGGATAAGGGCGAGTGGAAGATGCGCGAAGCAGAGCGCCCGGTGGAATTCACCTCGAACTTCTCTTCCAGCTCGGGTTCGAGTTTCGGTTCCAGCTCGCAGTTTGGCTCCAGCAGCGGTTTCAGCCGGGACTCGCGCAGCGGCAGCTCGTGGTTCAACAGCCGGGATTCTCGTTCTGGCAGCTTCAGCCGCGATCCGCGCTCCAGCTCGCCCTTTGGCGGGAGCAGCAGCAACCCGGTGGAGATGGCACAGTCGCGCATCCGCGATCAGGACCGCAACGGCGACGGCAGGATTTCCCGCGAGGAAGCGGACAGCCGGTTGCGCGACAACTTCCGGACTATTGACCGCAACGGCGACGGCTCCGTGGACACGGAGGAATACACCTCCTACTACGTGACGCGGTTTGGCGGCGGCTCCAGCAGCTCGTTCAACTCCGGCGGCAGCAGCTTCAATTCCGGCAGCCCATCCAGTTCGGGTGGAACCTTAAACTCGGGTGGCAGCTCCAGCGGCTTCAACACAGGAAACAACAGTTCGGGCAGTTCAAGCGCCCCGTCTTCCGGCTCTACCAGCTCGGGCGGCGCAGGTGAAAGCGACCTTCTAAAACGACTCATGGAACAACGTTCACGGGAGAACAGATAATATGAAATCCAACCTCGCCATCATCCTCTCAGTCAGCCTCGCCGGCTCAGTGCTGGCCCAGACGCCACCCGCGCCCGCGCCCGCACTGGCCCCCGCCGCGCCCGCCGCGCCCAAGAGCGACGACGAGCGCCCGGCCGGCCTTGCTGCCGCGCTCGCGGCGGCAGCGGCCGAGAAGGCCGCCGAGGCGGCTCGCCCGCCCACGCCCGCCGCGCCGAAGGAGCCAGTCAAGCGCGTCATTAACGAGACGGATAAGGGGATGCGCTTGAACTTTCGTGGTGTGCCGCTGGAGTTGGTCCTCAATTACTTCTCCGAGGCTGCCGGCTTCATCATCGTGCCCACGGTCGGCGACATCCGCGGCCGGGTGGATGTGTGGAGCGAGGACGTGCTCACCAAGGACGAGGCCGTGGCCGTGCTCAACAACGTCCTCTCTCGCAACGGCTACGCTGCCTTTCGCGTGGATCGCACGCTCAAAATCGTGAACAAGGATGAGATGAGCCGGCAGCCCCTCCCGGTCAAACCCGGCGGCGACCCGGAGAAAATCCCGGCGACCGAGAACATGGTCACGCAGATCATCCCCATCAAGTTCATCAGCGCCGAACAGGTGATCAAGAACTTCGACTCCCTCCTGCCCACCTCCTCGATCATGACCGCGAACGCCGGCGCCAACGCGCTCGTGATCACCGACACGCAGATCAACATCAAGCGCGTGGCCGAGATCATCAAGGCGCTGGACACGCCCGTGGCCAGTGTCTCCGCCATCCGCGTGTTCACGCTCAAGTATGCCGATGCTAAAACGCTCGCGACCGTGGTGAAGGATCTCTTCGTCACTGCCGAGTCGCGCGGCGGCGCACAGCAGGGCGGCGTCAACCCCATGCAGCAAATGTTTCAAAGGTTTGGCGGCGGCGGTTCCAGCCGCGGAAGTGGCGGTGGTGGTGGTAGTGCCGGCGGCACCGGTGGTCGCGTGACCACGCCCAAGGTCGTCGCGTCGGCGGACGAGTTGAGCAACTCGCTGATCGTGAGCGCGCCCGAGGATTCGATGACGATGATCGAGGACGTGATCAAGCAGGTAGACGTGCCGGTCGAGGACGTGACGGAGATCAAGGTCTTCCGCCTGAAGCATGCGAGCGCCGACGACACCGCCACGATGATCAAGAACCTCTTCCCCGACACGAGCACGCAGGGTGGACGGACCGGCGGACGGACCGGCGGCAGCAGCTTCTTCGGCGGCTTCCGCCCGCCCAGTGGCGGCGGCACTGGCGCGGCAGCCGGCCAGAGCGAGCGAGCGCTCAAGCAGAACAAAGTTGTGGCTGTGGCCGACAACCGCACCATGTCCGTCATCGTCACTGCGTCGCCCACGCTCATGGAGCAAATCACGGGGATGATCACCCAGCTCGACTCCGATCCATCGAAGCAGCAGAAGGTCTTCGTCATCCCGGTGGAGAACGCCGACCCGGCGCAGATGCAGCAAATCCTGCAAGCTCTGTTCCCAACTCAGAGCGGTCGGACTGCGCAGTCGTCCAGCGGCCGGACAGGCACAGGCGGCTTCGGCACAGGCACCACCACGCGCAACAACGGCGGCCAAAGCAGCCCCAGCGGCCGGTCGGGCAGCAGCGGTTTTGGTGGTAACAGCAGTGGCGGCAGCAGTGGCTTTGGTGGTGGTAACAGCGGCGGCTTCGGCGGCGGCCGCTAGTTCAACTCAGAATTCCGGTCAGTTCACTTGAAAGGCATAATGATGAAACATGGTTCGATGAAAGCGATTGGTTTGGGATGGCTGCTGGCCGGTGCGCTGGCGGGGACCGCGCACGCGCAATTCCAAGGTTTTGGCGGAGGCGGCTTTGGCGGTGGGGGCACTGGCGGCGGGGGCGCGGCCAGCCGCACCCAGGCCGGCGGTGGCCAACCGCTGGGCGGGGCGGACATTTCCTTCGACCCGGAGACGCGCAACATGATCGTCGTCACGGACGACAAGACCCTGGCCGAAATCAAGAAGGTGATCTCCGGCCTGGATCGCCCTTCGCCGCAAGTGCTCATCAAGGTGATCTTCCTGGAGGCCACGTATCGCAAGGACTCCGACATCGGCTTCGCCGGCGGCTACAACCACAACCCCAACCCCGGCGGCAACAGCGGCGTCGCGGGCCAGGGATTTGGCAGCGCCCCTATCAAGGATCTCGCGAGCGTCGCCGCGCTGGCCGCACCGGGGGCGGGCATCTACTCCATCCTCGGTAATGACTTCCAGGCGACGCTCCGGGCGATCGCCACGGCGGGCAAGACTGAGGTGCTCTCCCGCCCGTCCATCCTCGCGCGCAACAACCAACTGGCCACCATCAGCCTGGGCCAGCAGGTGCCGCTCATCACGAACACGCGCTTCGACAACTTCGGCAACCAGATCAACACCATCACCTACCAAAGCGTGGGCGTGAACTTGAGCGTCACGCCCTTCATCTCGTCGGACGGCAACGTGGAGATGGTCGTCACCCCGGAGATTTCCTCGCTGGCCGACAAGTCGCAGTGGGTCGCGATCTCCGGCGGCACCAACGCCGTCTCCGCGCCAGTCATCAACTCCCGCATCGCCACCACCACCGTCGTCGTGCCCGACGGCCAGACGGTTGTCATCGGCGGCCTGATGGAGAACACGCAGAACGACTCGGAGAGCAAGGTGCCGCTGCTTGGCGACATTCCGCTGCTGGGAAATCTTTTCAAGCGTCGTGTGAAGGACAATGTGAAGCGCGAGCTGATGATTTTCCTCACGCCGACCATTGTGAAAGCACCGTCGCAACTGGCGGACATGACCACGGACGAGAAGCTGAACAAGAAGATCGCCCCGAAGGCCTTCCCGCAGGAGGACCTGGACCGCTTCCTCGAAAGCCTGCCGCTGAAGGACCCGCCGCCGGCCGTCAAGCCCGCGGCTGCGCCCGCTGTTCCTGCGCCTGCCAGGCCCACGCCCAAATAGCGCCGCGCTCCCCGCCGCATGATCCGTCATCCACGCTTCGCCTTCGTCGTGCTGCTGGCCGCGTGGTCGGCGATGGCGGTCTGGCAGGTGATCGAGCACAGCCGGGTGGAGACCGCCGCGCGCGAGGCCTTGATCCGCCGCTCGCGCGACATCACCGGCACGCTGGGCAAGTTCATCGAGTCCCAGCGGCGCTTCGGTGTCGTCTCGCAGGAGCGGATGGAGGTGGCCTTGCAATCCGTCATCACGTTCAGCGGATTGCAGTCGCTCGCGCTCCTGAACAAGGCCGGTGAAGTCGTCGCGTCCGCAGGCGTGCCCGTGGACCTCGAAGCCAAGGGATTGCTTCAGAGCGGCGTTCACTGGGGCGAAAAAGTCCTCACCGTGGTCAACCCGATGGACCTCGGCACCAACGTCGTCGTCGTCCTGCCGCCGCGCGACACGAACGCGCCGCCGCGTGAGGATTTCCGGCCGCTGCCCCGCCCGCCCGGCGAGCCGCGCGAGCCGCGTCCCCCCGAAACCAACGCGGTCCCGCCCACGAGATCCGGCGACGGCACCATCGTATCCGGTGCTGGCGTGGTCTCCACCAACCGCCCTGACCGCCGGGACGCGTTCCGCCGCCCGCCCAGCGGCTCGTCGTTCGGCCGCCCGCCGTGGATTCCCGAGGCGGAGTTCAAGAAGCTGGCGGAGAACCGCACCACGCACGGCTTTCTGATCGCCCTGTCCACAGCACCGTTCCTTCAGGCCAAGGAGACGGATTTCTGGACGCGCACCCTGATCGTCAGCTTCGCGGGCGTCGCCGCGCTGGGCGTCGCCCTCGCGCTGCGCAACCTCAGCAAGTCCGCCGACCTCCAGTTCCGCCTGCTGCGCGCCAGCGAGATGAACTCCCACCTGCGCGAGATGAACCTCGCCGCCGCCGGCCTCGCCCACGAGACCAAGAACCCGCTCAACATCATCCGCGGCTTGGCGCAGATGATCTCCAGGCAGGACGACGCCCCTCCCGCCATCGCCGAGAAGTCGCGCGGCATCGTGGACGAGGCGGACCGCGTGACCGCGCAGTTGAACGAGTTCATCAACTACTCCCGCCCGCGCGAGGTCCGCCGCTCGCCTGTGCCGTTGGTCAGCGCCGTCGGCGAGGTCGTCCGCGCGCTCGGCTATGACCTGGAGGAGAAGGCCATCCAACTCACCGTCCAGCCCGACCTGCCGCGCATCGAGGCCGACGAGCAGCTCCTGCGGCAGGCGCTCTTCAACCTGCTCATCAACGCCACGCAGGCGCTTGAGCGGGGCGGCGAGATCCGCGTGAACGCGACCCGCAGCGGCGAGAACACGCTGACGCTTGAGATCAGCGACAACGGCCCCGGCGTTGCGCCCGAGAACCTGAAGGAAATCTTCAAGCCCTACTTCACCACGCACCAGAAGGGCACCGGGCTGGGCCTGGCCATCGTCCAGCAGATCATCCTCGCCCACGGCTGGGAGATCGAATGCCTGCCCAACCAGCCGCGCGGCGCGCTCTTCCGCGTCAGCCACATCAAGGTGCTGCCGTAGGGCCTGCCGCATAAGCACTCCGACTCCATAGGAACAGGCCGGTTGAAATCTTGACCACCCCCTTGACCGCGAATTGCGGGCCGCTACTCTCCGTCCACTTTGACAGCGGGGCCGGAATGGCCTGGCGTCAATTTGGACAACACTGAAACACGAACATGAAATCACTGATACTGACCCTCACCGCCGTCGCCATTGTGGCCGGCAGCGCCTCGGCGGGCGACGTCACCGGCAAGATCACCCTCAAGGGCACGCCAGCTCCCGAGAAGGAAATCCCTGTGGACCCCACCTGTGGCAAGCTGCAAGCCGGCAAGAAGGTCATGACCCGTTTCTACGTGTCGGACGCCACCGGCGGCCTCGCCGACTGCGTGGTTTATCTCGAAGGCGCCAAGGGCGGCGCGGCTTCGGACAAGGCGGTCGTCATTGACCAGAAAGGCTGCGAATACCTGCCCTACATCAACTCCGCGCAGACCGGCCAGCCGATCCGCGTGCTTAACTCCGACCCCCTTATGCACAACGTCCACCCCACCCCGGCGGTGGACGGCAACAAGGAAGACAACAAGGCCCAGATGGCCGGCGGCAAGCCGCTCGACTTCGCCTTCACAAAGGCCGAGAAGTTCCTCCGCTTCAAGTGCGACGTGCATCCGTGGATGTTCGCCTACGTGAGCGTGTTCGACCACGGCTTCCATGCCGTCACCGGCAAGGATGGCTCCTTCAAGATCACCGGCGTGCCGGACGGCAAATACAAGCTGGTCGTCGAGCACCGCAAGGGCGGCAAGGTCGAGAAGGAAATCGAAGTGAAAGGCAGCGCGAAGGCGGACTTCACCATCGAGGCCAAGTAGTTCAATTTCCGGACTTCAGCCGCCGTAGTCTTGGGACTGCGGCGGCTGAATCTTTTTGGCGCAGGCATTCCGGCCGATTAACCGCTGAACTGCGCGCAATCAGCCCCGATGAAATCGTCCCGCCGCGCTTGAAACCGGCTGCCGGGCGGATATCTCTATCACCCCATGCCGCAAACGGCTGAACATCTTTGGCTCCACCGCTTCGCCGTGCTTACGGCGCTGGCGACGCTCCTTCTCATCGGCATCGGCGGGCTGGTCACGAGCCACGGCGCGGGCATGGCGGTGCCGGACTGGCCGAACAGCTATGGCTACAACATGTTCACCTTCCCGGTGTCCATGTGGGTCGGCGGCATCCTCTACGAACACTCGCACCGGCTGGCGGGGTCGGTGGTCGGCTTCATGACGCTGGTGTTGGCGTTGTGGATGAACGGCCGGCCCGCCGCAAAGTGGCTGCGCTGGGGAAGCGTCGTCGTGCTGGCGCTTGGGTTAGTCGCGTCCACGAGCGCCAAGGTGAAGCTCGACAATGTGTTGTTCCTCGTCGGCACGGGCGTGGCGGGCTTCGGCATCAGCTTCGTCTGGCCGCGCCATGAAGCCGTCAGCCCGCGACTGGCGCGGTTCGGATTGCTCGCGCTGGTGCTGGTCATCGTGCAGGGCGTCCTCGGCGGGCTGCGCGTGACGGCTCTGGCGGACTGGCTGGGCATCTTCCACGGCACGCTGGCGCAGTGCTTTCTCGTGTTGATGTGCGCCATTGCGCTCGTGACGAGCGACTGGTGGGCGCGGCTGAAGGCGGAGTCGCCGCCGGTGGCCGTCCCCGCGAAGGTGCGGCGCTTCCTGCTCATCACGACGCTCCTGATCCTCGGCCAACTCGCGCTTGGAGCTTCGATGCGCCACCAGCACGCGGGCCTGGCCGTGCCGGATTTTCCGTTGGCACACGGCAAGGTCTGGCCCGCGACGGACACCATTTCGCTCGAAACTTACAACCGCTCCCGGAACGACCACCGGGAGTTCAAGCCGATCACCGCCAGGCAAATCCACCTCCACATGGCGCACCGCATCGGGGCCCTCGTGGTGTTCGGCCACGTGCTGGGCTGCCTGCTGAAGCTGCGGCGCACGATGGGCGCAGCACATCCGGTGGCGAAGGCTGCGGGCGTTTGGTTCGGGCTGATTTGCGTCCAGTTCGGCCTCGGCATCTGGACGGTCCTGAGCAACAAGGCGGCAGACATCGCGACGCTGCATGTCCTCGTGGGAGCGGCGAGCCTGGTCACGGGCGCGCTGCTGACGCTGCTGACGGCGGCGTGGAGCGGACACTCCTGTCCGCTGCCCGCCTGCGGACAAGAGCGTCCGCCTCACGCACCTGGAGCAGGATTATGATGAGGATTAAGAGCAGGATTAAGATTGAATCGCACCGACTCCGCTCTTGCTCTTGGTCCTGATCTTAATCTTAATCTACCTCTGATTTTGGTGAAGACCACTGCCCAAAAATTGACCGCAGACGCCGCCGCCCACGACAAGACGCGCTCCGGCATGCTTGGGGAGCTGTTCAAGGCGCGGCTCACGAGCCTCGTGCTGCTGACCACGCTCGTTGGGTTCTACCTAGGCCAGCGCGGCCCCATGAACTGGCTGTTGCTGGTCAACACGCTCATGGGCACCGGCCTGCTGGCTTGCGGCGCGGCGGCGCTCAACCAGTATCTCGAACGCGATTTCGACGCGCTCATGGAGCGCACGGAAGACCGGCCCTTGCCGGCGGGTCTTATCCAACCCCAGACTGTCGTTGTGCTCGGCGGGGTGATTTCCTTGGCCGGGCTGCTCTGGCTGGCGTTTGGCGCAAATCTCCTCACCGCCGTCCTCGGCGCGGTGACGCTCATCAGCTACCTGTTCATCTACACGCCGCTGAAGCGCAAAACCACTTTGAACACGGCCATCGGCGCGATTCCCGGCGCGCTCCCGCCGCTGATGGGCTGGACGGCGGCGCGCGGCGACTTGTCCATCGAGGGCTGGGCGCTCTTCGCGATTCTCTTCTTCTGGCAACTCCCGCACTTCCTCGCCATCGCGTGGATGTATCGCGAGGACTACGCCAAGGGCGGCTTCGTCATGCTGCCGCTGGTGGACCGCGATGGCACGCGCACGGGGCGCTCGGCGGTGAGCCACACGCTGGGCCTGCTGCCGGTGAGCTTGAGCCCTTTCGTTTTCCAAATGTCCGGCGCGCTCTACTTGGCGGGCGCGCTGGTGCTGGGGTTGGGGTTCCTCTGGTTCGCCGGGCGGTTCGCGAAGCAGATGGACCGCCTGAGCGCGCGGCGGCTGTTCTTCGCCTCGATTTTGTATCTGCCGCTGCTGCTGGGGCTGATGGTTTTTGACAAGCGGTAGCAAGATGAAGTTGGCAGCAGACAAGAAAAGCAGCAGCTTAGTCCCGAATTGACATTCAATCCCCCGCCGCGAGATAAAACGCGGCCTGCGCGGGAACGCAACCGAACGCAGACTGAAAAACAATTTATGCAGGCCACGAAAACTACGCACACGGAACCGGCGCACAGCCGCGAGCACCACGACCCCGGCTTCCTGCGCTCCTACGTCTTCTCCACCGACCACAAAATCATCGGCATCCAATACGGCTTCACCGCGCTGGC
>SXTU01000306.1 GCA_005791875.1 Verrucomicrobiales bacterium
CGTGAACCCCGGCTTCTCGCCGATGAGCAGCGCCATCGGCAACCGCGACGAGAAACAGAAGACCGTGCCCATCGAGGTCCGCCTCGTGAAGCTCTCCGAGTCCATCACCGAGGACGTGGACCTGCTCAAGCTCGACATCGAGGGCGGCGAGTGGGAGGTCTTCGCGGACCTGGTGGCGAGCGGCAAGCTGGCGCGCATCCACCGCCTGGCCATCGAGTATCACCACCGCTATGGCACCACCGAAGTGAAGATGAGTCGCTTCCTGAAAATCCTCGAGGACGCCGGCTACACTTACTCGCTCGGCGTGGACATCAAGGCCGAGCGCCGCTTCATGGGCGTGTTCCAGGACGTGATGATCTACGCGGTGAAGCTGGGGATGGAAGACAAGGCGGGGTAACTGGCCCTAGCGGGGCCAAACATGAGTAGCCGGGGGTGAAGCGAGCACCGCGAGCGCAACCCCCGGAACCGATTGGCAAACGCCGCGAACCGCGTAGCGGTTCAACCCAGTCGCAGCAGTCGGGAATCAACGCAAGGGCGCGGAGACGCAAGGGAACGCAGGATTTTCCACGCTGCTGCTAGCAACTCCGTTCGGCCTCCTTTGTGCGCGGCTTTGCGTCCTTGCGTTGTCCGGGCTGGCTCAACCATCGGCGCTGTCCGCCGGTTGTTGCACCGCCACGCGGTGTCCACCACTGATGCCGGCCTCCGTGGGTTTCACCCACGGCCACTCACGTTGGGCCACTCCGTGGGCGATGCCGGGAAGATCGCGGTTACTGTGCCCGCGTCGCGCGCTGCTGAAGCCAGAGGATGTCCGGGTTGTTCGGGCTGACGCCTTGGTTTGCCAGCAGCACGCCCGGGACCGCCGGGGGCATGGTGCGTGGATCCTGCCAGCGGTGGACTTCGGAATGACCGTCCGCGAAGGACATGCCACCCGCCTTGTTGTGGTAGAAGGCCGGCAGATCGTAATCGCACCACTCGGTTTGGGCCGGTGTGCTCGGAGAACCTGCCATGCTGATGAGCAGGCCCCCGGAATTGATCGCGTCCTCACGCATGTCGAAAAACAAGATCGTGTCCGCCGGGCCGGGACTCGTCACTTCGGTCACTCGGCGATACATCTTCCACGGCGGACTGGACCAGCCGGGCTTGCCGGTGAAAACCATCGTCGGATTGCCGAAGCCGCCGAACCACTGGTTCATGGACATGGTGCGGATCCGAGGCGTCAACCTGCCAGCGAACGGCCCGGTGGTCGGGGTGATCAGCGAGCGATCCGCAGGGCACTTGAACACGGCGGCGGACTTGCCGGCATACGGCCAGAGGACGCTCTTCTCCAAATCCACCGTCACGTCCCAGTTCGAGGCATTGGCGGGGTTGAAGTTCATCGTGCCGCTGATCCACGCGCCCGACACCCCGGTGCCGCTGCCGGCGAACGGGATGCGGTCGTCGTGATCCGTGGCGTAGATTGTCCAGCCCAGCGTCAACCCGCGCATATTGTTCAGGCACTTGATGCCGTGGCCCTTTTGCTTGGCCTTGCTCAGGGCGGGCAGCAGCATGCCGGCGAGGATCGCGATGATCGCGATGACGACGAGCAACTCGATGAGGGTGAAGCCATTGGTCTGTTTGCTGGGGTGAGCACGCATAGAAGCGTATATGCTGAGGTTTGTCCTCGGGGGACTGTGGGTTGGAAGTTGGCCGACCATTCTCCTGGCCCTGATTCTTGGCAAGGGAAAACTTGCGGGGGATTCCCGCAGCACCCGCGACCAGCAGGCCGACACGCCGGTCCGGGTGGTTGATTCGAAAGCCGGCTCGACGGAGGCTCGCCTCGCCCCGTTACTTCGGCAGGTTCTTCCGCAGGAAATTGAGGAAGTTCCCGGACATGATGCCTTCGATCTCCGCCTTCTTGTAGCCGCGCTTCTTGAGCAGGCCGGGGATGGTCTGAAGGTCGTAAATCGTGTTCAGATCCATCGGCGTCTGCTCGTTGCCGTAGCCGCCGTCGAGGTCCGTGCCGATGCCGACGTGCTTGGCGCTGCCGGCGAGCTGGCAGATGTGGTCGATGTGCTCGCAGATGCGCTCGATCTTGAGGTTGAAGTCCGAGGGCTTGCTCCGATTGTGAATCCAGCCGGGCACCATCATGATCGCGTCGAAGGCCATGCCCAGCACGCCGCCCCGCTCGACGACGGCCTTGATCATGTCATCGGCGAACTGGCGGTTCCACGGCGCGAGCACGCGGCAATTCTGGTGGCTGGCCCAGACCGGGCCTTGGAAAATGTCCAGCGCCTCCCAGAAGCACGCGTCGTTGAGATGCGTGCTGTCGAGGATCATCCCGAGGCGGTCCATCTCCTTGAGCAGCTCCTTGCCGCGCGCGGGCAAGGGATCAAGCGCGTCCGTGCCGTGGGCATAGACACCGGGGCCGTAGTGCGCCGGGCCGAGCGCGCGGAGGCCGTCCGCGTAGCTGCGCTCCAGATGCTTCAAGGTGATGAGCGAGTCCGCGCCTTCGAGGCTGAGGATGTAGCCGATGGGCGGCTTGGCTGGCTGACGACGGGATTCTACGACGTAGGCCTTCGCATCCGGCGGCGGAAGTTTCTGCCAGAACTTGAAGTGGGCTTCGAGCTGGGCGCGGTTGCGGATTTGCACCAGCTCGCCCTCCTCCTCCATGGCGCGATACCACGCGAGCTGGCCCTGCGTCTGCGCCCATGCCTGATGCGGCGAGGCCCAGCCCGGCAGCCGGTGGAAGTAGGGCGACCAGCGCGCGATCTGCGTGGCGACGCAAATGCCGATCTCGGCGCGGCGCAGCTCGGGGAAGCAGAGCGTGTTGTTGCCGCGGTCCTTCTTGTCGGTCTGGTTGAGCTCGCGGCGGCGGATGCGTTCGAGGGACCACGTTAGATCGCGGTTCCACTCCAGCGCGTTCATGGCGAGGTCGAGATGGGCGTCGAGGATGAACATGATGGTGCGAAGTTAGGGAACGCCGGCGGGCACCTCAACAATGATTCTACACAGCGCAACCGGCCCGGGGCTGGGCGGCAGCGGAATGTGGTGGCACGGGGAAGTCGTGTTACCCCTCTAGAACCCCAGCCAAGTGGTGTCTTCGCGCATCCAGAGTTTGGCCCGGGTTGATACGAATTTGTTGGGCTGAACGCCACCGGTGGGATTACCTCGAACGTCACCCATGTCCTGCATATCAGCCGGCGGAGTGGTCGAGCCGTTCACATGTGGGGGGAGCTTCAGATGCTCGGCGTGGCCGTCGGCGGCGAAGGAGGTCGTGCCGTTTTGGTGCTTGGTCATTCCATTGTTCGAGGGCAGGCCGTTGGCACCAAAAGAATGCCAGGCGAGGCGGTTGGCATCGAGATTGTTCTGCTGGTATTGATACTGCATGTTATTCCGGTTCTTCTCCACCGTCATGAGAATGGTAGCCGGGGACCGAATGCCAGACTCTCGCAAGGGCGACGGATAACGGGTGCCGGAGGCGAAACGGTAGATGTGCTCATTGGCTCGGTAGGTCTGGGCATATTGCACTCCCACCTGCACTAGCGAGACGTCAACTTTTGCCGGGCAATCGTAAACGGGCACTGCCGTTGGGATGCCTTTGATCCCGAGGTAAGGCAACAGCACATTGTTCCACGCGTCCACCGCGTTGGCAGTGGCCACGCCGCCAGCCCCGGTAGGCCCGTTGATGTCCTGTCCGTGGGGATACTTGTCGTCATTGTCGCCGGCGTAGAGCTTGGTCGCCATGCCGATCTGGCGCTGATTGCCGAGGCACTTAATCGTGTGCGCCTTGCCCTTGGCCTTGGAGAGCGCCGGCAGCAGCATTCCCGCCAGAATCGCGATGATCGCGATGACAACGAGGAGTTCAATGAGGGTGAAACCAGCCCGCAGGGCGACAATAGATGAATGTCTTGCCTTCATAGTGTGAACGTTTCGAAACTATAACCTCCACGGGCCATCGCACAACCTTAAATTGGGTAAATATTGCGCTGCCCGCTTAACTCGAAGGAGCCGCCGCCTGAGCGCGGGCCCATTCCTGTGACCACGCCACTGCACGCAGGATGCCCAGCTCCAAAGGCACCTGCGGCGCGTAGCCAAGCAGGGTTCGGGCTTTGGAAATGTCTGCCACGTAGCGGGTGACTTCGCCCAACTGAGACGGGGCGAGGTTGATCTGCGGGGTCTTGCCCAGCGCTTCACCGACGAGTTGCGCCATGTGGACAAGTGTGTGGCCCTGGCCGCAGGCAAGGTTGATGGTCTCGTTCTTCACACGGCCAGCCGCCAGTGCCGTCACGCCGCGCGCGATGCCGTCCACGCAGTCGTCCACGTAGGTGAAGTCGAGCACCTTGTCCGCGCCGAACACGGTGATGGGCTGCTCCGCTTCCACACGCCGGATGAAGAGCGGGATGACGCGCTCCATACGCTCGATGTCGTTGTCGAAGCGGCCATAGACGTTGCTAAAGCGAAAGACGAGGTATGGCAGCCCGTAGCAGCGCGCGTAGGAATAGATGAGCGCCTCCCCGGCAATCTTGCTCGCCGAGTAAGTGCTCTCCGTGTAGGCGAAATCCGCGCTCGCTTCCGCCGTGCTGAATCGGTGGATGTCCCCATAGACCTCGCGGCTGCTGGAGAA
>SXTU01000046.1 GCA_005791875.1 Verrucomicrobiales bacterium
GAGGCTGGAGCACGACTCTGGCCTCTTTTCTTTTCATCTATGGACGCCGCCCCACATTCCCCTGACGCCTCCTCCGGCACGCCGGAGCACAAGCTGCACTTCCTCGACTACTGGCGCATCATCCGCATGCGGGCGTTGCTCATCTTCGTCGTCTTCGCCCTGGTCGTGGGCACCACTGCCGCGCTCACGCACTTCATGGAGCCGACCTACATGAGCACCGTGCGCATGGACGTGCAGAAGGACACCGGCGACATCTCAGGCCTCCTCCAGCAGCAGACGCAGTCGGGCTACGACCCGTTCTTCGTGATGACGCAGTTCGAGATCATCCAGTCCAAGGAAGTGCTCTACAAGGTCATTGACGACCTCAAGCTCGTCCAGCGCTGGAACCAGAAATACCGGCTGGGCGAATCCAGGTTCAGGGCGCTCCAGATCCTCAGCAAGCTCATTGACCCGAGGAACGTCCGCAGCACGAGCATCATCGAGATCAACGTTTACAGCAAAGACAAGGAGGAGGCCGCCGAGATCGCCAACAAGATCGCCGAGGTTTACAAGGCCCACCGTGACGAGCAGCGCATCCGGCTGGTGGAGGATGGCATCAAGGCTCTCGTCGCGAAGTTGGCCGAGCACAATGCCACCGTGCAGGTCGCCAACAGCAACGCCAACCAGATACTCAAGGAGAGGAAGGGGCTTATCGTCACGTATGAGGGCGGTGGCTCGATCATGACTCTGATCACCGACACAATCCGTAGGCTCGACGAGTCGGTGTTGGACCAGCGCACGTTTTACATCAGTAAGAAGACGCGCTACGACGTGTTGAAGAAGCTGCCGCCAGAGGCGCTCAGGAATGCCATGGGCGTGATCGTGAAGGACGAACTTCTCGATCGAGGGCTGGAGAAACTCAATGTGGCCAAGCAGGAATTCATCAGCAAGGCGGTGGATCTCGGAACCAACCACCCGGACTACAAGCGGATGACCAACACCGTCCTGGAGCTGTCCGCACAGGTGGACGCTCGTGCGAGCGCCGTCATGCTCGGCCTCGAGGCGGAACTCGAGGCGGCCAAGGCCACCGTGGACGAGCGCACCCAGAAGCTCGAAGCCGAGAAGCAGACGCACCAGGAAATGGCCGAGGGCAAGCGCGTTTACCAGATTGCCTTGGAGGAGCTGGAGCGCCAGAAGCGCATGAGGGACACCGTCGCGAGCAAGATCCAGCTCGAGGAACTGGACAAGACCATCAAGCGCAGCAACTCCGTCGTCGTGACGGACCGCGCCGAGGCCGCCATCAAGGCAGCCTACCCGAAGATGACCCTCAACATCGCCCTGGGCGCGTTCGTCGGCCTCGTGCTGGGCATCGGCCTGGCCTTCTTCATCGAATACCTCGACACCAGCGTGAAGACCATTGACGACGTGGAGCGCGCCCTCACCGCCCCCGTCCTCGCCGTCATCCCGCAGAACGTCGGCGTGCTCATGGACGAGGGCATGGACAGCCCGCACGCGGAGGCTTATCGAGTCCTGCGCACCAACGTCCTTTTCACACGCAAGGACGAGAAGGCCAACGCCATCACCGTCGTCAGCGGCGGCGCGGGTGAAGGCAAATCCACCACCGTCCTGAACCTCGCCACCATGTTCGCCCAGAACGGCAACAAGGTGCTGCTCGTGGACTCCGACCTCCGCCGTCCCAGCCTCCACAAACGCCTCGGTCTGTCGAACTCGCTCGGCCTCACCAACTACCTGCTCGGCCAGAACAAGCTCGAGGAAGTCATCCAGACCACCTCGCAGGCCAACCTGAACTTCCTCCCCAGTGGCCGCCTGCCCAGCAGCGCGCTGGGCATCCTGAATTCGCCGCAGATGAAGGACTTCATCAAGGAGGTCAAGGGCCGCTACGACTTTGTCTTCTTGGACGCCCCGCCCATCATGGGCGTGAGCGACGCCACCGTGCTCGCCAGCGCCGCCGACCTGTGCCTGCTGGTCATCCAATACCGGAAATACCCGCAGGCCCTCGCCATCCGCGCGCGGCAGATGGTGGAAAAGGTGGGCGGCCGCCTCCTCGGCGTGGTGCTCAACAACATCAACCTCGCGAGCGACGCGTCCTACTACTACTACAGCGGCTACCACTACCACAGTAACAACAACGCCGACGAGCCGGGCACCAACGGCAAGCCGACCGGCAAGTCCGACCGCCGCAACAAGCCCGCCGCCCCTGCTTCGGACTCCATCAAGCCGAAATACTGATTGCCCCGGACTTTTCGACCCGACACCGTATTGCCCATGAACAACGTGTGGAAACTGATCGCCCTGACGTTCGTCTGCTGCCTGGGACTCGCGTGCGACACGCCCAGTCCTGGCCCGGGCCGCCAGGCCGCGAATCCGCGCGGTGGCCCGCCAGCTGACCGCGTCGAGAGCCTTCGGGTTGGCGACAAGATCCAAGTTCTCCTGGCCGACCTGCCGCCGGGAACGATCAGTGCCGAGGTGACCATCTCCGAGGACGGGAAAATCACCCTGCACCTCGACCAAACTTTCCAAGCCGCAGGCAAAACACGCACCCAACTGGAGGCCGAGATCCGGACGCGCTACGTGCCGAACTTCTACACCAAGATGACCGTGACGGTGAAGCAGGAGGACCGGTTCGTGTTCGTCGGCGGCTTCGTCAAGGTTCCCAACCGCTACCCCTACACGCCAGGGCTGACCGTCTTGAAAGCCATCTCCACCGCTGGAGACTTCAGCGAGTTCGGCGACAAGACCAAAGTGACCATCACCCGCACGGGCGACGTGAAGGAAACCATGGATTGCAAGGCCGCGATCGAGAACCCGACACTCGACCGCGCGCTCTTCCCCGGCGACCGCATCTACGTCCCGCGCCGCTTCTTCTGATGGTCCAGCTCCGCGTCCTCAACGGTAGCCGCGCGGGGACGGCACAAACCGCCAGCCGTTTCCCCTGCACCATCGGCCGCGCCAGCGGCGATGACTTGCAGCTCGTCGAGGCCGGCGTCTGGGAAAACCACCTTCAGCTTGATCTCCGTGTCCCCGATGGGTTCCGCCTCAGCCGCCTTGGGCAAGGCCGCGCCAGCGTCAACGGCTCCGAGTTCGACGAGCTTCTGCTCCGCAACGGCGACGTGATCGAGCTGGGCGCTGCAAAGGTGCAGTTCTGGCTCGGCGAGGTCCGGCAGTCCGACAACCGCGCGCGGGAGACGCTCGTCTGGATCGGGGTGGTCGCGCTTGTCCTCCTCGAAGGCGCGCTGATGCTCGCGCTGCGGTAGGCTGGCTCACGCCAGCCCGCGTTTCGCCAGCTCCGCGATGGTCCACAGGTATTCATCCACGAGCTGGTCCACGACGTTGCGCTTCTTCATCTCCGCCGGCATCACCTCCCACGTGTAAGTCTCCATCTCGAGGTGCGAGCAGAGCGAAGGCGTCTCCTTCAGCACGTCCATCACGCCTTGCACGTGGTCGGCCGTCGTGTCGAACAGCGGCGTCGGCGCGGCGTGCAGCGGGATGTGGAAATGGATGCGCCATTCGTCAGTCAGGGCCGGCGGGAGCTTGTTGTGCAGCGCGAGCGCGTCGTCGAGGTCCTTGTGCCGCGTGATGCTGCCGTCTGTGGAGCGGGCGATGACCTGATGGAAATACACGTCGTCCGCGAACGATCGCAGCGCCTGCCGCCCCTCGGCGGTGGGCTTCACCTTCAGCGCGTTGCTCAGGTGCAGCTTGCTCACCTTGATCTTGTGCTGGCGCAAGCGGCCCAGCGCCTCGCGCGGGGACTCGTATTGCAGGGCGATGTGGCAGCAGTCGTAGTTCACGCCGAGATGCTCGTTGAGCCGCAGGTCGCCCGGCCGGTCGGCGCGCATCTGTTCGATGAACTCCACAGCCTCCGCGCTCGTTTCCAAATAGCACAACGGCTCCGGCTCCAGCCCGAGGTGCAGCGTCTTGCCCGTGCGCCGCGCGACGCGCTCGATGTGCTCGACGCATTTCCACAAGTTCTCCCGCGCCGCCCGCACCTGCTGCGTGCTCTTGATGAACTCCTTGAACGACACCGGCACCGTGCTGACGCTGCCCTCCAGGCCTGCCGGGACGATCTCGCCGAGCAGATCAAAGAGCAGGTTCGTGTAGGCCACGCGCTCCGGCGTCGTCCAGTCCGGCGCATAGACCTGCTCCTTCACGCGCGTGCCGTGGAAGCGGCCGTAGGGAAATCCGTTGATGGTGAACACGTAGCACTGCTCCGCGTCCAGCCAGCGGCGGAAGCCCGCCAGCGTCGCCGGCTCGCTCAACTCCCGCGCCGCGTCCGCGCCCAGCCGCAGGCCGATGGCGTAAGGCGACTTCGTCCCGAGCCGATCGCGCACGGCCAGCACGTATTTCTGAAGCGACTCGAACGTCTGCGGCCAGGACTCGCCCCGGTGGATGTTCGTGCAATAGGCGAGGTGGAGTCCGTGCTTCAATTTCATCGCGGCTAGGTGTAACAACAAGCCGCGCCAGCCGCCACGCCTTTTGCCACAGACAACCCCATGATCGCCGCACAAGACAAGCTCTTCGATCTGTTCCGCGACGCGCTCGCGCGGGGCACTTTCGTCAAGCTCACCATCAGCCGCCCGCGCGACGCGGCGTCGGACGTGAAGAACGTCTTCCTCCGCCCCGTGCAGTTGAAGGCCGGCATTCGCCTCGCCTTCACCTACCGCCACGCGACACGGGACATCTTCAAGAACCTGCCGTCCGAGGCCGCGCTCACCGAGGTCGCCAACCTGATGAGCGAGTCGTTTCGCTGCGCCAACCTGTTCACCACCGAGCGCACCGCCGAGCTGACCATCCTCGATGACGATTCCGCGCGCATCGCGGTGCGCAAGCCCGTCCACGACGAGACCCCGTCACTGGAGCACGACCGCACCAAGCCGCGCAGCATCCTGCCCACCGAGCCGTGGCTGCGTGAACTCGGTGTGACGCTGCCGGACGGACGCGTGCGCGAGGCGATGGCGGACAAATTTCGGCAGATCAACCAGTTCGTGGAAGTCCTCCGGCCCCTGTTGGCAGAGGCTTTCTCCCAAGGCACCGCCGCGCCACTCGCAGCCGAGGAGGGCGGCGACGACCTTGGCGAAACCGCGCGACTCAAGCGCCGCGCCCGCCGCCAGACCGAGGCGGAGCGCTCCGCAACCGTGCTCATCCAGCGTCCGCTCACCGTCGTGGACATGGGCTGTGGCAAGGGCTACCTGACCTTCGCGGTGAGCCAGTTGCTGGACCAGATGCTCTTCGCCGGCAGCCGCGTGGTGGGCATCGAGGCGCGCGCCGAGCTGGTCGAGGAGTGCAACCGTGTCGTGGCCGCGTGCGGCTTCCAGCGACTGCATTTCCAGGCCGGCTCCATCTCCAGCACCGCGCTCGAGGCGGCGGACGGCCTTATCGCCCTGCACGCTTGCGACACTGCCACCGACGACGCGCTCGCCCGTGGCATCGGCGCGGGCGCGCGGCTGCTGGTTGTCTCGCCTTGCTGCCACAAGGAGCTGCGTCCGCAGATCGTCCCGCCCCCCGTGCTCGCGCCCGCGTTGCGCCACGGCATCCTGCTGGAGCGCGAGGCCGAGTTCGCCACCGACGCGATACGTGCCGCGCTGCTGGAATGGGCTGACTACGACACGAAAGTCTTCGAGTTCATCTCCACCGAGCACACGGCCAAGAACCTGATGATCGCCGCCGTGAAGCGCCGCCAGCGCGGCGGCCGCGAGGAGTTGGCCGCGCGTGTCCGCGACCTGGCGGCGTTCTACGGCGTGCGCGAGCAGCGCCTTGCCTCACTGCTGGGAGTTGACCTGGCGGCGAAACACGCCGCCGCCTGAGGCGGATTTTACATCCGTCCGTGCCGCAGGATGGAGAGCAACACCCAGAAGGCCATCAGCGCCGCGGGGATGAAGCCAGCCAGACCCACCACCGGCATCTCACCAATCTTCGGTGGCAAGTTCGCCAGCACGATCAGCGACGAGCCGATGATGAGCGACGCCAGCACGATGGCGAAGGACAGCCGGTTGCTCACGCGCTCGGCGGAGCTGACCAGCGGGTCCAGTCCCTCGTGCTGGAAGTGGATTCGCGCCTGGCCAGACTTGACCTGCGCCGCGATGCGCCGCAGCTCCGCCGGCAGCGCGCGCGCCAACTCCGTCACCTCCGCGCTGAAGTCCGCCAATCCGCTCAACACCCGCCGTGGCTTGTAGCGCGCCATCTGGGCCTGCCGGATGAACGGCTCCGCCTGCTCCACGAAGTTGTGCGGCGGGTTCAGCCGCCGCACCAACTCCTCGGTCAGGCTCAGGGCCTTGAGCATGACAAACAAGTCCGGCGGCAGCCGCAGCCGGTTGCGCGTCGTGAGTTGAAACAGCTCAGTCACCAGCTTGCCGAAACGCATCTCGCCCGCCGGCCTGTAGAAATGCTGGTGCATAAACTCCGCGACCTGCGCCTCCAAGCCCTGCTGCGCAGTCTCGCTGTCCGACTCGGTGAGCTTCACCAGCCCGTGCGCCACGGCGATCTCGCTGCGCTGCGCGATGCCCCAGACCAGGACGGCAAACGTCTCGCGCGTGCGCTGGTCCACGAAGCCCATCAGACCGAAGTCGAGGAAGCAGATACGATTGCCGGGCAGGATGTGGATGTTGCCTGGGTGCGGGTCCGCGTGGAAGAAGCCGTGGGTGAAAATCTGCCTCATCAATAGGTCTGCGATTTGCCGGGCGATCTCCGCGCGGTCGAGCCGCACCGCCGCCAGCGCGTCGAGCTTCGAGGCCTTGATGCCGTCCACGAACTCCAGGGTCAGCACGCGCCCGGTGCTGAGACTACGATGCACCTGCGGCAGGTGGATGGCCGGCTCGCCGGCGAACTGCCACGCGAAGCGTTCGAGGTGCGCTGCCTCGCGCGTGAAATCCAGCTCCTTCTCCAGGTTCCGCCCCAGCTCGTTGACGATGGTCAGGGGCCGATGCTGCTTCCAGCCGTCGAGGTGCTCCTCCGCAAACGCCGCGAGCTGCCGCAGGATGTCGAGGTCCACGTCCACGATCTCCTTCACGCCAGGCCGCTGCACCTTCAACACGACCTGCTGGCCGTCGCGCAGCACCGCGCGATGCACCTGTGCAATGGACGCGGACCCGAGCGGGTCGGCCTCCAGCAAGGTGAAGTCCTCGGGGAGCGGCCGCTTCAGCTCCTCCTCCAGCACGCGCCGGATGTCCGCGAACGGTGCGGCTGCGACCTGGTCCTGCAATTTCGCCAGCTCGTCGGTGAACTCATGCGGCAGGGTCTGTGTGCGCGAGGCGGCGAGCTGGCCCAGCTTGATGAACGCCGGGCCTAGCTCCTCGCACGCCATGCGCAGCCGCTCGGGCTGCGAAAGCCGGGCGATGGCAGACTGTTGCTCCCGCAAGCGCCGGAAGAAAAACCCGCGCGAGCGCGGCAGGTGCAGCCGCTCGACGATGCCTTGGTAGCCATACTTCAGCAGCACAGCCCCGACGTGCCAGAAGCGCGCCGCGTGCTGGAGCAGGCGGCCGATTTGTCTGACGCGTTGGAAGAGCATGGCGGTGGTGAGGGTCCAGACAATCAGGAGTCCGGTCGTGAAGGCGACCCGCCCGGCGGGCTGCGCCGGTAAACCAGCCAGTAAACGAGCCCCACCAGTCCTGCGCCGCCGACGAGGTTGCCAAGCGTGACGGGGATGAGATTGTGAACGAACGCGCCCCAGCTCAACGCGCCCGCGCTGGCGGGGTCGCTCAGGAACAGGCCGAGCGGGACGAAATACATGTTCGCCACGCTGTGCTCGAAGCCAGCGGCGACGAACGCGGAGATGGGGAAGATGATGGCCAGGATTTTGTCCGTGACCGTGCGGCCCGCGAGAGCGAGCCAGACCGCGAGGCAGACGAGGAGATTACACAAGACACCTTTGAAGAACGCCTCGGCGAAGGGCAGCGCGCACTTCGCGGTCGCGATGGCGATTGCGGTTTTGCCCAGCGCGCCGCTGTTCATGTTCGCGTGGCCGGAGAGCGACACGAGCCACGCCAGCCCGGCGGCCCCGACGAAGTTGGCGAGGAACACGACGAGGAGATTCTCCAGCAGCTTGCCCGTCGAGATGCGCCGCGAAACCCACGCCATGACGAGCAGGTTGTTGCCGGTGAACAGCTCTGCGCCGGCCACGACGACAAGGATGAGTCCGAGCGAGAAGACCAGCCCGCCGAGCAACCGCTTTGCCGCGAAGGACAGCGTGGCATCGCTCGCCACAACCGTGAAGTAGAGCGCGCCCAGCGCGGCCATGGGCAGCAGCGGCAGGTTCGCCTTGGTCACGCCAACGTTTTCGACCCGCTCCGCGATTTCCTTGGGCGAGTAGCAGTCGAAGCCGAAGACTTCAGGCATAGGTCAAACTTTCTCCCGCCGCATCGCTGAAGGTGAAGCGGGTCATGGCGCAGCGCCCACCTCGCGCTCCTTCTCCAGAATCGCCATTGTTCTTTTCAGCACGGTGTCTGGGTTCAGCGAGATGCTGTTGATGCCTTGCTCGACGAGGAACTGCGCGAGCTCGGGATAGTCGCGCGGAGCCTCGCCGCAGATGCCGATCTTGGGTCCGCGCTGGCGGCAGACGACGATGACTTGGGCGATGAGCTTCTTCACCGCCGCGTTCCGCTCGTCGAAGATGGGTGCGACGATTTCGCTGTCGCGGTCCACTCCGAGGGTGAGCTGCGTCAGGTCGTTCGAGCCGATGCTGAAGCCGTCGAAGATGTCGGCGAACTCGTCAGCGAGGATGACGTTGCTGGGAATCTCGCACATGACATACAGCTCAAGGCCGTTTTCGCCCCGCCGCAGGCCGTGCTTCGCCATCTCCGCCTGCACGCGGCGGCCTTCCTCGACCTTGCGGCAGAAGGGAATCATCAGCTTGAGGTTCGTCAGGCCCATCTCCTCGCGGACTTTCTTCACGGCCTTGCACTCGAGCGCGAAGCCGGCCTGATAGCGCGGGTGGTAGTAACGGCTCGCGCCCCGAAAACCAATCATCGGGTTCTCCTCAATCGGCTCGTAGGCACGGCCGCCGATGAGGTTGGCATACTCGTTGGTCTTGAAGTCGCTGAGGCGGAGAATCACGTCCTTCGGGTAAAACGCGGCGGCAATCATCGCGACGCCTTGCGCGAGCTTGTCCAGGAAGAACTGCGGCTTGTCCACGCAACCGGCGGTGAGCGCGTCGAGCTGCGCGCGGGTGGCGGCGTCGAGGCGTAGTGGCGCAGGCGTCCCGCCTGCCCCACTACAGCAATCCAGCAACGCCAGCGGGTGCGCCTTGATGTAGGTCGTGATGATAAACTCCTCGCAGGCGAGGCCGACGCCGTCGTTCGGGATGAACGACAGCGAGAAGGCTTCCTCGGGGTTGCCGACGTTCATCATCACCTTCGTGTGCGGATCGCCGAGGGGCTTGAGGCTGGTGCGCGACACGTCGAACGGCAGCTTGCCGTCATACACGAAGCCCGTGTCGCCCTCGGCACAGCTCACCGTGACCATCTGGCCGTCGGTGAGCAGCTCGGGGCCGTGCTCGGTGCCGACGATGGCTGGCACGCCCAGCTCCCGGCTCACGATTGCGGCGTGGCAGGTTCGCCGACCGCGATTGGTCACAATGGCGGCGGCCTGCTTCATGATGGGATCCCAGTCCGGGTCGGTCTTGTCGGTGACAAGCACCTCGCCGTCCTTGAACTGGTTGATGAACTCCGCGCTCTTGATGACGCGCACCGGACCGGCGGCGATTTTCTTGCCCACGCTGCGGCCGGTGACGAGCACCTTGCCGCGCTGCTGCAGCTTGAAGGTCTCGATGACCTCGGCGGCCTTGCGCGACTGCACGGTCTCAGGCCGCGCCTGCACGATGAACAGCTCGCCGGTGCGGCCGTCCTTGGCCTACTCGATATCCATCGGCGTGGGCTGGCCGCGCTTGGCGGAGTAATGGTCCTCGATGACACACGCCCAGCGCGCGAGTTGGAGAATCTCGTCGTCGTTGATGGCGAACTTCACGCGGTCGCCGGGCGCGACGGGGATGTTCTTCACCATGCGTCCGCCGCCCACGTCATAGACCATCTTGAACTCTTTCGTGCCGACAATCTTCTGAAGCACGCGGCGCAAGCCGGTCTTCAGCGTTGGCTTGAAGACGTATTATTCGTCAGGGTTCACCCTGCCTTGCACCACATTTTCGCCGAGGCCGTAGGCGGCGTTGATGAGCACGGCGTCGCGGAAGCCGGTCTCGGTGTCGAGAGTGAACATGACGCCGCTGGCCGCGAGGTCTGCGCGCACCATGCGCTGCACCCCGATGCTCAGGGCAATCTTGAAGTGCTCGAAGCCCTTGTCGGTGCGGTAGCTGATGGCGCGGTCGGTGAAGAGCGAGGCGAAGCAGCGCTTGCAGGCCTCCAGCAATGCGCGCTCGCCCTGCACGTTCAGGTAAGTCTCCTGCTGGCCGGCGAAGCTCGCGTCGGGCATATCCTCCGCCGTTGCGCTGCTGCGCACGGCGACATCAGTCAGCGCGCGGGAGCCACTGCTGAACTCGCGGTAAGCGGCGACAATGGCGGCTTCGAGGTCAGCGGGGAGTTTCGCGGCGAGGATGGCGTGGCGCACGCAGTGGCCGCGGTCGCGGAGGTTGTCCATGTCGCGCGTGTCCAAGCCGCGGAGGAGGCGAATGATTTCCTCGTCGAGGCCGCTAGAGCGAAGGAAGTGACGGTCGGCATCCAGAGTTGACTCACAATAAATGACATTTAATGTGAGCCGACTCGGGAACCCTACAAGCTAGAGAAAAGCATTGAGGCCAGGCTGAGGAAATTCTTCACTGCCCTGGCTAACTTGGATCGTGAGTCAACGAAGACCTGACGGCCCCCGCTCCCGGTAACATTTAGCCGTGAGTCAATACGGGTCGGCCGCTCGCGATCCAACGGACGCTTGTAGCCGCCGAGGTGAGGAGGCGGCTTATTGATGGGCTGCGAGCCGGGCACAGCCGCAGTTTCGGATTTCCGCGTTGACGCTTGCTCCCTCGCGCCGTCATCTTGAACGCGCTTGGCGCGCACAAAAACCATCCTGTTTGTCTGCACGGGAAACATCTGCCGCAGCCCGATGGCAGAGGGTTTGTTCCGCCATGCAGTCAAGGGCAAGGGCGACTTCCGCGTGCTCTCAGCCGGCGTCGGCGCCATCAACGGCCAGTCTCCCAGCGCGCACGCCATCACCGGGCTGAAACAGCTCGGCATAGACATCGCCGGGCAGCGCAGCCGGATGCTTACGGGCGCGATGGTGCAGGAGGCGGATTACATCTTCGGCATGACGCGCGGTCATGTGGAGGCAGTCACGCTACTCTACCCGCAATCGGAGGAGAAGACCTTCATGCTGCGCGAATTCGACGACACGCTGGACTTCTGGGAGAAGGACATCGCCGATCCGATTGGTGGGAATCTCGAAGTGTATCTGAACTGCCGCGACCAGATCGAGCAGGGCATCCAGTCCATGCTGCGCGTGGTGGAGCAAGCGGGCGACGGCCCCGGCAACGGGCGCGCGGTCACGTTCGCCATCGGGTCGGACCACGCCGGGTTGCAGCTCAAGGAAGCGCTCAAGCGGCACTTGGAGAACCGGCACGTCCGCGTCGTGGACTTCGGCACGAACTCGCCCGAGTCCACGGATTATCCCGACTACGCCAGGCTCGTCGCCGAGCAGGTGGCGGAGGGAAACGCGGACTTCGGCCTGCTCTGCTGCTCCTCCGGCGTGGGAATGAGCATCACGGCGAACAAGGTGCCGGGTGTGCGCGCCGCGCTTGTGTTCGACGAGGAGATGGCCACGCTCACGCGCCAGCACAACGACGCGAATGTCCTGTGCCTTGGCCAGAAACAGATTTCGCCCGAGCTGGGCCAGCAAATCTTGGATGCCTTCCTCGCTGCTGAGTTCGAGGGCGGGCGTCACGAACGGAGAGTCAAAAAAATGGAACAGAATTCAGGACTGCGTCTGTCGGCGGTGGACCCCGCCATCGCTGAAACCATCGCCAAGGAACGCCAGCGCCAGCAGGAGAACATCGAGCTCATCGCCAGCGAGAATTTCACCAGCCCCGCCGTCATGGAGGCGCAAGGCTCCGTGCTCACCAACAAATACGCCGAGGGCTACCCCGGCAAACGCTGGTATGGCGGCTGCGAAAACGTGGATGTTGTCGAGACGCTCGCCATCGAGCGCGCCAAGCAGCTCTTCGGCGCGGAGCACGCGAACGTCCAGCCGCACTCCGGCTCGGGCGCGAACATGGCCGTCTATTTCGCCTTCCTGAAACCCGGCGACAAGCTGCTGACGATGGACCTCTCGCACGGCGGCCATCTCACGCACGGCAACAAGGCGAACTTCTCCGGCAAGTTCTTCGAGATCGTCCACTACGGCGTGCGCAAGGACGACGAGCGCATTGACTACGACCAGCTCGCCGCGATGGCCCGCGAGCACAAGCCCAAGATGATCACCGTGGGCGCGAGCGCGTATCCCCGCGTCATTGACTTCAAGCGCATGGGCGAGATCGCGCGCGAGGTTGGCGCGATGCTGCTGGCGGACATCGCGCACATCGCCGGCCTCGTCGCCACCGGCGTGCATCCCAGCCCGGTGCCGCACGCGGACTTCGTCACGACCACCACTCACAAGACCCTGCGCGGCCCGCGCGGCGGACTCGTGCTGTGCCCGGCGAAGTATGCCAAGGAGATTGATTCGCAGGCCTTCCCCGGCATCCAGGGCGGTCCTCTCATGCACGTCATCGCGGCTAAGGCCGTGTGTTTCCACGAGGCGCTCCAGCCCGGCTTCAAGGCGTATCAGCAGCAAATCGTCGCCAATGCCAAAGCTCTCGCGGCCGGGATGATTCGCAACGGCTTCCGCCTCGTCAGCGGCGGCACGGACAACCATCTCATGCTCGTGGATGTCGGCTCGCGCGGCATCACCGGCAAGGAAAGCCAGATCGCCCTCGACGAGGCCGGCATCACGACCAACAAGAACACGATCCCCTTCGAGACGCGCTCGCCCTTCCAGGCCAGCGGCATCCGGCTCGGCACGCCCGCCGTCACCACGCGCGGCATGAAAGAGGCGGAGATGGCGGCCATCGCCGACATGATCTCCGAAGTCCTCCTCGACCTGAAGAACGTGGAGAAGGCGCACCAAGTCCGCGCCCGCGTGCATGAGCTGACGGCGAATTTTCCGCTGCCGTATTAGGCCGGACTCCAAGTGTGAGGCAGCCGGCGAGCGTCCCCTTCACAACCGCAGCTCCAGGAGGCCGACCTCCAGGGCGAGAGCTTCCTGGACGTTGGTGCGCAGCAGGCGCTGTGTCTGCTCCAGCACGCGCAAGTTGTCCAAAGCCTCCACTCCGCTGATGCGTGCGCTGACCGTCTCGACCGCGCCGGCCAGTTCGGGGAAGGCCACGAGCTCCACGTCCGTGCCGAGCTTACGCAGCCACACATCGCGCAGCCACCATTGGAGCGTGAGCAGCAGTTCCGCGCGCTGACGGCGATATTCGGCCTCGATGGCGGCGTCGAGTTCCTCCTCCCATTTCTCGACCAGCTTGGGGTCCACGTCGTTGTAGCGCTGGAGCGGCGAGCGCGCGGTGAGCGTCTCCTTGATCTGCTCCTTCAGCGCGGCCAACCGCGCGAGCATCTGGCCCAGCACGCGGTAGCGGCCAAGCAAGTTTTGCTTCGGTTCCGCAAGCTGCGCGCCGAACTCGCGCAGCCACGCGACGTGCTCCGGGGCAAACTTCCGGCCGCCGCCTTCACCGGCGAAGTTCAGCCGCAGGCAGCGCGAGAGGATTGTTTCCAAAAGCTGCTGCGGCTCGGCGGTAAGAAGGATGAGGATGCTGCGCGAAGGCGGTTCCTCCAGCGTCTTGAGGAACGCGTTGGCGGCCTGCGTGTTCAGCCGGTCCGCCGCGACGATGACAGCGACTTTCCACTCCGCCTCGGTGGGCTTGAGGTTGACGGTGTGGATCAGCTCGCGGATCTGGTCCACGGAGATTTGCCGCGACTTCATCTCGGGCCGGATCCATTGCACGTCGGCATGGTTGGCGTGGTCAATCTTCCGGCAGGCGAGGCAGTCGTCGCAGGAATCCAGCGCGGCGCTGCCCGCACGGCGCGGCTGCTGGCAGTTCAAGGTCTTGGCCAGCGTGCGCGCCATGCCTTCCAGCTCGTCGAGGTCGTCGCCGGTGAAGAGATAGGCGTGCGCGAGTCGTCCGCGCTCCAGGCTGCGCTGGAGCAGCGCGACGGCCTGCTGCTGTGCTGGGAAGTCCGCGAACGCCATGCGCGGATTCGACTGTGGCGCGCGGCCTTTGGCGAGCGCGAAAGCGCCCCGCATGGGAGAAACGGCTTTCCGGCACAGCATCATTGGCTACACCCGACCCATGTCACATCGTCTCTTGTTCGCGCTGCTCGCGTTTTGCTTCGCCGTCGCCACTGCCGTCGCGCAGGATGCCGGCTTCAAAAGCACCGAGGACGTCGTTTACAGCCGCAAGTTCGGCACGGCGCTGCCGCTCGATGTCTTCCAGCCCGCGAAGACGAACAACGGCTGCGCGGTGGTTTACATGGTCAGCGGCGGCTGGTTCTCGCGGAAGGAGGCGATCAATGCCGGCACCTACAAGGCGTTCCTCGACCGCTGCTACACGGTCTTCGCCGTGGTGCACGGGGCGCAGCCCAAGTTCACCATCCCCGAGATCAGCCAGGACATCCACCGCGCCGTGCGCTTCATCCGCATCAACGCCGCGAAGTGGGGCGTGAACCCGGACAAGTTCGGCATCTCCGGCGCGTGCGGGCGGCCATCTCTCGCTCACGATGGGCACGCAGGGTGGCCCTGTAAAAGTGGACGCGAAAGACCCCGTGGACCGCGCCAGTAGCGCCGTGCAGGCGGTCGCGTGCTTCTTCCCGCCGACGGATTTTCTCAACTACGGCCAGCCCGGCGAGGACGGCACCTGCGTCGGGACGCTGAAGGATTACAAAGCCGCCTTCGGCCCGCGCTCCGACGCCGACGAAAGCCGCAAGACACTCGGCCGCGAAGTCTCGCCGATCTACTTCATCACTCCCAAGACACCGCCCACGCTCATCATCCACGGCGACGCCGACAAGCTCGTGCCTTACCAGCAGGCGGAGACATTCGTGGCTAAGGCGAAGGAGGCGGGCGCGACCGCGAAGCTCATCAACCGCCCCGGCAAGGCGCATGGCTGGCCGGAACTGGTGAACGACTTTCAACTCCTCGCCGACTGGTTTGACGAGCACCTGCGGGGCCTCAAGCCGGCAACGCGGTGATCAGCTCCGTTTTGTCCGGTCGTCGGTTTCCTTGCTCTCCCTTTCGTCGCGATACGAATGGCCATGGCCGCGCTTGCGCGACGGGCGTTTGAGCAGGCCGGTGATGACTACTGCCGCGATGGATGCGGCGGACAACACGAGAATGAGTTCCAAGTCGCTCATGCGACACAGCCCACCGTTGCAGCTTCCGCGCCATCGGAGAAGTGAAAACCAAAGCCGGGCGAAGCCGAGGGGCGCGCAGCCCGTCAGTTCACCGTGCTAAACACCACCCTCAACTTCACCGCCCCCGGCAAACAGCAGGGCTTCCTCCAAGTCCCCTGGTCTCACAACCTCGGTGGCTGGGCGAACATCTTCATCCCTTGCACCATCGTCGCGCGCGGCACGGGGCCGACCGTCCTCATCCTCGCCGGCAACCACGGCGACGAGTATCAAGGCCAGATTGCCACCATGAAGCTCGCGCGTGAGCTGACGCCCGAGCTGGTCAACGGCCGCATCATCCTCATCCCCTCGCTGAATTTTCCCGCCGCCCGCGCCGCCACGCGCCTCTCGCCCGTGGACGGCATGAACATGAACCGCGCCTTCCCCGGCCAGCCCGAGGGCGCGGTCACCAGCCAGATTGCGCACTACCTCACCACCGTGCTCTTCCCCCTGAGCGACGCGGTGATAGACATCCACTCTGGCGGCCGCAGCATGGAGTTCGTGCCGTGCTCGACGATGCACCTCGTCGCCGACCGCGCGCAGCGGCGCACGATGCTCGACGCCATGCTCGCGTGGAACTCGGACTTCGCCTTCCTCTACGCGGACATCGCGGGCACCGGCCTGCTGCCCGTCGAGGCGGAGAACCAGGGCAAGCTCGTCGTCACCACGGAAATGGGCGGCGGCGAATGCATCCCCGCCGACGTGCACCGCATCACCCAAAGCGGCCTGCGCAACGTCCTCATCCACCTCGGCGCGCTGAAAGGCCGCGCGCAGACGCGCGCCAAGCTCGGCCTGCCGCCTGTCATCCTCACCCAGGCGCTGCACCGCGAGGACTACCTGCTCGCGCCCGAGTCCGGCATCTTTGAAATCTGCCTCGACCTCGGCGCGAAGGTGAAGCGCGGCCAGACCGTCGGCTTCATCCACCACCTCGAACGCCCCGACCGCGCCCCCGAGCCGCTCGTCGCGCAGAGCAGCGGTTTCCTCATCACCATCCGCGCCCCGTGCCTCACCCAGCAAGGCGACTGCGTGGCCGTCATCGCCCAGCAAGTCAGCGAGCAGGAAGTGATGAAGGCGTGAGTGCGATGCGCGCACGCCTTGCGCGCGCTTGACGGGTGAATGTCGCCTCCTTAATCTGCGCGCTCTTTGTCCCGACAGCGGGCGCTCGTGCCCGTCGTCAGGCGAAGTTTGAACCCAGAAATTGCCGTGAACGTAACCGTCGAAAATCTCGCCCCGTGCAAGAAGCTCCTCCGCGTTGAGTTGGACATCGCCGCTGTGGACGCCGCCTTCGCCTCCGTCACCAAGGAGTATCAGCGCCACGCGCAGCTCCCCGGCTTCCGCGCCGGCAAGGCTCCGCGCGACATGGTCATCAAGAGCTTCGGCGCGCGCATTGACGAGGAAGTGAAGCGCAAGCTCATCTCCGATGCCTATCCCAAGGCGCTCGAACAGGAGAAGATTCGCGCCGCCGTCCAGCCCGACATCGAGGAAATCCAGTTTGGCCGCGGCCAGACGCTCCAGTTTGCCGCCACCGTCGAGACGCAGCCGGAGTTTGAGCTGCCCGAATACAAGGGCCTCCCCGTCAAGCGCGAGACCGTCGTCATCACCGACCCCGACGTGGACAAGGCTTTGAACGTCCTGCGCGAGCAGCGCACTGATTACAAGGACGTGGCCCGCCCTGTGGCCGCCGGTGACATCGCCGTGGTGAACTACACCGGCACCTGCGACGGCAAGCCCATCACCGACACCGCGCCGACCGCGCGCGGCCTGACCGAGCAAAAGGCGTTTTGGCTCCGCTGCGAGCCGGGCCAGTTCATTCCCGGCTTCACCGAGCAGCTCCACGGCATGAGCACCGGCGACAAGCGCACCGTGAACGTGGACTTCCCCCCCGACTTCGTCTCGGCCGAGCTTGTCGGCAAGCACGGCGTCTATGAGGTCGAGCTTGTGCAGGTGAAGGAGCGCATCATGGCTGAACTGAACGACGAGTTCGCCAAGGGCTTCGGTGCCGAGAGCCTGGAGAAGCTTCGTGCCGGCATACGCGCCGACCTCGAGGCCGACCGAAACGCGAAGGCCAGCCGCGCCGTCCGCGACCAGATCATCCAGTCGCTGCTGGGCAAGGTGAGCTTCGACATGCCGGCGTCCATCGTCCTCCAGGAGACCCGCAGCGTGGTCTATAACGTCGTGCAGGAAAACCAGCAGCGCGGCGTGCCGAAGGAAGCCATCGAGGCGCAGAAGGACGTGATCTTCGCCAACGCGAATGCAAACGCGAAGGATCGCGTGAAGGCCATGTTCCTCCTCAACCGGATCGCCGAGAAGGAGGGCGTGAAGGTCGAGCAGGCGGAGATCCTCGAGCGCGTGCAGGCGATGGCGCAGCAATACCAGATGCCCATCCAGAAGCTCATCAAGCAGCTCGAGGAGCGCAACGGCTTCGGCGAAATCCACGAGCAGATCCTCGTCGGCAAGGTGCTGGACTTCCTCCAGCTCCAGGCCACGGTCGAGGAAGTCCCGGCCAGCGCCCCGGCGGCCTGAAGCTCCGGGAACAGCAGAACTTGAAATGCAAAGCGGCGGTCTTCGGACCGCCGCTTTTGCGTTCGCTTACCGCTACCGGTTCGTGAACAGCTCCCAGTCGCCCGATTCTGCGAGCAACCGCAGCGGCTTGCCCCGCGCGAGTGGGCGTGCGTTCACGAGTGAACCCTTGAACCCGACCACCAGCACGCGCTTTGGGCCGGCCAGCAGGTTGCCGAAGATGCGGTCGTCCTTGAGCACGCGGTCGCCGAGGCGCTCGCGGTTGCCGGGAAACGCGAAGGGCATTCGATGCTCGGGCAGTCCGGAGAAGTAAGGGCGTTGGTGCGCGCTGATGACCGGGTGCGCGTAGAAGGGCAGCCCTTGCGGAATGCGCTTGCGGATGACGACGATGTCTCCGTCCTGAAACTCGCGCTTCAGTGCCATGCCCAGCGGCTCGAGCGTCTGGTTGCTGCGCAGCTCCGTCTCCACCAGCGGCGAGAGCGCGGCCACGACAAGGAGCGCGATGGGGGCAAGTCCGCACGCCCAGCGCACGCAGAGCGCCGCCGACCACTTGCGGCTTTCCCAGCCGACCACGACCAGCAGCAGCGTGGCGGCGAACGGCGCGAACTTCACCCAAAGCTGGTCGCGGATCTTGAAGGCGAACCAGCACGCGACCGGCAAGGCGATCAGCGGCACCAACGCGCCAGCGGGCAGAGCGCGCCAAGCCCAGCTCGGAGCGCCGGTCTCCGAACCGGCTGTTTCCGGTGCCATCGGAGAACTCGCCGGGCCGGAGGCAAGCGCTCCGAGTGCAGGCCACCGCAGCGCCACGAGTGCGGCGAGCGCAGGGAACATCGGCAGGATGTAGTGCATCAGCTTCGCGCTGTTCACCGAGAAGAGCACGAACGTGACGCCCGCCCACACACTCAACATCAGCCACGCCTCCTGTGTCCGCGCGTCCAGCGAACGCCAGTGCGCGCGCCGCCACAGCCAGCCCAGCAGCAGCGTCCACGGCAGGAAGCCGCCGATGAGCACCGGCACGAAAAACCAGAACGGCTGCGCGCGGTTCTTCGCTGCCGCCTGCATCGCGTGGCCGACGACCTGGCCCTTGACCATGAACTCGAACGAGTGCGGCACGCTCTCCCAGAGCATCCAGAACCACGGCAGCGCAAGCGCGACGAACAGCGGCACGCCCGCGAGCGCACCGAACAATAGGACGCTCAACCGTGGATTCCACGTGCAGTTCCGCCACCACAGGAACGCGCCGAAGGGGACCGAGGTGAAGTCCTCGGCCTTCGCTGCTGGGCGAACATCCCGCCGCCACCACAGAAGCGCGCCGAACGCGGCGAGCGGAATCACCAGCGCAATCGGCCCCTTCGTCAGCGCGCCACCAGCCATCGCAGCCCACGCGGCGAGCTGCCAGCCGAAGCTCCGCCGCGCCGCGAGCGCCCGCGCGTCGCCGGCCGGATCAGCTTCATCCTCCGTTCCGGTCAGTGCCTGCTGACTGCTGACCACTGACTGCTGACCGCTCACGGCCTCCTGCTCCTCCAACGCATCCAGGCTCCGCCAGCTTCGCCAGAAAAAGTAAATCGCCCACGCGATGAACTGCGTGAGGAACATGTCCGTGGTCAGCATCCGAGCCATGACCCAGTAGAGCGCGGAGGTGCCGAGGATCAGCACGCTCCACCGTGCGGCGGCTGCGCCAGCCACGGAGCGAACGAGCAGAAACGTCGCCCAAGCCGCGCTGAGTCCCGCGAGCGCCAGCGGCAGACGCGCGGCCCACTCGTTCACGCCGAAGACGGAGAGCGATGCGGCGACGGCCCAGTAAGTGAACGGCGGCTTGTCCAGATGCGGCACATACCAGATTTGCGGCACGAACCAGTTGCCCGTCTCGATCATCTCGCGGGCGATCTCGGCGTAGCGGCCTTCGTCCGGCTCGTTGAGCGAGCGCGTGCCAAGGAGGCCGAGGAAGAGCAGGGCTACGAGCGGCAGGAACCACCACGGCGAGCGTTGATCGGAGTCGACAGGAGGCACGGTGAGAAAGTAATTAGTGCTTGGTGGAGCCGAGCGTAGCGGACGGTCTGGACTAATCACTAAATACTAACCACTCCTTCGCCACTCAGTTCAGCAGATGCTCGCGGTAGAACAGGATCGTGGACAGAAACTGGAAGTCCGCGTTGCGCTTCTTGGCGAAGCCATGGCCCTCGTCCTTGGCCATCAGATACCAGACCTTGCCGCCGGAGTCCCGGATGGCCTTGACCATCTGCTCGGACTCGGTGAGGGGCACGCGCGGGTCGTTCTTCCCCTGCACGACGAAGAGCGGCTTCTTGATGCGCGCGGCGTGGTTGGCGGGCGAGATGTGTTCGAGGAACTCCTTCATCTTCGGGTCACGCTCATCGCCGTATTCCACGCGGCGCAGGTCGCGGCGGTAGTCCTGCGTGTTGTTCAGGAAGGTGACGAAGTTCGAGATGCCCACCACGTCAATGCCGCACCGGAGGATGTCCGCATATTGAACCATGCAGGCCAGGCTCATGTAGCCGCCGTAGCTGCCGCCAGTCACGGCGATGCGGCTGCGGTCCAAGTCCGGCTGGCGCGCGATCCACGCGATGACCGCGGCGATGTCATGCACCGAGTCCTCGCGCTTGAAGCCGTTGTCCAGCGTGAGGAACGTCTTCCCGTAGCCCGCCGAGCCGCGCACGTTGGGATACACGATGGCGACGCCCAGCTCGTTGAGGAAGTAGTTGTTCCGCGCCTGGAAGCCGGGGCGAGACTGGCCCTCCGGTCCGCCGTGGATGCTGATGATGGCCGGGCGCGGACCGGGAAACTTCTTCGGGTCGGGCCGATAGACAATCGCGCTGATGAGCAGTCCGTCGAAGCTGCTGAGTTTGAGAATCTCCGGCTCGACGAATGTCTCCGGGTTCAGGCCGCCCGTCTCGCTCTCCGTCCATCGCTCCAGCAAGCCGGTCCTCGCATCGTAGGAATACACGTCCAGCGGAGACTTCGCGGAGCTGAGGTTGAAGGCGAGGTCGTGCCCGTTGGAATGCCACGCGAGGTTGCTCACGGTGCCGAGCGGGAGCTTGGGCTTGGGCAGCGCCTTGCCGTTCTTGGCGTCCATCAGGTTCAGCGTGCCGACGCCCGCCTCGTTCGTGACGAACGCGATGATCTTCCCGTCGGGCGACTGCTCGAACTCCTCCACGTCCCACAGGATGCTGGCGGTGAGGGGCTTCTGCTCGCCGTTCTTCAGGTCAATGCGGATGAGCTGCTGGAACTCCGAGTCGTCGTCGGAGGTCGCGTAGATGGCCTTGCCGTCTCTGGCGAAGCGCGCGTGGCCGTAGGAGACCTTGTCCTTGCCGGGGCGCGTGAGCTGCGAGCGCTTGCCGGTGCGCGCGTCCACGAGGTGGAGATGGCTTTCGTTGATCGAGAGGTATTGCAGCACAAGCAGCAGGCTGTCGTCGGGCGACCAGTCCAGCACGCCCCAGCCGCCGCCGGAAAGCTCGGTGAGCAGGCGGTCGGATTTCGGGTCGGAGGGGTTGATGACGTAGATGTCGTTGTCCTTGCCGGTCCGGCGCGTGGAAGTGTAGGCGAGGTAAATGCCTTTGTTGGCGAAGCGCCCGCCTGTGTTACGGGACTTGCCATCGGTGAGCAGCGTGGTCCGGCCGTCGTGAACATCGTGGCGGTAGAGCTGGTAAAATTCCCCGCCGCCGCTGTCCTGCGAGAAGACGATGTAGTCGCCCGCCTTGGGGCGGAACCGACCCGCCCCCACCGGCTCCGTGCCGAAGGTGACCTGCTTGCGCGCGCCACCAGGCGTGCTGACGCGGTGGAGCTGCGGCGTGTCCGCGAAGCGCGTGGTGATGAGCATCTCGCGCCGGATGGGATGCCAGCTCTGGAACGCCGCCGCGCGGAACTCAAGGTAGCGAGAGACGTCCCGGCGCAGCTCGGGCGTGATGGCAGGCACGCCCTCGACGACGAGATTGTCCGGCACCTGCGCCGACGCGGTGAGGGCGAGGAGAATAAACGCGAGGCTCAACGACAGCTTCTTCATAACGCGCCCAGCGGTTTAGCAGAAACCAGCGCGGCGGCAAACGACTTTGCGCCGGGTTTGCGCAGGGCGGTCACAGGCCGCCGCTACAGGGGAGCGCCGATGAGGTCCTCGACCGAGCGCAGGAAGGACGCATCTTGGAAGCTACCCTTGGTCTGAAACACGTCTACGCCGGCGCGCAGGCCGCGCTGGCGGTCTTCCTCGCGCTCCTTGTAGGTGATCATCATCACCGGCAGCGTGCGCAAGAGCACGTCGGCCTTGATGAGCCGCGTCAGCTCGGAGCCGTCCATGCGCGGCATGTCCATGTCCGTGATGACGAGATCGAAGCGGCCCGTGCGCACCGCGTTCCAGCCGTCCATGCCGTCCACGGCGATCTCAACCTCGTAGCCGCGTTCGACGAGGAGCTTGCGCTCCAGTTCGCGCACGGTGAGCGAGTCATCCACCACGAGCACACGCTGGCGTTGCCGCGTTTTGCCGCCCGTGAGCAACTCATGCCGCACACCGCCGGAAACTCCCGCTGACAAAATCCGTTCCGCCGAGCGCAGCACGTCGTCCACGTCCAGCACGAGCACCGGCGCGCCTTCCTCCATGAGCGCGCCCGCTGCGATGTCCTGCACCTTGCCGAGTTTCGGGTCCAACGGCAGCACGACCAGCTCGCACTCGCCGACGAAGCGGTCAACCAGCAGGCCGATGCACTGCTCGCGCTCGCCCAGCACGATGACTGGCAGGTCGCCGTTCAACCCCTGCGGCTCGCCGCGACCGAGGACCTGGTGCGCGGTGACCAACGGCAGCCGCCGACCTTCGTGGATCAAAGTCTCGCGGCCCTCCACCATCTCCACCTCGGCGCGCCCGATCTTCAGTGTGCGGCTCACGGCGGTCAGCGGCACCGCATACGGCTCGCCCGCGATGTCCACCAGCAGCGCACGCACGACCGAGAGCGTGAGCGGCAACTGGAGCTGAAACCGCGTGCCTTCGCCGAACACCGAGGTTACGCGCACAGCGCCGCGCACGCTCTTGACCGTGTTGAGCACGATGTCCAGGCCCACGCCGCGACCAGACATCTCGGTGACGTTGTCCTTCGTGGAGAAACCCGGCAGGAAGAGGAATTCCAGCAGCTCCTGCTCGCTCAACCGCGCCGCCGTCTCGTGCGAGGTCAGGCCTTTGCGGACGACGGACTCGCGCAGGCGATGGCTGTCCACGCCGCGTCCGTCATCGGAGATCGAGACGAGGAGCTTGCCGTTGCTGTGGCGTGCTTCGAGAGCGAGCCGGCCGGTGCGGGGCTTGCCTTTGCTCACGCGGTCGTCGGGCAATTCGAGGCCGTGGTCGAGCGCGTTGCGTAGCATCTGCGTGATGAGCGGTTCGAGCTTCGCGAGGATGTCGCGGTCCACCTGCGTGTCCTCGCCGATGATGTCCAGCCGCGCCTCCTTGCCGAGACGCTTGCAGAGATCGCGCACCATGCGCGGAAAGCCTTGGATGCCGTCGGCAAGGGGCCGCATCCGGCACGAGAGCGCAGCGCCATACATGCGCCCGGAGATGTTCGAGGAGCGCCGGCCAAGGCCTTCGAGGTCCACCATCCGCTCGCGGAGAAACTGCCGCGACTCGGTGACGCACACCTGCAACGCGTGCAGCCGGCCGCGCAACGTGTCGTTCAGAACCTCGTTGGGCAGCGCGTCGCGCACGTCGTCGAATGCGCTGCTCAGGTCCGTGAGCTGGCGCTTGAGCCGCAAGAGAGTTTCCGAGAAGGGGCGCAGCCGCCTCGCCTCGACCTGCGACTCGCCGGCCAGCGCGAGCAGGCGGTTCAAGCTGTCCGCCGTGATGCGCAGCGAGCGGTCCAGCTCGTCCTTCGTCGGCGCGGCCCCGGGCGACGACGATTCCTCGCCCGATGCGACGGCGTGCTTCGCCGGGCCGGAACTCTGCGGTGGCACGCCGCCGGACTGCGCAAACTTCTCCGCCTGCCCATGCACGTCCATCAGCGCGGCGACGCTCTTCAAGAAGCCGTCAATCTCTGGCGCGAGCTCGCCGCTCCACTTCTCCATCTCGGCCTCGGGCGTGTGCGCGATGCGGTCGAGCAGGTCCACGCCGTTCAGCATCATGTCCACCATCAGCGTGGCGAAGGCGGTCTGGCAGCGAAACTTCTGCGCGAGGTCTTCGCGATCCAGCAGGCCGGCGACGGGCTTCTCGTGCAGCGGCACCGGGCTGTTCTGCGCGGTGACGAACGCGTCCTCCATCGCGTGGGCGACGCGCACGGCGGCGTCGAGGCCGACGATGCGGGCCGCGCCCTTGAGCGAGTGGGCGGCGCGCATGAGGCTCTCGAGCTGCTCGGGGGTGGCGGTCTTTTCCAGCGCGAGCAGGCCGTTGTTCAACGCGGCCAGTTGCGTCTCCGCCTCGGCCTTGAACAGGTCGAGCATCGGAATGCCGCTGAGGTCGTCGGGGAGGTCGTTGCTCATGCGAGGCTCCGCTTCAGGGCGGCGAAGAGTTTTCCCTCGTCGAGGCAGCAGACGCTCTGGCCGCGCGAGACCACGCGGCTGCGGCCTGCCGCGCCGAGCACTTGATCATCAAACGCGGGCTGCTGTGGGCCGGGTGGCAGCACGAGATGCTGGACGCCGCGCACCTCTGTGACGGGGAAGGCGTAACGCTCGCCGCCGTGGCTCACGACAAGCATGCGCCCGGCGGACTTGCCGGGAAGCGCGGTGCCGGTGCCGACGCCCTTCTCCACGCCGAGCAGCCGGCCCACGGAAACGCACGCGAGCAGCTCGCCGCGCACATTCACGACGCCGAGCAGCACGCCCTCGCGCCGGTGCGGCAACTTGTGGATGGGCCGCGACTCGCCGACTTCCTCCATCACGCCGATGCCCAGCGCGAGCCATTCGTCGCCGATGCGGAAGACCAGGAGCGGCGTGCCTGCCGCGCCGGTCGAGATCTTCGCCGCGAGATGTTGCGTCCACTCGTGCCGGTAGCCGGCGGGCGGCCGGGAATCGAGCAGCCGCAGCGCGGCGGCGGCGTAGGTGGGACAGTTGCGGCAATGCAGGTGCGCCTTCAGCTCGACGCACGAGCCGTTGCCCCAGACGCCGATGTGCTGCCAGCAATCCGTCATCGGCCGCGCCAAGCCGAGCGACACGGTGGACGGGGAGTCCGGCGCGGTTTCGGGTGAAACGGCGGTTGCGCTGCGGCGGCGGGTTTTGAAGTCAGACAGCATGGGGAATGACCAATGGCCAATGACCAATGGCCAATGAATGACCAATGCTCAATGACCAATGGCCGACCCTCAGCCTAGGAAGGCTGGGCAGCTCAACCCTCGCGCCCGGTTGGGGCTTGGGCCTTGGGCATTGATTGGTCATTGCGTCATTGGGCATTGGACATTTCACGCCGCCGGTTCCGCTTCCAGCGTTTGGGAGAAGTAATAGACCGCAAGCAGGTCGCGCAGCTCGGGCGTGAGGAGCTTGTCGAGTTGCAGCAGGCGGAGCCGCCCGCGCGGGTCGGGCGCGACAAGGCCGTCGCCGACGGAGGTAAACTCGCCGAGGTTTTTCTGCGCCAACTCGGTGGCGTGCTCGGCGATGAGGCCGAGCGGCTTTATCATGCCGGGCTGCGGCTCGTGGCGCAGCAGGATGACGCGAGTGCTGAGGCGGAGGTTCGAGGGCCGGCCCAGCGTGAGCAGGCAGAGATCGAGCACGGGGACCGATTCGCCGCGATAGACGAATTCGCCGGCGGTGCCAACGGGCGCGCCGGCGATCTTCTGCAACTCGACCATCGCAAGCACCTCCACCACTCGCGCGGCCTCCAGCGCGAAGCGATCAGCGCCGACTTGGAAGACGAGAAAGAGCATGGGTGGGAAAGTAATTAGTAGTTAGTAGTTAGTCGGCGGCGTGCAGTGGCGTTCTCACTCATCACTAATCACTTTCCCCTCATCGACTCCCCGGGAGTTTGAAGCGCGCCACTCCTTCGCGCAGCGCGTAGGCGGTGCTCTTGAGCTGCTCGATGGCCTGGTTGGATTGCTCGAGCGATTGCGCGGTCTGCTGAACGGACTTGGTGAGCTGGGCCAGGGAGTCGCTGATCTGCTGGCCGCCGGTGGCCTGTGATTGCATGCCGAAGTTGACGATGTCGAAGCGCGGCGCGAGCGCCTGGACTTGCTGGATGATCTGCGCGAGCTGCGCGCTGACGGCGTGGACTTCCTTCACGCTGTTGCGGACATCCTCGGCGGTCTGGTTCATCCCCAGCGTGCCGGCGGAAACGGCGGCCTGCACCTCCTTGACCATCTGCTCGATGTCGTAGGTGGCGACGGCGGTCTGGTCGGCGAGGCGGCGGATCTCTGTGGCGACGACTGAGAAGCCGCGTCCGTATTCGCCGGCCTTCTCGGCCTCGATGGCGGCGTTGAGCGAGAGAAGGTTCGTGCGGTCGGCGATCTTGGTGATGGCGGTGACGACCTGGTTGATGTTGGCAGCCTTCTCGTTGAGGACGCCGAGCTTGGACTGGATGAGCGTGGCGGAGCCGGTGAGCTGGGTCATGGTGTCGCGCATGCGGGCGAGACCTTCCTGGCCCTTGCCGGCGAGCGTGGCGGTGTCCTCGGCGACGGCGGTGGCGTCCTTCATCATGTTGACCAGTTCGAGGGAGGTCGCGGAAATCTCCTTCGCGGTCGCGCCGATCTCGGTGGCGGTTGCCGCGATCTCGTTGGCTGTCACTTGCTGCTGCTTGCCGGTGACGGAGATCTGGTTGACGGAGGTGTTGACCTGAAGGCCGGACTTCTGGACCTGCGAGACGATGTCGGTGAGGCTGCGCACCATCCGGTTGAGTGTGCGCAGGAGGCCGCCCATCTCGTCGGTGCGCTCAAGGTTGGAGACGTTGACGGTGAGATCCCCGCTGGCGATCTGGCCGGCCACGGAGACGACATCGTTGAGCGGCTTGTTGATGTCGCGGATGATCCAGCCGGCGACAAAGGCGACGAGCAGATACCCGATGGCCACCAGCGCGAGCGTCTTGCCAAAGTCCGCGTAGAAGGCGTCGACGCGCTCCTTGAGCACGGTGGTGAGCGTGGTGGCCACCTTGTCCTCAAGGCGCATCAGCGCGGTGGTCGCGCTGGTGATCGCGGCATTGAATTCCACGGCGGTGCCGGTGGCGCGGCTGTTTTCCACCGTTTCCTTGATGAGCTTGCGGGCCTCATCCACGACGACGCGGGCTGGTCGACTCGCATCGCCCAAGGCGGACTTGAACTCCGGCCGCGTCTCCCTCACCTGCTCGACCGAGTGGAAGAGCGCGCCCTCGCCGCTCTTGAGCGCGTCCTCCAATTTCTTTTGCAGCTCGGCCAGCAGCTTGAACTCAGCCTCCTGCTGTTGCAGATCCGCCTTCTGCTGCTGCACATCTGCCGACGCAGCCAGGTTGGTCGAGATCGGTCCACGCGTGGCCAGCCCGATGCCGATGGCGCGGGCGTCTGCCAGCGCACTGAGCAGCTCGGGGCCGCCATACTGGAGCACGGACATGAGCCGGTAGCGCTCGCCCTCGGATTCCTCGCTGAGTTTCGAGCGGTTGCCGACGGTTTCCAGGAGCTTGCGCGCTCCGTTCACCAACTGGCTTCGGTTCTGGAAGAGCTGGCCGGGGCGGGCGCTGGCCTGCGTCTTCAGCGCGGCGTCAATCTCCGTGGCCAAGCTGTTCCATTCCGAAGTCACGTTCACCTGCTCGGACAGTTTTCCAATGATCGTCTCAGCGGCCAGCACGGCCTGCCGGACGGAAGGCTCCTGCTTCTTGAACAAGTCCCCGAAGGCGCGGTTGGTGTTCGCCACACCATGGCCGAGGTCGCGGTAAACCTGAAGCTCATGGATCACCTTGAGCAGGCGCGTCTGGATTTCCACCGCAGCCAGCTCCTCGCGCGTCCGCACCAGCTCGCGCGGATGTTTGATGGCGAAGAACTCGTAGAAGAACACGGCTCCGAACGGCAGCGCGAACAGGACGCCGAGCAGCGTGAGCTTCTGCCAGAATTTGAATCGTTTCATGGCCGGGCGGGATCAGGTCTTGAGGTTGAACCGGGCGGTGCGCGCCTGCATGCGGCGGGCGGCGGACTCGAAGTCGTCCACCGCAGTCCACGCCTGCCGTTGCGCATCGGTCGTGGCGCGGGAGAAATCGCCGAACTTCGTGGCGCTCTCGGAAATCTGCCGCGCGCCCTCGGTCTGCGCGCGCATGGTGGTGTTGACGGACTCGATCTGCGGCGTGATCGCCTGCACGTGCTGGAGCACGCGATCGAGCTGCCCGCTGACCTGCTGCACGTCGCCCACGCCCTGGCGGACTTCATCGGCGAACTTGTCCATGCCCATCACGCCGGAGGTCACGGCGGCCTGCATCTCGCGCACCATCTGCTCGATGTCCTCGGCAGCCACGGCCGTCTGGTCGGCGAGGCGCTGGATCTCCGTGGCGACGACTGCGAAGCCGCGGCCATACTCGCCGGCCTTCTCCGCCTCGATGGCGGCGGTGAGCGAGAGAAGGTTCGTCTGGTCCGCGACCTTGGCCATCGTGGTGATGACCTGGCTGATGTTTGCGGCTTTCTCGTTGAGGATGCCGAGCTTGGCGTTGATGCCGTCGGCGGCGTGGTGGATGGCCTGCATGGTCTGGCCCATGCGCGTCAGGCCGATGCGGCTGGAGTCTGTGAGCATCGCCGTCTGATCGGCGACGATGGAGACGGAGTGGATCGTGCGCGACAGCTCGGCGGAGGTGTTCAACACGCGGCGCGCGGACGCGCCGAGACCGGCGGCGAGCGACTCCATTTCAGCCATGCCCTGCTTGCTTGCGCCCAACGCCGCGCCGAGCGTGCCGTTGACGGTGAGCACGTCGCCGCCGGACTGTCGGAGCTGCGCGGCCAGCTCGGCCATCTCTGTGCCGAGACGGTTGAGGGACTCTGCCAGCACGGTGCATTCGTTGCGCTCGGGCAGTTGGATCGGCTCGCCTAGCACGCCGCTGCGGAGGCGGTCCACGCCCTGCCAGAGCGCCTGGAGGGAATTCGCAAACGCCACCTCTGTCCGGCGCGCGAGCCAGGCACCAACTGCCGCGAGCACGACCGCCGCCAGCGCCGCGCTGAAGGCGATGGGGTGCCAGTCCAGCTCCGCCGGGCCGAGCTGCGCGGCGAGGCTCGCGAAGTCGTTCAACAGTTGCTCCTGCCTGCGGCGCGCGGGCAGATACTTTTCGGCGTATTCGCTCCGGGCTGCGGCCAGATCCGTCGCGGCCAGCGCAAGCACCTTGTCCTCGATCACGTTCAGCTCGGAAGTGTCCTGGTCGCTGATGGCATTCAAGGCGAGATACGCATCCCGCTGCGCCTCCCGCTGATCGCGCAAGAGCGGGCGCAGCTCGCCGATGACGCGGGTCAACTCCTCAGCGGCCTTGAGCTTCTTGCGGCGCTCCACTTGGCTCGCCGGGTCCAGCAGCACGCCCAGCAGTGCCTCGCCCATTTGCAGCGTGGCGAAGCGCATCCGCTCCGTCGCCGCAGCGGTCCGGCCGCGCAGGTGCTCCGCGGCGAACTGCCGCTCCAGTGACCGCCATCCCTGCCATGCGACGCCAACCCCGACCACGAGCGCGACCATGCAGAGCACGCCGAACCCTGTTCGTAGCCGTTGGATGAGCGTGATGGTTTTCATGCGGGCCGGACGCGCGCGAGCCTAGTTCATCAACCCTCGGAAACAAGTCCATTGTCCGGCTGCGCCAGCTGCGGCCGGGCTTTCCCGCAGGCTCAGGCACGTCTGCCGTCTGGAGTTTCGAGTTGAGTTAGCTCGCGGCTCCCACTTTCATCCGCGGGCAACCCGAACTTCCAACTAGAAACCCGAAACCGACTTCCACCATGCGCATCCTCCTCTTCGGCTCCAGCGGGCAGATCGGCACGAACCTCGCGTTGCGCCTGCTCGCGGACGGCCATGAGGTTTTCGGCGTGGACAAGCGCGCGAACACCTGGACCGACC
>SXTU01000307.1 GCA_005791875.1 Verrucomicrobiales bacterium
TCATGGGAAAAGTAATTGTGCAGATGAAGCTCACGAACCAAGCCGACTTGGTGCTGCACGCGGCGAAGGTTTTGAAACATCGCCCGCGCACGGTGGAGGCCGAGGCCTTGGTGGACACCGGGGCGACGCGGCTCTACTTGCAGGCCGGAGTCATCAAGGCGCTGGGCCTCGGGCGCGACAGTGAGATTCAATCGAAGACCACCAACGGCGTCCGGCGGCGGGCGGTCTATGAGCCGGTGCGGCTGGAGTTGATGGGCCGGCGCGGCATCTTCGAGGTCGTGGAGGTGGATGACGATGTGCCGAACCTGCTCGGGCAAATCCCCTTGGAGTATCTGGATTTCGTGGTGCATCCCAAGGCGAAGAAGCTCGTCCCCAATCCCGAGCACGGCGACAAGCAGATGAGCGAGGAATACTGAAAGCGATGAGCACGTCCCGCCGCTGCCTCCTCTGGTGCCTCATTCTGATGGGACTGCCATATGCAGCAGCTTACGCGCAGTCGCCTTCAACCCTAGCAGGGCGGACAATCCAACTAACCATTTCTAGCGGTAGCTTTCCGTTCGCCAGCAGCGGTGCATATCGCTTCCTCCCTTCGGCACTGGACAGCACTTACGCGATTGTCCCGATTTCTGGTTCCATCTCAGCGAGCACTGGCACGCACACATACACGAAAACCGGGACGAACACGGCGACGCTGTCATTATCAGATGCGATTAGCGGCGCGCTCACTGCCAACTGCACCTTCAGCACGGCTAGTTCGGGCAGCTACGTGCTGACGCGAGTGGGTGGCGGCAGCCAATCCGGAACATTCTTTCTGTATTCCGGAACATCCCCAACGTCTATCGCCGGCTACACCATCACCGTGACCATCACCAGCGGAGCATCTCCTTTTGCCACCGACGGTTCCTACCGGTTCTTGCCCGCCGCTTCAGGCAATACCTACAACGTAGTGGGCATCGTTGGTGTCGCAAACAGTTCGGGAACCTACAGCTACACCAGGATTCCGACCGCAGCCGGCTACATCTCCTACGACGACTCCGTCACCGGCCCTGGCTTCACCTCTCAGTTGAGCTGCGATTCCGCGACATCAGGCACCGTGTTCTTAACTAAATCGAGTGGTGGCGGATACCAAACCGGACTTTTCACCATGGTTCCGCCGGCACCGCCAAGCATCAACACTCCGCCGCAAAGCCAGACCGTCGGCGTGGGAAACAATGTGACGTTTTCAGTTGCTGCCAGTGGCGTGGGAACGCTGTCCTATCAATGGCGCAAAAACAGTTCCACCATTGGCGGAGCGACCGGCTCCAGCTACACCATCAACAATGTGCAAACTGGCGATGCAGGGAGTTTCGATGTCATCGTCAGCAACATCGGTGGTTCAACGACAAGTGGAGCAGCGACGCTTACAGTCGTTCCCCCGCCCAGCATCACCACCCCGCCGGCGAGCCAAACCGTTGTCGCAGGACGGGGTTTATATCTTACCGTGTCCGCCTCTGGAACGGCTCCTCTCAGCTACCAGTGGCGGAAGAATGGGGTGAACATTACTGGTGCGACCAGCGGGTCTTACAGCGTGATAGGTGTGCAAGCCAGCCACGCGGGAAGTTACGAGGTTGTCGTCTCAAACAGTGGCGGCAGCGTGACGAGCGCGCCTCCTGCGGTGCTCACGATTTCGCTCCCTCAACCGGGAACGGTTAGCGCATGGGGCAGAAATGATTTTGGGCAGACGGCGGTGCCGGCGAACTTGAGCCGAGTTTTGGCAGTGACGGCAGGCCACTCACATACTGTGGCCTTGAAGGACGACGGAACGTTGTTCGCTTGGGGTAGCAACAGTGAAGGCCAAGTGACCATCCCAGCCGCAGCACAGAGCGGCGTCATGGCGGTGGCGGCAGGCTATTACCACACAGTCGCTTTGAAAACGGGCGGCTCAGTCGTGGCATGGGGGCGCAACGTGGAAGGTCAGGTCACTGTGCCTGCGGCTGCCCAGTCCGGGGTGGTTGCGGTTGCGGCAGGTGGCTACCATGCGCTGGCATTGAAGGGCGATGGAACCATTGTGGCGTGGGGACGGGCGGATTCTGGGCAAACGACGGTGCCAGTCGCGGCGCAAAGCGGAGTGGCAGCCATCGCTGCCGGCGAATATCACAGCATTGCATTGAAGACTAGCGGAGCTGTTGTGGCATGGGGGCACAATGGGTTCGGCCAATCCACCGTGCCGGCTTCAGCTTCGGGCGGAGTCGTCGCGATAGGAGCAGGAGGCTACCACACCACGGCGTTGAAGGCCGATGGCGTCGTGGTGGCGTGGGGCGATAACCTTGACGGCCAAACGTCCGTGCCCACAGCGGCGCAAAGTGGAGTCGTGGCGATTGCCGTGGGCCACATTCACAATCTGGCTTTGAAGAACAACGGGACGCTCGTGGTATGGGGACTCAGCGGGAATGGCCAGACCAATGTTCCTTCCGGCCTCGCCGGTGTGTTGGCAATTTCAGCCGGTGCCTACCACAGTGTCGCAGTTACCAGCGCACCCTTGCTGGCTACTTCAAAAACGGGCGGTTCGCTGACGTTGCTTTGGCCGGATACCTCAGGCGGCTTCCGAGTCGAATCGGCACTGAACTTGTCGCCACCTGTCACTTGGAGCACCGAACCCGGCAGCCTTCAAACCAATGGCGGGTCTATCAGCATCGTGGTGCCCGTTTCCGCCACGCGGAAATTCTACCGACTTGCCAAGCCGTAGTGCAAAGGTCGCGCCCTGTCCGCCCCACGCCTACCCAATCTTCGGCAGTTCAAACCCCTTTCGGTGCTCGCGGCCGACGAGCTTGTTCGCCTCGGCGTCGTCGAAGGTCTCGGTCTTGGGGTTGATGCGCAGCTTCTTGCCGGTGCGCCAGGCGATGTTGCCGGCGTGGCACATCAAGGTGCTGACGTGGCCGGAGTAGATTTCCTGGTTCAGCGTCTCGCGCTTCCGGCTCTTCACGGCGTCGAGGAAGTTGCGCACGTGCGCGCGGTCGGCAGCATCGCCACGGCCTTCCTTCATCACCTTGCCGGCGGGATCGAAGGCTTTCCAGGAGGTGTTCGTGACGAGTATCCAGCCGTTCTCGCCGTGGATGACCGCGCCCTCGCCGGCGTCGTGGAGGCGCGGCGTGGACCAGAGGCGCATCTCGTATTGGAGCACGGCTTTCGGATATTCGTAGGTGACGAACTGCGTGTCCGGCCATTGCTGGTCGTCGTCGTGGAAGAACTTGCCGCCGGCGCAGCTCACGGCGTCGGGCAGGGCATCGAGGCCCATGACGTAGCGGGCGTAGTCAATGCGGTGGACGCCGTCGTTGCCGAGGTCGCCGGTGCCGTAGTTGAACATCCACCGCCACGCGCTGGCGACGAGGGTCTCGTTGTAGCGGCGCTCGGGCGCGGGGCCTTGCCAGATGTTGTAATCGAAGCCCGCCGGCGGCTGGCCGTCGGGTGCGAGCTTCACCGGCCCGGTGCGCTCGGTCTCCCACGCGCGGCCGGAGATGACCTTGCCCAGCGCACCGCTCTGGACGAACTCCCGCGCCTCGCGTAGCCACGGGGCGCTGCGAATCTGCGTGCCCATCTGCACCATGCGGTCGCGCTTGCGGGCGGCAGCCACGGCCACGCGGCCTTCCGCGATGTTGTGGCTGGCGGGCTTCTCCACGTAAACGTCCTTGCCCGCGAGGCAGCCCTCGATGGTCAGCATGGCGTGCCAATGGTCCGGGGTGGCGACCATGAAGGCGTCAATGCTTGGGTCGGCCAGGAGGTTGCGGTAGTTCTCCACGAGCTTGGGCTTGCGGCCGGTGCGCTTCTCGACTTCCGCGCCGCGCTGCTCGCGGACGTTGGCACGGAGGTCGCAGATGTGCGTGATCTCGCAATCCGGCTCGGCGAGGAAGCTGCCCATCACCGAGTTGCCGCGCCCGCGCACGCCGATGCAGGCGACGCCGATCTTGCTGTTGGGATTGGCGGCGGTGAGCAGGGCAGGGGCACTGGCAGCGGCGAGTGCGGCTTGGAGGAAGCTGCGGCGCGAGGAGGGTGTGGTGTTCATGAGGTGGAGAGTGGCAGTTAGCGAATATGGACGTGGGCAAGTCAGGTGAGGTTCAGCGAGAGTGCGACGTCTTTGAGTGCGGTGGCTCCCTCTCCCCTCATCGGATGAGGGGAGAGGGTAGGGGTGAGGGGTTGCGTGCGTCGGCGTTGGCGGCCCCGCCCCTCATCCGGCCTTCGGCCACCTTCTCCCCTCCTCCGAGGAAGGGAGAAGGTGCGCTACTTGCCAGCGAGACGTGCGGCCTCGCGCGCTGTGAGGGCACGGTCGAAGATGGCGATTTCATCGAGGCGGCCTTCCCAGTTCGAGTCGTTGTCGCTGCGGCCGCCGAGGAAGAGTTGGCCGAAGCCGGCGGGCGCGGACTTTGTGGGCAGCTTGGTTTCGAGTTCGAGCTGGCCGTCGAGGTAGACGCGCGCCGTCTGGCCGTCGCGGACGAGCGCGACGTGATGCCACTGCCAGCGCGGAATCTCCGTCTTGCCGGCAACAATGCCGCCCGCGTCGTCGCCACGGAAGAAGACGAGCTTGCCCGTGTGCCCGCTCTTGCCGCCGATGCCGAGGTGCTCGCTCGCAGCGTTGAGCCCGTGGTCCGGGCCGCGCGACAGGAGCCAGCCGCTCACGTCGCGGCCGTCGTTGGGCATCCCGTTCCACACCCACAGTGAAACGGAGTAGCGGTCGCCGAGCTGCTCCAGCCGCGCGCGTAAACGGCCACCGACGAAGTGCGGGGCGCGGTTGAGTTCCTCCTTCGACGCGAACTCCGCCGGTCGCGGGCCATCGAGATAGTAAGTGATTGCTGGCTCGTAAGCCGCGTGATGACCGTGGCTCGTGGCGTCGGCGGCGATGGGGCCGGTGAACTCATTCAGCCGCCAGTAAGCGAGCGGCTTCGCGTCGAGCACGGCGCGCGTGGCGGGGCCTTCGGGCAACTTCCACGGACGGCGCGGTTGCCCCGTGACCTTCTCCAGCAGGTGAATCGCCGCCTCCGCAATCCTCGGTTCGGCCTGCACTTCGAGGCCGGCGGAGCGCGCGGGCCACGTGTTGTAGCCCCCGAACGGATACTGCTCGGGCGGCGGGATGTAGCCGTCCGCGCCGTTGGCCAGCTCAATGACCATCGTGTTCCGCAGCGGGCTGGCGGCCTTAATCTTCAAGCCCGTCACCGCGTAGGTTTCATTCGGCGTCGTCGCGATGCCGATGTCCCCGATGCGCAGCGCCTGCACCACGACCTCGGTGCGCTGCATCTCGTGCAGGATGATTTGCTCGCGCGCATAGACCTCGGTGGTCGTCTTTGGCAGGCGGTCGCCCATCTCTTTCACGATGGACTTGGACCATTCGAGCATCTGCTTGTCCGGCACGCGGTAGTTCATCGGCAAGCGCTTCTCGGCCATCGCGATGTCCGCGTCGACGCGATGCTGGATGCCCGCGAGCGCCTTCATCGCGATGTCCAGCAAGCCGTCGGCGTATTCTTGAATCGTGTGCTTGGGCCGGTCCTTCTCAGGAATCTTGTAGTCCACGCGGTAGATGTCGCCGCTGCAACCGTGCGACATGATGCCGACGAACGGCGCTTTGCCGGCGGGCGCGCTGGCGACGAGACGCGTCTTCAGCCCTTCGCTGAACAAGCCGAAGTAGTCCGCGCTGATGTCGCGGTCGCCGAAGTAGTGCATCGAGAAGTTGCCGAGCACGGCGAGAGGGCGGCCTTCTCGCGACTGGATGGAAATGAGCGTGAGGTCGGGGTCTTCGGGGCCAGCCTCGCCCGTCACGTCGTCCCACACGCGGCCCGCGTGCATGTTGGCGCGCAGGGTTTTGTTGCCGAACGGGTCCTCCGCGAGACGGTCGGGCCGGCGAATCCATTGGCGCAACGCGGTGAACTCCGGCGCGCTGCCCTTCGCCCAGCCGATGCGCGCGGGCTCCAAGTTCTTCTGCGCGGCGACGACGGCCTCGACGAGCTTGTCCCGCAGGAACGGGAGGTAGCGCGGGTCGGCGTCCGTGCCGAGGCAGGCGAACGCGGAAGGCGCGCTGTGCGCGTGCGTGGCGGAGATGAGGATGCGGTTCGCGGCGATGCCGGTGCGCTTGGCCGCGAGCGCCTTCGCCTCGTCGAGCAAGGGCCGGCCCATCATGCAACTGTCCACGACGACGATGGCGATTTGCTCGCGGCCATCGGACAGCGCGAGCGCGCGGGCGTTCACGCGCGTGTTCACCTTGTCCACGCTGCGGTTGAGCATCCCGCCATTGACGAGCACGGGCAGCACGGCGGGCGTGACATCCACGACGGCGGCCCCAGCGCGGAAATCAGCGGCGGGCGCAGCAGCGGTGACAAGCAGGAGCGCGGAAAGGAGAGAGGTAAGGGCTTTCATGAGTTTCATGGTGACAGGCTATCTGACGCGTCGTCGAGGTTCTCGGCAAGAAATTGTTCCGATGAGTCGGAGCCGATGCGCGTCAAAAACGCGGTGAAAAATCTGTTCATGCGATTTGCCGCCGGTGCCATTGTTGTGTTGGCGCTTTGCGCCGCTGCCAATGCCGCCGAACTCAAGCCCTACTCGGGGTCCGGCTGCTCGGTGGTGGATGCTGGGACCGGGCGACATACGGCTCCGCCCTGCCACCGCCCTCCCTTGGCTTCAGCCACTCGAACAGGTGCGCAGCAGCTTGCTGATGCACTCCTCGCGATAGGCCTTGGTCCGGGGCTTGAGTGAACCATCACCATGGAGCCGTGTGCGGTAGGTTTTCAACGCATCCCCGACGGTCATTTTTCCACCCGCAACCGCCGTGGCA
>SXTU01000308.1 GCA_005791875.1 Verrucomicrobiales bacterium
CATTGCCGTGGGTGAGGATGACTCCGCGTGGCGCGCCCGTGGTGCCACTCGTGAAGTAGAGCTGCGCCGGATCGCCATCGGACAGCGCCGCATCTCCGCCGTAGGGCCGTGCCGCCGCGATAGCGCGCTCGAGCGCACACGCTTCGCCTCCGAGGCGCAGGATGTCTTTCACAGGCAGCGGCCCCAGAGCGTCGAGCAGCGCCGCTTCGCCGCAGAGCAGTGCGGGTTCCGCAAGCTTGAGGATGCCCGTCAGTTCAGCAGCAGAGAGCCGCGTGTTGAGCGGCACGAAGATGAACCCGCCGGCGGCCGCGGCGAAGTACGCCTCCAGAAAACGCTCGCCGTTGAGGTCGAGAAAGGCCACACGATCGCCCGCAACGAGGCCCCGCGCCCTCCAGGACTCCGCGAGCGCATTCACGCGACGCCCGACCATCCCGTAGCGCACGCCCGTCGTGCGGCCAGCGATGGCCACCGCCTCGGGGGCGCGCCCGGCGGCAATTCTCAGGAACTCGACGAGACCCATCGCAGTGATTCTCCGGGAATCACAGGCTCCGGCAAGCAGCGCGGGCTGCGAAAGCCCGGAGTGGGAACCGAAAAAACCATGGCTATCATGCGCCCCGCATGGCTGCTCGCGCTGCCGCTAGTCACATCCCGCCGGGAGTCCACGACGCGCGCACGCGGCTCGGACTGCTCACCATCGCAGCACTCGGAGTCGTGCTCGGCGACATCGGCACCAGCCCGCTCTACGCGATGCGCGAGTGCTTCAACCCGGAAAGCTCGCACGCCCTGCCCGCGACCCCGGCCAACGTGCTGGGCGTTCTCTCGCTCATCTTCTGGTCGCTCATCCTCATCGTGAGCGTGAAGTATCTGGGCTTCGTTCTGCGCGCCAGCAACCGCGGGGAGGGCGGCATTCTCTCGCTGATGGCGCTCGCCTTCCCGGATAAGGAACGCCCGAACCGGGTGCGCGCGGTGCTCATGGCCGGCGGCGTCTTCGGCGCGGCACTGCTCTACGGCGACGGCATGATTACGCCCGCGATGACGGTATTGAGCGCCGTGGAGGGCCTGAGCATCGCGGCTCCCGGCATCAAGCACTTCATCCCGCCGATTGCCGTGGGCATTCTTGTCGCGCTATTCAGCATCCAGCGGCTCGGGACAGGCTTGGTGGGAAAAATGTTCGGCCCTGTCATGGTGCTGTGGTTCCTCACGCTCGCGGTCCTCGGCATCAAGGGCGTCCTCCTCCGGCCCGAAGTGCTCGTGGCGTTCAACCCGTGGAACGGCCTCCACCTGCTGCTCACCAACGGCCACCAGGGCTTCGTCATCATCGGCGCGGTGTTCCTTGTCGTGACCGGCGGCGAGGCGCTCTACGCGGACATGGGGCACTTCGGAGTGCGGCCCATCCGCTGCGCGTGGTTCGCCATAGTGCTGCCGGCGCTGTTCTTGAATTATCTCGGCCAGGGCGCGCTCCTGCTCGACGACCCCAGCCCGGCGAAGGCTGGCAACCCCTTCTTCCATCTCGCCCCGACGTGGGCGCTCTACCCGCTCATCGCGCTGGCGACCGGTGCGGCGTGCATCGCCTCGCAGGCGCTCATCTCCGGCGCGTTCTCGCTCTCGATGCAAGCCATCCAGCTCGGCTACCTGCCTCGCATGATTATCCGCCACACCAGCCGCCACGAGCGCGGGCAGATTTACATGCCGCACGTCAACTGGGCCCTCATGACCGCGTGCATCGGCCTGGTGCTGGGCTTCGGCACCTCCTCGAATCTCGCCGCCGCTTACGGTGTCGCGGTGGCTGGCACCGAGGTCATCACGACGTGCCTATTCTACTTCGCAGCCCGTCGCCTCTGGGGCTGGTCGCGCCTGCAAGCGCTGGCGCTCTGCGGCCTTCTGCTCTCCGTCGAGCTGGCCTTCCTCAGCTCGAACCTGCTGAAAGTCACCCACGGCGGCTGGTTCCCGCTCGTTGCCGGCGCGGCCATCTTCGCCATCATGGCCACGTGGAAGACCGGTCGCCGCCTCGTCTGGGAGCGGCTCAAAAACGCCACGCTGCCGCGCGATTTGTTCTTCGCTGACATCGAGGCCAACCCGCCGTTGCGCGTGCCCGGCACCGCCATCTTCATGGCCGGCAACCCCAACGGCACGCCCGTCGCACTGCTTCACAATCTCAAGCACAACAAAGTTCTCCACGCGCGCAACATCCTCCTCACCATTGTCACCGACGAAATTCCGCACGTCCCCGAGGCCGAGCGCGTGCAGGTCGAGCAACTCCCCTGCGGCTTCCAGCGCGTCGTCGGCCACTACGGCTTCATGGAGGAGCCGGATGTGCTCAAGCTCCTGCAAACCTGCACCCTCGCCGGCGGCCCGCTGGAGATTGCGAAGACGACCTTCTTCCTGAGCCGCGAGACTGTCCTCGACACCGGCAAGGCCCGGATGTCGCGCTGGCGCAAATGGCTCTTCGCCATGCTGGCCCGCAACGCGCAGACCGCCACGTCCTACTTCGGCCTGCCCGCCAACCGCGTCGTCGAGCTGGGCATGCAGGTGGAGATTTGAGGGGACGCGGCCTTCAGGCCGCAGAGACGTGCGTGAGTCGAGGCCGTCCGGGCGCGCTTCTCCCGTGGCAACCTTCTGCGGCGTGAACGCAGCGCTCCCATCGTTTCGCCAGTTGAACTCCGCTGGCCTTCCGTGAAACTCTTCGCCCGTCATCGGGTCTTGATTTTATGTCCGTGCCCCCCAAACCCAAGCGCCGCTCCGGCCTGCGATGGTTCCTTGTGCTGCTGCTGCTCGGGGCGGCGGGCGGGGGTGGCTGGTGGTGGTTCAACAAGAACAAGGTCGTCTTCATCACCGTTCAAACCGAGAAGGTCGCCCGCCGCAACCTCACCGAGGTCGTCGTCGCCACCGGCAAAATCCAGCCGGTAACGCTCGTCAAAATTAGCCCGGAAGTGAGCGGCGAAATCACCGACCTGCCCGTGAAGGAAGGCCAGCGCGTGCAGAAGGGCGACCTGCTCCTGAAAATCAAACCCGACCTCTACATCGCCAACACGAACTCTGCCGATGCCAGCTTCAAGTCCTCGCAGGCCGGCCTCACGCTCGCGCTCGCGAACCAGGAGAAGGCGCGGCTTGAGTTCGAGCGGAACAAAAAGCTCTTCGACGGCAAGCTGATGTCCGAGTCGCAGTATCAGGAGGCGAAGACTGGCTACGAAGTCACGCAGGCGCAGGTGAAGTCCGCGCGGCACCAGACCGAAGTCGCGAACGCCGCGCTCGCCCGTTCGCTCGATGACCTCGCGAAAACCACGATTTACTCCCCACTCGGTGGCACCATCAGCAAGCTCAACTCGCAGAAGGGGGAGCGCGTCGTCGGCACTGCCACGATGGCTGGCACCGACGTGATGACCATCGCCGACCTCGACACGATGGAGGCGCGCGTGGACATCGGTGAGGTGGACGTGGTGCTCATCAAGGTCGGGCAAATTGCGCGGCTCGAGCTGGACTCCTTCCGCGACCGCAAGTTCGCCGGCGAAGTGACGGAGATAGCAAACACTGCGAAATCAAGCGCTGCGGGCACGCAGCAGGAGGCGACCAAGTTCGAGGTCCGCATCCGCGTGAAGGACAAGGAGGTTTTTCGCCCCGGCATGAGCGTGACCGCCGAAGTCGAGACGCGCTACCGCACGAACGTCTTGTGCGTGCCCATCCAGAGCGTCACCACACGGATGCCCAAGGGCGCGGCGGGCAAGGACGACAAGGCCGCAAAGTCCGACGCGAAGGAAGGCTATGGCAACGGCGACAAGGGTGGTCCCGCCGGCAAGAAGAAGGACGAGCCGCCCAAGCCCGTCGAGGTCATCTTCCAGCACGACGGCGACTCCGTGAAGCAAGTCCCCGTCAAGCGCGGCATCAGCGACGACAGCTTCGTGGAAATCATCGAGGGCGTGACCGAGAACGCGGAAGTCATCTCCGGCGGCTTCAAGGCCATCAACCGCGAGTTGGAGGACGGCAAGAAGGTCAAGGTGGAAAACGAGAAGGAACCACCAGGAGAAGCGGAGAAGAAATAATTTCGGCCACAGATGGACACAGATGAAACACAGATGGGATTTTCATAAGGAGAGCAAGAAGGCAGGAGAGAAAGCAAATACGCGTGCGGTCGGCATCCCCTTCCTGCCCTCCTGCTCTCCTGATAGATTCCCTCCCCTCCTATCTGTGTTTCATCCGTGTCCATCTGTGGCTAAAAGCTTTCTCCCGTGCCTCTGATTTGCCTCCAAAACATCTGGCGCAGCTACCAGATGGCCGCTGAGACGATCCACGCGTTGCGCGGCGTCTCGCTCTCCATCGAGCGCGGCGAATACGTCGCCATCATGGGGCCGAGCGGCTCGGGCAAGTCCACGATGATGAACCTCCTCGGCTGCCTCGATACTCCCACGACCGGCACCTACGAGCTGAATGGCACCGACGTCAGCGGCATGGACGACAACGAGCTGGCGGAAATCCGTAACCGCGAAATCGGCTTTGTCTTCCAGACCTTCAACCTCCTCGCCCGCGCCACCGCGCTGCGCAACGTCGAGCTGCCGATGGTCTATGCCGGCGTCACGCCCGACGAGCGCCGCGAGAAGGCGATGGCCGCGCTCGCCTCCGTCGGCCTTGCCGACCGCGTGGACCCTCAGCCGCACGAACTGTCCGGCGGCCAGCGCC